>CBFHLW010000010.1:0-27064 GCA_965656805.1 Alphaproteobacteria bacterium
CTGATCAAAACCACCATCCTCGGCATCGCTCTGAAAAAGCCGATCAAGCGACAACAAGAGCGCCAAAACAATCACAACCCAAAGTAAGCCAGGCGCAAGACGCTTTAGAAGCGCAAGCTCAGGACCAACCCCAAAAGGCACCAAAGTGAGTGCAATGAATAAAAAGGCCACAACAAGGCTAATGCTCCCCTGACGCCAAGCCAACAAGACATCACTATAAAGAACTCGGTAAAACGCACGCATTACACAAGCACCTCCAAAACAAGGTTTTGTGAAGCAAAATCAAGCGGTTCATGACTTGCAGCAATCACAATCCCGCCAGTTTCACAATGCTCACGAACCGCCCCGCTCAACCAAATGCGGCCAGCGCGATCGAGTGCGGTATAAGGCTCATCTAATAGCCATACGCGACGCGGAACCATGAATAAACGTGAAAAAGCAGCCCGACGCTTTTGACCTGCAGAGAGATCACTCACCATTTGATGCCGTTTATTAAAAAGTCCGATATAATGCAATATAGCATCAATATCGGGGAGTTTAGAGCTGGGCTCCGCATGCAAATCAAATAAAAAATTTAGGTTCTCAATAACAGTAAATTGGCTTTTCAGCCCTTCTCTATGTCCAACATAATGAAGCATATGGGTTTCTAAAGCATCATTACCAAGCATGGCATGCCCTGTTTCACATGTAAGGAGGCCCGCAAGGGCCCTTAGTAACGAGGTTTTACCAACACCGTTTGGACCGCTGACCATTAAAGCTGCCTCGCGAGGAGCTTCAAATGACAAATTGGAAATAATCATGCTATCTCCGCGGCGAACACCGAGTTGATGCACATTGAGCCCAGCTTGTTTTTCACTATCCATTATTGTCAAATCTATCCCTAAATGTGCAACGCTATATTCTTAGAACGAGCTTTCTTAAAAAAAGCTCAAGTAGTTTCTCACCTAGCATAGCCTTTTTAAAACAAAAACAGTATAGTGCGCGCGAATTGCAGCATGTGCTGCCAATTGACTGGCTCATTTCAGAAGGAGCGTGAACATGCCTAAAGCAAAAACCACAAAGAAACCAACGCAAACACCTAAACACCCCAATAGTTTTAAAGCGCTAAAGACCTTAAAAGTAGGATCAAAATCCTACGCTTATTTTAGTCTCAAAGCAGCTGAAAAAAATGGCTTAGAAGGTATTTCAAAACTACCTTACGCCATGAAAGTGCTCTTAGAAAATCTTCTACGCTTTGAAGATGGCCGCACAGTTACTGCTGACGACATCCTTGCGGTAAAAAGCTGGATGACACGCCGCAAGTCAAATCGCGAAATTGCTTTCCGTCCTGCCCGCGTTCTTATGCAAGACTTTACTGGCGTTCCTGCGGTTGTTGATCTCGCAACAATGCGCAATGCCATGGAAGATATCGGCGGGAAAACAAACAAAATTAATCCTCTCACACCTGTTGATCTCGTCATTGACCATTCTGTGATGGTTGATCATTTCGGCAATAAAAGCGCTCTTAAAAATAATGTTGGCCTTGAATATGAGCGCAACCGTGAGCGCTATGAATTCTTACGTTGGGGGGCACAAGCCTTTCAAAACTTCCGGGTGGTGCCTCCTGGAACCGGGATTTGCCACCAAGTGAACCTCGAATATCTAGCGCAAACAGTCTGGACCCGCAAAGAGGTGATCAATGGCAAAAAAGTTGAAACAGCCTACCCAGATACACTGGTCGGCACCGATAGCCACACCACAATGGTCAATGGCCTTGCCGTATTAGGTTGGGGTGTGGGTGGCATTGAAGCCGAAGCAGCCATGCTGGGACAACCAATTTCAATGCTTTTGCCTGAAGTTGTTGGATTTAAACTCACCGGTAAATTACCAGAGGGGGCAACAGCAACTGACTTGGTCTTGATCATTGTTGAAATGCTTCGTAAGCAAGGTGTTGTTGGCAAACTTGTTGAATTCTATGGCCCCGGTCTTGATAACCTATCACTTGAAGACCAAGCCACAATTGCCAATATGGCACCTGAATATGGCGCAACATGCGGCTTCTTTCCCGTTGATAAAGACACAATCTCTTATCTAAAATCAACCGGACGCAAGAAAGACCGCGTCGCATTGGTTGAGGCTTATGCTAAGAAACAAGGGATGTTCCGTACGAAGAACTCGCCAGACCCAGTCTTCACAAATAAGCTTGCGCTTGATCTTGAAAATGTACGCCCAAGCTTGGCTGGTCCAAAACGCCCTCAAGACCGCGTATTGCTTGAAGAAATGCCAACTGGTTTTGAAAAAGCATTACAGGACCAAAACATTACCAAGGTCAGCGAACGCGTCGCGGTTAAAGGTGAGAAATTTGACATTGGACATGGTGACGTGGTCATTGCAGCAATTACATCTTGCACAAATACATCCAACCCAAGCGTTATGCTTGGCGCAGGACTTGTCGCACGCAATGCCATTGAAAAAGGTCTAACTGTTAAACCATGGGTCAAACCATCTTTAGCCCCAGGCTCTCAAGTTGTTACGGATTATCTTAAAAAAGCCAATCTACAAGCGCCGCTTGATAAATTGGGCTTTAACCTTGTTGGCTATGGTTGCACAACATGTATTGGTAACTCCGGTCCACTACCAGAGCCTATCTCTAAAGCGATTAACGAAAATAATATTGTTGCAGCATCTGTCCTATCAGGTAACCGTAACTTCGAAGGTCGCGTGAGCCCAGATGTGCGCGCAAACTATCTTGCCTCACCAATGTTAGTAGTTGCCTATGCAATTGCCGGAACAGTGAAGCTAAACCTTGCTACCGACCCGTTGGGCACTGATAAAAAAGGAAACCCCGTTTTCCTAAAAGACATTTGGCCAACAAGCAAAGAAATTGCAGACACCGTTCGCACATGCGTAACGCCTGCAATGTTCCGAGATCGCTACAAAGATGTCTTTAAAGGTGATGCAAGCTGGCGGAAAATTAAGCCAGCAAAAGGCCAAACCTTTACATGGGATCAATCATCAACTTATGTTCAAAAGCCAACTTTCTTTGACGGCTTAAGCGCAAAACCAAGTGATGTCCAGCCAATCAACAATGCTCGTATCTTGGCCTTGTTGGGTGACAGTATCACAACTGATCACATCTCACCGGCAGGTTCAATTAAGGCGAGCAGCCCGGCTGGCTTATATTTGAGCAAAAATAAAGTCGGTGTCGCTGATTATAACTCCTATGGGGCACGTCGTGGCAATCACGAGGTTATGATGCGCGGCACGTTTGCAAATATACGTATCCGCAATCAAATGGCCCCTGGCACAGAGGGTGGTGTCACCACGCTCCAGCCTGAAGGTAAAGTGATGTCTATCTATGACGCAGCTATGGCTTATGCCAAAACCCAAACACCGTTGGTTGTCTTCGCTGGCAAAGAATATGGCACGGGTTCAAGCCGAGATTGGGCCGCCAAGGGCACTCGCCTTCTCGGTGTCCGTGCAGTGGTTGCAGAGAGCTTTGAGCGAATTCACCGTTCCAACCTCGTTGGCATGGGCATTGCGCCTCTTCAGTTTGAAGGCTCTGACAGCTGGGAAAGCCTCAAACTTAACGGATCAGAAACCATAACGATTGAAGGCGTAAGTGGTAAGATTAAGCCGCGCCAGAAAGTTAAAATGGTGATTACAGATAAGAAAGGGGCAACGAGAACCGTTACGCTTCTAAGCCGTATTGATACACAAGATGAGATCGATTATTTCCAAAATGGTGGCATCTTACAATATGTATTACGGCAACTCGCTTCTTAAGAAAAAGCGCACTCAGCTTATAGCTGTCGCATAAAATAATTAAACGCCGCCCTTTGGGCGGCGTTTTTTATAACACTATCGCATGCTCCTTCGGCACTAGATTTTTTATTAAAAAAATTCAGAGCGTAGGAATAAGAGCATCACGAGCCGAACCATCAAACTTATAAGCCCACAGACCATTATTAAATCGGACCCAAAAATTTGAACTCGTCGTCACCGCTGAAATCGCAAACACCTCTCCATTGGCAAGCGTTAATATTGTGTTTTGCCCATCGGCAAAATCAATTGTATCTGCCGGCACAACATCAAGAAGACGCAATGCTGCGATCTGCGCCATAATATCAACGGGTTTATTGCTGGGCCATGGTGAGGCCGTATCAGGACGCGTAAATGAACCACGACTTATCCCACTTAGTGTCATCTCAATTACCTGGTCAAAGTCTGGCCAGTCTAACCGTGCGTCAAGCCAAGGTGTGATGTCTTTGCTTCTTGGAAGACGTCCCCGCACAAGCCATGTCTGGTCAAAGTCTGAGCGGCGCATATAAAAATTCTTGAGTGAGCCACCAACCTGTTTAGAGACTTGTTTTTGTTCGACCTCGCTGCGCTCATCATTGCCCATTAACACTTGCACAATTGGCGCGCCACTCGCGTCAAAAAGTTTAAACTCGATTGACTTGCTTAAATCGTCTGGCGCCGTTAGCCCCAAAACACGGTGCCATTCCTTCAGCGCCGTTCGCGGCGCAAGCTTCTCCAGATTGCTCAACGCGATAATCGTTTCATTAACTAATTCTTGGTTCGCCGGATAATGATCACGTGCAACAACCCTCCAAAGCTGATCACCCTCTTCAGCCCCGCGTGAAAAAATAAGCGTCTGAGTTCCTGATAAACCAAGGCCGTGAGTAATCTCCACGCGCGCAACCTTATCTAATTGGCCGTTGAGTTCTGGCAATAATAGGCCAAGATTTTCTTGCACAAAGACTGGCGCTTCGCGCTGCAGAGCGAAGATCAAAACCCCAACGCTGATAAATGTGACAAAGCATAAAATGTAAAATCGTAACGTACTCATTACTCACGATCCTCCACCATACGCATACCGCCAGCGCGTTGTGTGCGCACGCGTTTGCGGCGACGGCTTAACATAATTACCACGCTAACCAACCCAATGAGCGCAGGCATTAGCCCAATATTGATCCATCGCAAGGTCAAACCGAGAGCTTCAATTTCACGCCTTAGGTTGGCTTCAACCGCACGCAGAGCTTTACGTGCCGCCTGCAATTCCATTCGATATTCTATCGCGACCGCCTGTGCCTCTGGCCCAAGGGCTTGCGTTTTTTCAATCCGATCCAACTCGCTCTGCGCAGCCTCAATACGCTGCTGAAGTGCATATTCTTCAGCTAAATAAAGCTCTTCTGCATCACGACGTAATGCTTCAACCCGGTCAAACCCGCGCAAAGCTCGTTCGCGTCCACGCAAACTGATCAAAGCATCAGAACCCATCATATTTTCCACTGCATTTAATAAGAACTTCGCATTGTCCGCCATTGGCACAGCGAATCGCTGACCAAGATAAGATTCTTCAGTAACCCAAAACCGATCATCAAAGAAATCGCTATCGGCGAAAATTATAATATTCGCATCATTCGTTTCTAAAAGAGGCTCAGGCGCCGCACCGCCCTGACTTGCATTGTCTTTCCCAGGGCTTGGTATACCTTTGGGAAAAGCCGTCAGCACAGGTCCGCGCAAACGAGCGGCAATAATATGTTGTTCTCCATCGGCTTTAAAATTCCGCAACAGCGTATCAGGGTCAGGACCTGCTGCCACCATATCACGCGCAACCAACATGCTTTGGTCTGAACTTACGACAAGGGGGGTCATGGTTGTGGTTGCATCATCTGTTTTCTTTAACGTTCCCGTTGACCCAATGTTAAGCAGGTCAATATTGCTCATCACGACATCTGTCTCGTTAAATTGTGCCTTTGGCATACCCATCCATAATACATAATCGACAAGCTGCCGACGGGCATCCCGCCCCGTTGCCACGCGTTGGGCATAAGTGCGGTCAGCCAAGACTTTCGTATCATCCATGGTCACGCCCCAGCGCGCCATAAGCTCGCCCAGATTGGATTGCTCCGTATAGCCTGGTAGCGGTTGTCCATTGGGTCCCGCGGTCAAGCTAACTTCAGAATGAGGGTCAAGAAATGCAATCACTCGACCGCCACGCATCACGAATTGATCTATAGCATAAAGCTGGCTTTCACTTAACGGTCGCGGATGCGCTAGTAGCAAGACATCTACGCGCTTTGGTACTTTCGTCATTTTTGGGTCTAAGAATTCAACAGTAAAACTATCAACTAATTCGCTATATATCAAAAACGGTTGCGACTGGCCGCGCATCGCCGCCATGAGGCCACCAGCACCCGTGTCTAGTGGCAAGTTGGAAACAACTCCCAAAACTGGTTTTTGAGGTGTATTCAGATTATCGATCAACCGCGTAATATCATATTCTAAGTACTGCTCACGCTCGGCTGGGAAAATCGGGATGATCTGCATATCATCAACCATATTTGTACCAATAAGCCCAAAATAGAAAAGGTCACCCGATCCCATAGGGCGCCCCACTAACCCGCGCGCAACAGCGACATCCTCAACATCAGAGAATGGCTCAGGATCCACAATCTTTAGCGACACACGACCATTGGAACGATTAACAATCTCATCCAGCATATCGCGAACGCGTTGCGCATAGAGCCGCATAGCAGGAACAGATCCAGCCAGGCTTTGCGAATAATAAAATGTCAGAGAAATGGGCTCATCGATCTGCGCTAAAATATCTTTTGTGCCCTGACTAAGAGTAAATAATTCATTTTCTGTCAGGTCTAAACGAGCGTTACGCAATAATAGCGAACTGCTAATATTCACAGACAGAAATAAGACAATCAGAAGAAAAACCGCAATTGTATTGCGTGAAGATAAAAGAGATCTCATCACGCGCCTTCTCCCTTTTTGCTCTCGACAACAATGCCAGTTAAGAACAGGCTAATCCCGATAATGCTAGAAAAGAAAATAACATCGCGCAGATCAATCACACCTGATGTAATCGCTCTAAAATGTGCGAGAAAACTGAGAGAAGCAATACTCTCCAAAACTAAATCGGGTAGAATATCGCGAAAAACATCAAGCACCATTGGAAGACCGGCAATTGTGAAAACAAAGCAAACAAGTACACTCAAAACAAAAGCAATCAGTTGATTGCGAGTGCAGGCAGACAAGATACTTCCTAATGCCAAATATCCTCCAGCCATAAACAAGCTACCAAGATAGCTCGCCCAAATAACCCCATTATCAGGAGCGCCGAGATAATTTACTGTCAGCCAAAGCGGGAATGTTAGAATAAGCGCCAAAGCACTCACTGCCCATGCCGCTACAAATTTCCCAATGACAATAACCGATAGTGGAATCGGCAGAGTCAATAATAGTTCGATAGAACCATTTCTTCGCTCTTCGGCCCATAATCGCATTGACAAAGCCGGTAAGAAAAAAAGATATAGCCATGGATGAAATTGAAAAAATATTGCCAAATTGGCTTGGCCAGCCTCGTACCATAGGGCCACAGAGAAAGTTGTTACACCCGTTGCCAAGACAAAGACCAATAAAAAAATACTCGCCATGGGGCTAGCAAAATAGCTCGAAAATTCTCGAACCGTAAGAGCGATTAAAGCGCGCATTATGGCCTCCCCGTCAGCGACCTAAAGACGTCGTCTAAGCGCCCGTGTTCCAAAGCCAGGCCTTTGACAACCCAATCGCTTCGCGCTTGGATGCGCGCAATGACGGACTGCGCCTGCCCCTCATTTGGAAATAAAACAACCGCCATCTCCGGTCCGCGCTGGACTTGCTCGATCGATATAATTTCAGGCCAAGACTCGAGGGACTGTATAATCAATGAGACCCCCTCGGTAGGTACCGTCAAACTGACGGCCCCACGATATCGTGACTGACCCGCAAGAGCCGCCGGCGTCCCATTGGCAACGAGCCGCCCACGATCAATCACCAAAGCGCGCGTGCAAATAGCCTCAACTTCTTCGAGAATATGGGTGGAAATGATAATCGCTTTACTTTGCGCCATTTCACTAATCGCTTCGCGCACATGGTGTTTTTGGTTGGGGTCTAAACCATCAGTTGGTTCGTCCATAATAAGAATAGAGGGATCGTGCATAATAGCCTGAGCAAGCCCCACGCGACGACGAAATCCTTTTGACAAAGTATCGATCGGTTGATCCAAAACCGCATGAAGTTCGGTAATCGCGATTGCTTTATCACGGGCCCGATCACGCTCAAGGCCAGAGAGGCCCCGGATAGATGCAATAAAATTAAGAAAAGCGCGAGGGGTCATTTCCGGCCAGGCGGGCGCACCTTCAGGTAAATAGCCAAACTCTTTTTGCGCGCGCATAGGCTCCGTTAAGACATCAATGCCATTTACAAATATCTCCCCGCCATCAGGGCGGAGAAAACCAGTAATCATTTTCATCGTTGTCGACTTGCCGGCACCGTTTGGGCCCAAAAAACCCAAGACTTCGCCGCGCGCCACATGGAATGAAAGCGCATCAACAGCCAAAAAAGAACCAAATGTTTTACGAAGATTTTTAACACTAATCATGATGCCCTGAGATTAGCCAGACCGCGAAAAGACGCAAGTCTAAATATTACAAAAAAGGGCGTATTTTCAATGGATAAGTTTATGTCTGCTTACATCATAATGGCCATAAAGGTGAGTGAAGAACACATGATGCGCAAAGGCAGGCCCGATGCAAAAAACCTTTGTGGGGAGGAGGGGATGAGGGTTAATCGCATCGGGCCAAGCGCTTTATAACGCTGCGCTACAATCAAGATATAAGACCTTAATTGCGGCATTCAATAGGCCAGAAAGTGGCATTTTTGTGATTTGTTACATTTTTCTCTTGTCCTATCACAAAATTCAAGAGAGCATAAATCATGGCATCTAAAAAACCATTGGTCATCGTAGCAAATGCGTATGAAGCCGAGCAAATAGCTCGCGATAAGCAGAAAATGCAGGTGATGTGGACACGACAAGAGCTCATGGTATTGATGAACCTCTATGGGCGCGCCGTCGCCACTGGCCATTGGCGCGATTACGGCTTATCTATCCTGCAAGATCGCGCCGTTTTTGCAATTTTCCGATCTACCAATGAAATACCAATCTATCGGATCGAAAAAATACCCCGTTTGCGCCAGAAACAAGGCCAATATCAAGTCCTTGGGCTTTCGGGCCAAATTTTAAAACGCGGAAATGACTTACCCCAAGCACTCAAAATTATTGAGAAGAAAACCTGCCATTCGGGCACTATCCGGCTGGTGCACCCATAAAAAAACCCCGATAATTCTATCGGGGTTTTCATTAGCATTATCTTATTGATTATTCGCGGTTACCCATGAACTGCAATAAGAACAAGAACATGTTCAAGAAATCGAGGTATAGACGCAACGCGCCCATAATGGCCTTCTTCTCTGCGACATCGCGGCTGTCAGAGCCCATATAGATTTGCTTGATGCTTTGTGTGTCATAGGCGGTTAAGCCTGCAAAGATCAAAACACCAAGAACAGAAATCACAAAATGCATAGCTGAGCTTGCCAAGAAAATGTTGACAACTGACGCTAAGATAATGCCGATAAGGCCCATAAAGAGGAACGAGCCCATGCCAGATAGGTCACGCTTTGTTGTATAACCATATAAACTAAGCGCACCAAACGAAGCGGCAGTCACGAGGAATGTCCGCACAACGCTGACACCTGTAAAAATCAACAAAATATACGAAAGCGATAAACCGACAAGACCAGCATATATCCAGAATGTCATCTGAGCGGATTGTGAACTCATTTTATGAATGCGCATGCTCAAGAAGAAGACAAGCCCAAGCGGCGCAAACATGACCACATAGATAAGTGGCGTTGCAGCAATCGCCTGATAAAGGCCAGATGCGGCACCAAGATAAGCGGTGACTGCTGTGATAAGAAGACCCATGGACATATAGCCATAGACCTTACTCATATAAATTCTCAGGCCTTCATCAAATACCTGCCGTCCTGCATCATTTGATGCGACGACTGAAGGATCATTAGACCAATTTTGAGACATTAAAGCACTCCCTTTAAGGTAAAATATAGTTACGCTATATATATTGCAACGGATAGAGGAAATTACAAGTGTAATCGAACTATTCCCGTCGCAAAATTGTTAAGGTCGTTCCCCCCAATTGCACCCAAAAGGACACTGCCGCCAGAACCATTGTGACGGCAAAAGCACCTAAAACACTAATGGCCATCACATGGGGCAAAAAGACCCAAGTTGATCGCATCGCTCCAGCAATTAAGGCATAGCTTGCCAATACACCGATGAGACCCGAAATAAAAGCCGCAACAAAACCCGTAAATGCATACTCAGATAAGAAAACTCGAATAATGCGCCCACGACGGGCACCCAAGGATCGCAAAATAGCTGCGTCATAAATACGTCCTTGCCGACTTGATGCCAACGCCCCCGCCAAGACCAGCAATGATGCAATAATGGTCACCGTACTCAAGGCCCAAATTGCTTGCCCGAATTGATTCAGCAACTGACCGACCGCCTCAATCGCATCCTTTACACGTACCGTTGTGACATTTGGAAAACCAGAAACCGCCCCAGCAGAGAATGCAGCCTCGCCAGCAACAGCCATAGAGATTGATCCCAACAGCGTATGCGGGGCATTTTTCAGCGGTAATGGTGAAAAAATCAGCGCAAAATTGATCTGGCCTGACCCGTAGTCTACGTTTCTTAAACTCGTAATCTCGGCTTTTAATGGGCGGCCCAGCACGTTGATTGTAATCGTATCCCCTAAAGAGAGTCCGAGCCCATTAGCAATACGCTGGTCCATGGACACAATTGGCGCCCCTTCATAATCCAAAGGCCACCAATTACCTGCGACAATCTCATTATTTTCTGGTGGCACAGCACTATATGTAATGCCCCTATCACCGCGAAGAAACCACGCAATATCTGGAACTGGCTTCACCTTATCCACATCAACTCCATTTATCGCCAAGACACTGCCGCGCAACATGGGGACCATTTGCATATCAACAAAACCATCAATCGATTTAGCAAACGCCTCAAACGCCTCTTTTTGATCTGGTTGTATATCAATTGCAAAAAATGATGGCGCCCGTTCTGGAAAATCTTGTCGCAGCTGTGATGCAAAATTACCCTCGACCATGGCCAGCGTTGTCACCAAAGCAACAGATAAGCCAACCGATAAAACAACCGAATTTATAGGGGAGCCCGGTCTATAAATATTGCGGAGTGCCATTCGGCCTGTAAAACCAAAATAAGGCACCCACAGACGCGCAAGCAATTTTAAGACCATCGCCGTTAATCGCAACACGAGAAAACTCAGGCCAATGCCGAGAATAAAGTAAGTGGCGATATCAGCGCGTTCAGCTATGAGGAAACAAAGCGCAATAACAAGCCCTGCGCAAAATCCAATAATCGCACGATATGTAAAAGGAATGGAAACCGACGCCTCTTCAATCATATCTCGAAATAATTTTGCAGGGCTTGTTTGAGCCGCTCGGCCAAGGGGTACCATTGTAAATCCAATCGCGGTTGCAAAGCCAAAGCCAACCGCAACCATCAAGGCGCCAATATCAACACCAGCCTCCATTGGAACATCCAGAAAGTCTGAAACATAACCAATAACAAATTGTGGTATGATTGCCCCAACGATTAGCGCAAGCGCAATGGCGAAAGCCGCAATGGCAATAATTTGAGAAATGTAAATTTTTCCAATCAACCCTTGGCGGGCACCAAGACACTTTAAAATCGTGATCGAATGTTGGCGCTTTAAAAGATAGGCTGAGATGGCGTTACCCACACCGACACCGCCAGCGGTCAACGCCGTCAACCCCACTAATGTAAGAAACAAACCAATGCGCTCAATTGACCGGCGCACAGATGGTGAGGCATCGCGCCGATCCCGCATACGCCAACCGGCATTAGGAAAGTTTTCATCAAGATCGAGACGAAGTCGGTCAATGTTCTGCGCCTGCTGGTCCTTCAGGATAAGTCGATAATGATTGTTAATTAGACTGCCTGGTTGATAAAGACCAGTTGCGCGCAAAGTATCATGGCCCATCATGACACGCGGTCCATAAGCAAAGCCGCCAGAAAGACGATCTGGCTCACGTTTAATGAGCGCGCGAATGGTTAATGTCGCATCTCCAATCAATATGCGATCGCCCAACTGCAAACCCATTTGATCGAGAAAATCACTGGCCACAAAAACAGCATCCTTCAAATCCGAAGACGCAAATGATTGGCGCGGCGGTTCAAGATCCAGCGTGCCGACCAATGGATAAAGGTCATCTATTGCCTTAGCTTCCGCCAACAATGCTTTATCGCCATCGAGACGACGCACCATCACCCGCATTGTTGATACCCGAGAAAGCGTCCCCTGGGCTGCAAGGAAGGCCTGTTCCTCCGCGCTTGCTTCGCGATGAATAAGCCGAATATCGACATCACCCCCCAAAATTTCTTGCCCGCGTTGCGCAAGCCCATCAACAAGAGCCGCAGAAAGCGACCCAACTGCTGCAATGGTTACAACACCTAAAAACAAGCAAATCACAAAGATACGAAAACCCGATAGACCGCCGCGTAATTCGCGCCACGCCAAACGCCACGCTAAAGCCGCATCACGCATCACCTATTCCTCCAATATACCATCACGCATATGCATGACGCGCTGGCATCGTTTGGCGAGGGCAACATCATGAGTAATTAAAAACATGGTGGTGCCGCGGGCTTCCGTAAGCCTGAAAATAAGATCCATAATCTGATGACCCGTTGTTTGATCGAGATTACCTGTTGGTTCATCGGCCAGCAGAACGGGCGGCGACGCCACCAAAGCGCGCGCCAATGCGACACGCTGTTGCTCACCCCCTGATAATTGGACAGGATAATGATCAAGACGCGTCGACAATCCAACCTCATTCAAAATCTCGCTCGCCTTTTCAAAAGCCTCAGGGTCATGCGCCAGCTCAAGAGGCAATGCGACATTTTCAAGAGCTGTCATAGTTGGCACAAGATGGAAAGATTGAAACACAATCCCCAATTGATCCCGTCGGAAATCGGCAAGCCCATCTTCAGATAAACCCGAAAAGTCGCGGCCCGCCATAACAACAGAACCACTCGTGGGGCGCTCAAGACCGGCCATAATCATCATCAAGGTTGACTTACCAGAGCCAGAGGGGCCAACAAGACCAATTTGCTCACCAGGACCAATTTGCAAATTAACACCGCGCAAAATATGGACCTGACCAGCGCGGCTCGATAACCGAACATGCACATTTTTGAGATCCGCCACGGGCGTAGTATTGGCATTTTTAAGAGGTTTTTTTGACATAAACAGGAAATCCTTATCGTGAGAAGTAGTCTATATTGATCTTTCTGTGCAGCGCTGTTTCCCAATACAGCGCAAATAGTGGTGGGATCAAGGGAAATGGTTTTTACGGAAGGACTAGACAAACCCTTCATTAGATGTAGCTATATTACGCAATCTTTCAATAAATACGGTCAATTTAATGCCTCACCCCCACCTCACCCTCCACTTCATCATGCTGTTTTTGCTGTTTATGCCCGGCAATATTGCCCCCGCAAATGCGGATAATGCAAAGTCCATAACAATTGTCGCTTTGGGGGACAGCCTTACGGCAGGCTATGGATTAGGCGCACAAGAGGGTTTTGTGCCCGCATTGGCTAGATCGCTAGAAAAACAATCAGAACAAGACCCGAGCCTCAGCAAAATATCCATCATTAATGCTGGAGTATCTGGAGACACAAGCGCCGGCGCCCTTAGTCGGGTATTTTGGTCCGTTCCTGAATCTGCTGACGGTGTTATCGTCGCTTTAGGCGGCAATGATGCATTGCGTGGGGTCGCACCCGAGCTAACAGAGAAAAACCTAGATACCATTATTTCCAAACTAAAGTCGCGCGGACAAGCCGTGTTTCTCATCGGCATGCGTGCACCACCTAATTTAGGCCGCGACTATACGAGCGCTTTTGATGCGATTTACGGCAAATTAGCCCAAAAACATAACCTTTCCTATTATCCATTTTTTCTTGATGGGGTTGCGGGAGAAATTGATTTAAACCTAAATGACGGAATTCATCCCAATGCTGAGGGCATTAAGGAAATAATCAAACGTATCACGCCAGCACTTGCTCGCTTCGTGAAGTCTATTAACATGAGTAAATATTAGTAAGAGGGTAATTATGGAATATCGCAAACTCGGCCACACAGATATTAAAGTTAGTTCAATTTGTCTTGGTACAATGACTTGGGGCAAGCAAAACACGGAAGCTGAAGGCCATGAGCAGATGGATTATGTCCTTGATATGGGCATCAATTTCTTTGACACAGCCGAAATATACGCAATACCGCCCGAGCACGAGACGCAAGGCTCGACAGAGCGGATCATTGGCACATGGTTTAAAAAAACAGGAAACCGAGACAAAATTATACTTGCTTCAAAAGTCGCTGGCCGCTCACAATTGGGTTACTTGAGGGATAGTGGCGCTGAGGCAGAACTTTCAAGATCGCAAATTATGGAAGCCATAGATAAAAGCCTTGTCCGCCTTCAAACAGATTATTTAGATCTATATCAATTGCATTGGCCCGATCGCCCGATGCAAATTTTTGGCGGACTAGGATACAAACACTATGGCGACGAGATTAATCGTATCGAGGACATACTTGACGTCTTGGCCGATATTCAAAAAGCTGGGAAAGTTCGTCATTTTGGTTTATCCAATGAGACCCCATGGGGTATAATGAAGTTTCTGCACTACGCAGATTCAAAACCTGATTTGCCGCGAATTGTATCCGTGCAAAACGCCTACAACTTGCTCAACCGCATTTATGAATTAGGCGCATCAGAAATATACCACCGGGAAGGCGTTGGGCTCCTTGCTTATTCACCGCTAGCTCAAGGCTTCTTGTCAGGTAAATATCAAAAAGGGGCACGCCCACCTGGAGCACGCGCAACCTTGTTTAATCGTTTGCAGCGTTACGAAACACCAAGCGCCGAAGATGCAATTGATCGCTACCTCGCCATTGCCAATAAATATGGTGTAGACCCAACACAAATGGCCAACCAATTTGTGACAACGCGCGACTTTGTAACCTCTAATATTATTGGTGCCACAACAATGGAGCAGCTTAAAATTGCTGTCACCAGCATCGACCTTGACCTTCATAAAGACATGCTCAAGGATATTGAAGATGCTCACTTGGTCTCACCAAACCCCTGCCCATAATCAAATAGATTGGATAAACTCATGAAACCTCTCTCACCCAAAGAGCGCGACGCAGCACTTAGCACCCTAACGGGTTGGCAAAAAAAGGGGTCTAAAGCCATTCATAAAACATTTGTGTTTTCTGACTTTAATGAAGCTTTTGGATGGATGACCCGCGTGGCACTCGAGGCTGAAAAAACGGATCATCATCCCGAATGGTTCAACGTTTATAAAACAGTGAATGTAACGCTAACAACCCATGACGCAGGGGGGGTTTCAAGTCTGGATATTGCCATGGCTAAATTCATGAACAAAACAGCTGGTCGCGCCGGACGGGTCGCTAAAACCTAGCCGCAAGACCAGTAAAGGCTCAAACCGTTCTGAGGCTCGGGAAATAATATTCCATATTCAAAAAAAACCTCCGCATAAGATAGATCTCATGCGGAGGTTTGAATGACGTATATAAATGCGCGCGCGGCGCAAATGTCTTATCTTGGGGCCATACGAATGGCGCCATCAAGACGTACATCTTCGCCGTTGAAGTAATTAACTTCACACATTGTGCAGGCCAGTTTCGCATATTCTTCTGGCATACCAAGACGTGATGGATAAGGCACCATTGCACCAAGTGCTTGGCGAACATTTTCAGGTGCACCAGCAAGAAGTGGCGTATCAAAAATGCCTGGCAAAATTGTGTTAACGCGAATGCCTTCTTGCGAAAGATCGCGCGCGATTGGCAATGTCATACCAACAACACCTGCTTTTGATGCAGAATACGACGCTTGTCCAACTTGGCCATCTTCTGCTGCCACGGAGGCAGTATTAACAATAGCACCGCGATCACCGCATGCGAGAGGGTCAAGTGTCATCATACCAGCAGCTGATTTTGCGATACAACGGAATGTGCCAATAAGGTTGATTTGAATGATCAAGTTAAAGGCATCAAGTGGGAAATGTTTAATTTCGCCTGTTTTCTTATCGCGTGATGCTGTTTTCACAGCATTGCCGGTTCCCGCGCAATTGATCAAAATACGCTCCTGACCAAGTGCTGCGCGAATTTTAGCAAAGCCGGCATCTACATCATCGTCAGATGTCACGTTCACTTTTGCAAAAACACCGCCAACGTCTTTGGCAACGGCTTCGCCTTTTTCTTCGTTCATATCAAAGATGCCGCATTTCACGCCTTTTTCCGCGAGCATACGGACTGTTGCTTCACCCAAGCCAGATGCGCCACCAGTAACAATTGCAGTAATATTTGAGTCAAGTTTCATAAAAGTTCTCCTACAGATACAGGCGGAAAATGTATCACCTTCTCGCCAGAAAACCAGCCCCCATTTAATATCTGCTCACAACTGTCACACCATCAAGCTAGGGTGCCCCAACAACCTTATGGCCAAGGCGCGATTCGCGACGAATAATATAAAAGGCAGCCGACATAATAATGAGCGCGCCAATGCCTGTATAAATATCCGGAACCGTATCAAAAATAAGGTAACCCGCGATCGCGGCAATAATTAAACGCGTATAATCTACTGGTGCAATCGCGCTTGCCTCACCAATGGCATAAGCACGAATAAAACAATTATGAGCCCCAGCCGCAAAAAGCCCCATTAGCAGAAGTTGCGCTAGTTCAAATAGGTTTGGTTGAACCCAAACAAAATAACTCGGTATGCCGGTGACGGGAATGCCAATCAGCGCAGTATAGAACATTAGCGTGACAGGTTTGTCATGACGCGAAACAATGCGCACCAATATGGTTGCAAAAGCCACAAAAAAAGCGTGCGCTAAAGCTGAGGCGGCTCCAACAGTAAAGATAAGCCCGGTGCCCGGGCGCAACATCACAAGCACGCCGATAAAGCCAATTATCACAGCTATCCAACGACGACGCCCTACAATTTCTGACAAAAATATTGTCGCCAGGGGAACCAGAAACAGAGTGCGCGAAAACGCAATAGCTTGGGCATCCGCAAGGGGTAAATGGACAATGGCATAAAACCCTAAAATCATGGCCAGGGTGCCGACAACGCCCCTTAAAACCTGTAAAATTGGCACAGATGTTCGAATGCCACCGCTGGCTGCTCCCGCGCGCAGCAAGAACGGCGCAATAATGATCAAAGACACAACAAGCCTGAAAAAAGATATTTGTACCGCATCAAAATGGGCACCTAAAAACTTCACCATAATGCTGGCTGCAGAGAAAAGAACCGCAGAGGCCAATAGCCATAACGCGCCCTTATAATTATCAGGCGCCGCATGTTCTGGCGTCGATATTGCCATGTATCTCATTTCTCCGGTCATGGGAGTCTCTGTGAAGTAGACTCATTCTTTATGCTCCTCCCTTATGCTTTATGAACATTCTTTATGCACATTAGCAAGGTACCGTCCAAATTCTAACTAAATCATTTAATGCCTAGGAAGTAAAAAGCTAAAAACGAACAAGCTAGGCTCTACTTTGGAGAGGAAAACGCACATATCGATTCCTATGTAATCTTTTTACGGACAAGATAAGAACAGGGTTTAATACTAAAGACCCTCAATGTGAGAACGCCCAATAGATCCCCCCGCCAAAAAATAATGATCGATCGACCATCGGAGAAGGATAGAAATCTTCGACCTTATGACCAAAGATGCGCGCATTAAAAAGCCGCCAAGATAGGTCTCTTTAACAGAGATCACCTTAGCGGCTTTATATTTTCCCGATATATTTGCAGGCCTTATTGTAACATACAAACACTCAATCTAGTGTTCATATATGAGGCTATTATTATTTTCCCGTGGTGAGAATAACTTTACCTGTTACGCGTCTTTGCGCCATATCATTTAAGGCATCGGCGGCGCGCTCAAGAGGGTATTTCCCAGAAATACGAGGCTTAATTGCTCCGCTTTTATACATCTCCATTAACTCTAATAAATTTTGCTGATTGGCTGCAGGTTCACGAGCCACGAAGGCACCCCAGAAAACACCAACAATTTGGCAACTTTTTAGAAGTGTTAAATTCAGCGGAATAGCCGGAATATCACCAGCGGCAAAACCGATGACAAGATAGCGGCCCTCCCAAGCGATGGCACGCAAGGCTGGCTCTGCATAAGAGCTACCGACGGGGTCATAGACAACATCAACACCCTGACCACCAGATAATTCTTTGATCTGTTCTGAAAATGTCTTTTGCTGTTCACGGTCCATTTTCTCGGGATAGAGCAAAACAGCGTCGGCGCCATGCGCGCGACAGACTTCGAGTTTTTCAGGTGTTGACGCAGCGGCAATCACAAATGCCCCCATGGCCTTACCCAGTTCAACCGCGGCAAGACCAACGCCACCAGCAGCACCCATGACCAACAACTTCTCACCTTTTTTAATATGGGCCCGATCCTTCAGGCCGTAATAAGAGGTGCCATATGTCAAAACAAGCGCTGAAGCCGTCTCAAGATCCATCTCATCAGGCACAGGGATACAGCTGCCTTCAGCTATCGCAAGCTCTTCAACATAGCCGCCATGGCCGCATGAACCGATGACACGGTCACCGACTTTGAGCGCTTTAACGCCGGGGCCGACTTCGCGCACAATGCCAGACACTTCACCACCTGGCGAAAATGGTAAGGGCGGCTTGAATTGATATTTATTTTCAATAATTAGAACATCGGGGAAATTGACTGCCGCAGCATGCACATCAATGACCACCTGGCCCTCGCCAGCTTTGGGTGATGGAATATCCTCAACGACAAGCATTTCAGGGGGGCCAAATTCTTTACATAAAACAGCACGCATATTGATCTCCTATTTGTAAATGAACGCTAACTATCCTAGCTTATCACTTTGCTGACAAGACCCGTTTCAGTAAGATATGAATTTATTATGGATATTTAGGAACAAAAATAATGCGTGGATACTTTGGCATTGGAATTGAAAGTGCAAGCAAACCAATGAATACGGGCAATCTCATTCGCTCTGCCCATGCTTTTGGAGCGGGCTTTATTTTTACAGTGAATGCGCATTATCGCGTCCGCGAAGCGCGCTCAGACACCTCAAAAACACAAGGCTCTGTTCCTTGGTATGACTGGGATAATATTGATGATGTATTATTGCCCAAAGGCTGCCAGCTGGTTGGTATTGAATTAACCAATGACGCGATCGAGCTGCCACGATTTAAGCACCCTAATCGCGCCGCTTATATTTTAGGTCCTGAACGCGGTAACTTATCTGATAAGACACAGGCTCGCTGCGACCACATTATTCAAATTCCCACCAAATTCTGCGTCAATGTGCAAATTGCAGGTGCAATTGTGATGTATGATCGCTTGCTGACAAAATCGCCATATGGCGAGCGCCCAGTAATGCCTGGCGGCCCGAAGGACGCCTGAAGCAGGGCCCAAAACAAACTTTAAAAATACTCACTAGCAGATCAAATAGCTGCCAAAAACCCAAAGAATAAAGCGCCAGCAAGCACCCAAAAGACAAAAGGCTGATCAAGCAAATCGCGCCAAGTCGCGCTTTTAGCGCGACTCTCTTGCGGCTTCTCATCTTCAATATGTTTAAAATAAAGCGCTATCCCACAAATTTTAGAAACATGAACAAATTCAGGTGGTAAGCCGAACATAGCAACATCAACATGGGCGCGGATAGCAGCCTCTTGCAAACTTAAATAGCTTTGCCAATGCGCTGCAATCTTTCGTGGCACATGTTCCATTGTGCACAGCCAAGGGTTCAATCCAATACCTTGCATGCACAAACGATCGAACTCGGCTTCCATAAAAGCCATGTCGAATGCAACGCGGTGCCCAATAATCGTTAAATCACCAATAAATGCTTTAATCTTAGCGGCCTCACACTCGAAATTAGGGGCCTTCTGAAGATCCACCGCATCCAACCCATTCACTTTCTGAGCCATAAAGGCAATCGGCATATGCGGATTAAATTGCTGAAAATAGGACTCTAAAACAGTTTGTTTTTGGAAATCATATTTAATCATTTTGATTTCAACAATACGATCACGCCGCGGTGCGCGACCTGTGGTTTCAACATCAAGGATAATGGCGATCGAGAGATCTGAAAATGTCATGACAATTTTTTGTTATTATTAATGGCTTTTGAGCATATAGCTATCTAATCAATTTCGCGAGAGAATACCCTCCCTAAAAGCATAAAACGGATTAAACGTTAAATGTCAGTGGCTGTAAAGCTCTCGCGTAACTTCCCAAAAGCCAATCTTAACCTTGATTTCACGGTCCCCAGAGGTACGCCTGAAGCCTCCGCAATTTTTGCATGCGCCCAATCATTATAAAACGCGAGCCTTACAATTTCTGCCTGCTCTTTGGGCAAACTCTCCATAGCCTTCTTAACCCGCATGTCGCGCTCATCGGCCTGGAGAATATCATCGGGGCGATTGGGTGCTTCTCCCTGCAAGATTGGATCTGTTAAATCAAATTCGGTAAAAGCGTGGCGGCGCAAACGATCGATACGTCGATTTCTAGCAATTGTGAAAATCCATGTCGCAGGCATGGCACGGCTTCTGTCAAATTGACTGGCATTACGCCAAGCCGATAACATTGTTTCTTGTGCCAATTCCTCTGCTTGTCCAGTATCTGACCCAAGGCGCATCAAATATGTTTTAACACGCGGAGCAAAGTACAAAAATAATTCAGAAAAGGCATCGCGAGACTTCTCAAGCGCTATTTTCTCGACTAAATCAGCTAAATACGCTGGACCGGCTTCCGCGCTTAAAGATTTTTTTGCTTTAGCAGTCTCAGTTTTACAGCCGTCAGTCATTGCTGGCGCATTACTCCCTCAATATTACTCTGCCCTCACAGAGATTTATACCTAACAATAAATTCAAGAGAAAAACAACTCATTGCCGCGCAAACCTTATAAAAATCGATGACTGGAAATTTATATATAAGAAGGCTAATGTGCGGCATGCAAAACAGTAGACCAATATGTCAAATCCTTTTATCGCGCTTTAAGCGTGCACAATACACTATGGCCCTGGCCTTCATGGCCATAACCATCTGCATACCAACATGGGCCTTTGCGGCACCAAAAGCAGTTGGCACATTTCAATATTGGACTGTCTATACCGATGATGCGGGCGCTGCACCTGTTTGCTATGCCGTATCACAACCGCGCAAGAAACTCCCCGTCGGGGCAAATCGCGGTGATATTTTCTTAACCATCACCCATCGCCCTGGTGATGGGGTACGTTACGAACCTGGCCTCCGAATTGGCTATCCGATATCTCCGAAAAGCGATCCAATGGCCCAAGTTGAGAATAACCGTTTTCGATTTTTCAGCGGAGCACATGCCAAAACCGGCGCCGACGAATGGGCTTGGATCGAAGATATTGATAAGACGCCCCAATTGATCGACGCATTACGCAAAGGATCAACCCTGACATTCTCCGCAACATCCCAACGCGGAACGCAGACAAAAGACACCTATTCACTTATGGGATTCACACGCGCTATGAAGGCGCTTGATGAAGCATGCCCATGACAACCGAACAATTACCGATAAAAAAGCCAAGTCTCTGCGGCATGGACCGAGCTGGTATTACAGAAGTACTCAGCACTTTAGGTGTTGGCGATAAGCAGTTGAAAATGCGCCTCCAGCAATTATGGAGCTGGATTTATGCGCATGGAGCAACCCATTTTGACGATATGTTAAATTTAGGAAAAGAATTAAGGGAAGCGCTCACGGAACACTATACGCTCGATCGTCTTACGGTTTCTCAAGAGCAACATTCCAAAGACGGCACACGCAAATGGCTCTTTCGCCTTCATGACGGGCACGAAATTGAAACCGTTTATATTCCGGAAATGGACCGCGGAACCCTATGTGTATCAAGCCAAGTGGGCTGCACGCTCACATGCAGCTTCTGCCACACAGGGACACAACGTTTAGTCCGCAATCTAACAACTGCCGAAATTGCCGGGCAAGTTGTTGCCGCCCGTGATGCACTTGATGATTGGGTCGGCGGGTTAAGCAATAGTCCCAACCGGCGCGTTACCAATATTGTTATGATGGGCATGGGAGAACCCCTGTATAATACTGAGAATGTTTTCTCAGCAATTCGCACCATGAGCGATGGTGACGGATTATCTCTCTCTAAACGGCGCATAACCTTATCAACCTCGGGCGTCGTTCCCGAGATTGTCAATTGCGGCGAGCAAACTGGCGCCATGTTGGCCATTTCCCTTCATGCCGTGAATGATGAACTTCGCAATAAGCTTGTCCCGCTTAACAAAAAATATCCTATTTCGGAACTGTTAGATGCATGCAGATCTTATCCAGGACTATCAAACGCCAAACGCATCACATTTGAGTATGTTATGCTCAAAAACGTCAATGACTCTGATACCGACGCGCGCGCCCTGGTCCGCTTGCTTTCCGGCATTCCTGCTAAAATTAATCTTATTCCATTTAATGCCTGGCCAGGGGCACCTTACGAATGTGCGTCTTGGGATCGCATTGAGGCGTTTTCAAATATTATTAATAAAGCAGGTTATGCCAGCCCTGTTAGAACGCCACGTGGACGTGATATTATGGCTGCATGCGGCCAGTTAAAAAGCGAGAGTATCAAACAAAGTGCAAGTGAGAAATTTGCCGAGTTACAAGCAAAAAAAATACATAGGCCGATTGCATAAATAGGCGCCATGCCTATAGTGCGCCCGAGCCGAAAACGATGTGTATATAGCAATAGAGAGAGCGGATATGCGAGACATTAAGAAAGTAGTATTGGCCTATTCAGGCGGCCTTGACACATCGATCATTTTGAAGTGGTTGCAAAATGAATATAATTGTGAGGTCGTTACATTTACAGCAGATCTTGGACAAGGCGAAGAGCTAGAGCCCGCACGTGCAAAAGCCGAGCTTCTTGGAATCAAAGAAATCTTCATCGAAGACCTACGCGAAGAATTCGTTCGCGATTATGTTTTTCCAATGTTTCGCGCCAACGCGCTCTATGAAGGCATCTACTTACTCGGCACATCCATTGCGCGGCCGCTCATTGCTAAGCGCCAAATTGAAATTGCCGCCGCAACTGGTGCAGATGCCGTCTGTCACGGGGCCACCGGCAAGGGCAATGACCAAGTGCGCTTCGAGCTTGGATATTATGGACTAAACCCCGACATTAAAGTGATCGCGCCATGGCGCGAGTGGGATCTCGTCTCGCGTCAAAAGCTTATTGAATATGCCGAACAGAACCAAATTCCGATTCCTCGGGACAAACGCGGTGAAGCTCCGTTTTCGGTTGATGCTAATCTCTTGCACACATCCTCTGAAGGCAAAGCACTCGAAGACCCCGCGCACCCATGCCCTGAATATGTCTATCAGCGAACCGTCTCACCAGAAGATGCTCCCAATACGCCAACCGAAATTGAGATCGGCTTTGAAGCAGGTGATCCCATTTCTATCGATGGCCTCAAACTAAGCCCAGCTGAATTGCTCACCAAACTGAATGAACTTGGTGGCGCCAATGGCATTGGCCGCCTGGACCTTGTTGAAAACCGCTATGTTGGTATGAAGTCACGTGGTATTTATGAAACACCTGGCGGCACTATTTTAATGGCAGCTCGTCGCGGCATGGAAAGTCTAACGCTTGACCGCGGTGCGGCGCACCTTAAAGATGAGCTTATGCCAAAATATGCCGAATTAATTTATAATGGGTTTTGGTTCTCCCCCGAACGCGAGATGCTTCAAGCCTTAATCGATAAGAGCCAAGAGCATGTTAGCGGATCCGTCACCGTTAAACTTTACAAAGGCCAAGCCACAGTGATCGCACGCCAGTCGCCCAAATCACTTTACTCTATGCAGCATGTAACTTTTGAGGAAGATTCTGTCTATGACCAGCGCGATGCCGAGGGCTTTATTAAACTCAATGCCCTTCGCCTGCGTTTGCTCGGCCGGCGTGGTGGTGCTTAAGGGAAAACCACAAGTCAATCAAGATAGAGCGTTACTAAATCCCAAAGCTCTAGGCGGGTGATGGCGTAGCGCGTCTAAAGACGCTCAGCACTTCGATATGTGGGGTATGCGGAAACATATCAAGCGGTTGCAGTTCATCGGCAGCAAAGCCAGCTTCAACCAATATTTTTGCGTCACGCGCAAAGCTCAATAAGTCACAGGATATGTATAATATCGTCTGTAAGCTCCTAAAATATTCTAAAACGAGGTTAATTTGCGCAAAGCCTGTTCGGGGCGGGTCGAGTACCAATAGTGTTGGTTTAATTGTCTGTTGCCGCAAGAAGCTTTTAAGCACGTCATCTTCACCAAGATTACAAATATGCGCAGTCACAAATGGCCATTTATGCGCCCGTAGCGCCCCAATTGCTTCCCCACCAACATCTGCAGCGACGATGGGCTTAACGCCTTCTTTCACCAGAACCTCAGTAAAATTCCCGGACCCACTAAATAGTTCAAGCGCAATTTGCCGAGGCGGCAATGCGTTAATTTGCTCTGCAAGCCACGCACGCATTTTTTTATTTTGGCCTTGATTACCCTGCCGAAAAGGCCGACGCGCATTAATCGATACTTCGGCTGCGGAAATGCCCTCGTCAATATCTAAGCTGATAAAACCCTCATCAGACTGCCATGCCCTGTTTGGCAATTGGCTCTTTAAAACCTTTAATGTCTTCTGATTGCGTTTAGTCAAAATAGGGCAAGCATCAATAGGTGCAAGCTGCAAGGTTAAGCCATTCACGTAGCCAATCTCTTGACCATCGGTTTTAAACTGCGCCCTATTCCGATAAGCCGATATTTGGGGCGAAGGCCAAATGGATGAAATGGGAGACCCTAAGAATGATAAACAGGTCTTTAACCGCGCCTCTTTTCGCGCGAGTTGCGCTGCATAATCAATACCCTGCCAAGGGCAGGCGGTGCAGGCCGTATCATGCGTGCCATGATGTGCACAAAATGGGGTAACGCGCAAATCACTCGTTGTGAGGCGTTGATCAATTTGCGCAACCCCGTAACTCTTATGGATCTCAACCACCTTACACAAGGCTTTTTCATCTGGCCATAAATCAGCAATAAAGAAAATAAGGCCGGACGGATGTCGGGCAACGCCATGCCCATCTTGGTTCAAATCATGAGCCTGTAATGGTATGGTTTCTCCGTGAGAGGGTAACTGCATTATACTACAATATAGGGTCGGGCAGGCCCGCCTGCCTACATGCTGCAAAGACTGTATTACGCAATAAACATGCAATTGTCATGGGGCCAACCCCCCCGGGAACTGGCGTAATATAACCAGCATTTTCCTTTGCATCATCAAAAGCCACATCACCAACCAGACGTGTTTTCCCAATTTCAGGGGGCGCTACACGATTAATACCCACATCAATGACAGCCGCCCCTTGTTTCACCCAATCACCTTTAACCATTTCAGGAATGCCGACGGCGGCAATAATAATATCTGCCGTCTTGCAGAGTTCTTGCAGATTTCTAGTTCTTGAATGGGCGAGAGTAACCGTCGTATTCTCGTTCAGCAATAATTGTGCAACAGGTTTACCAACTAAATTTGACCGCCCAATAATGACAGCATGCAAACCTTCAAGTGTGCCTAAACTTTGTTTTGCTAAAATCACGCTACCCATGGGTGTGCATGGAACAAGACCAGGAATGCCACTTGCCAGCCGCCCGGCATTTATGGGATGGAGACCATCAACATCTTTATCGGGGTGAATATGCTCTATAACGCGTTGCTGGCTAATATGGCCGGGAACTGGAAACTGCACCAAAATACCATGCACAGCAGGATCTTCGTTTAATTGTGTTACTTGCGCTAAGAGTTCAGCTTCAGTCACAGTTTCGGGAAGACGATACTCAAAGCTCATCATACCCGCTTCTTTGGTGGCCACCCCCTTATTGCGCACATAAACCTGTGAGGCAGCATCCTCGCCTACAAGCACAACAGCCAATCCCGGCTGAACGCCATGCTCACGCCCTATGCGCTCAACCTCCGCCGCAATATTATGCCGCAGGTCAGCTGCTATTTTCTTTCCATCAATAATCTTAGCAACCACAAAAAGCCTCTTCTTTTAATGTTCGAATATTTAGGTGAGCATTTCCCACATAAGATTTCTCAGGAAACTTAAGCCAAGAATAACAATGATCGGCGACAAGTCTAACCCACCCATAATCGGAATAACCCGACGTATTTGCACATAAACTGGCTCAGTCAGCTGATAAAGCGAACGTCCAATCAATTGGACATATCTATTGTGGAAATTGATGACATCAAAGGCCTGCAACCAGCTTAGAATGGCCGAAATAATGATGATCCAGATATATATCTCAATGAGTTGACTAATAAGGGTAAGAACTGAAATCATATTTTCCTCCGAGAATACTGTTATAACGAAGGTCGCTTGAAAATCATAGACCCCGTCAGAATAGACTTGTCGAAGGATAGCTACGCATGGCAAGTTAACACAGTTTTAATGGGAGTATATTATGATTGGTTATGTAACACTTGGTTCAAATGATAAAGATAAAGCCGCCGCTTTCTATGACGCGCTAATGGCAGAAATTGGTGCAAAACGGATTTTCAACAACGATCGTCTTATTTTCTGGGGAACAGAAATGGGCGCGCCAATGATCGGCGTAGGAACACCTTATGATGGCGAAGCCGCTACAATCGGCAATGGCACCATGGTGGCGTTAAGTGTTGGTTCGCGCGAGAATGTTGATAAACTATACGCAAAAGCCATCGCACTTGGCGCTCAAGATGAAGGCGCACCTGGAGAACGCATGCCAGGATTTTATGGCGCTTACTTCCGTGACCTAGATGGCAATAAGTTTGTTGCCTTTATGATGGGCTAATCCTAGTCACGCCAAATGCTTATCAGGGTGTTAAGACGCATAATTTTGCGGCTTAATACCCTGCTTTGTATCGTAGAAAGCTTTTATTTTCTTAATATCTTCATCTTTGTTTCCGGATGGGTAAATAAGGTGATCAATGCCTA
>CBFHLW010000011.1:0-24591 GCA_965656805.1 Alphaproteobacteria bacterium
TACGACCAATTTGCGCCAGCAATAATTCCATTAAAGCCTTAAAACTATATGTGCGCGGCCCACCAATATCGTAGCACCCCGCCTTATCCTCGCCAGCACCAATCGCAGCCACCACGCAGGCTGCAAGGTCATAAACTTGCACAGGTTGATAAAGTGTTTTTCCGCCTCCAATAAGCGGTAAAAACGGCGCCAAGCTGGCCATTTGTGCAAAGCGGTTGAAAAAATCATCTTCGGGACCAATCACAAGTGACGGCCGAAGAATAATAGCAGTCGGTATAGACTTCATGACAGCCTGCTCCCCACGTGCCTTGCTTTGCGCATAAAGCGATGCACTATTAAGGTCAGCACCAATTGCAGAAATATGTATGAATGTCTTAATGCCCGCTTTTTTTGCCAATTTAGCAACATTAGCTGCACCAATGGCTTGAACTGAATCAAATTTTTGTGACCCTGTCTCAAATAAAATACCAACGGCGTTAATGACAGCCTCGGTGCCCTTAAGTGCTTGCTTGACACTTGAAGGATCGCAAATATTGACTTGCATAAGTTCGATCTGACCAACACGCCCAGCCGTTTTAAGAAACAAAGCTTCATTAGGCTTACGAATAGCAACACGAATTTGCACACCTGTTTTTGCTAGGGCGCGCACAATATGGCGTCCAACAAACCCTGATCCGCCAAAAATTGTCACATGGCGTGGTTTCGTTAAGGTCATAGCCTTCTCCTTCTTCGTCTCTTGGTCTTCTTCATATCCAGATAGCAACATGCTCATGTGCTCATCCCGACACATAAATCATTTATACTATCTATGTTTATATAAATGATTTACCTCAATTGCTTCAATGGCAGTCATCGATGTTTAAATCAAGCCCCATGCCCAAACGCAAGCAGTGGATCAGCCGCTAAACCTGAATTTCCAACCAACTTGTCTCTACTTCAGTAATTTCTTTTTCAATATGAGCATAATCTGATAAAAGCCCCGCCATAATATCCGAGTCAGCCATGGCTTTGGGTGCGGACATAGCCGTTTCGAGTTCCGTTTTTTTCTCTATGAGCTTTGCAAGTTTAGCTTCTAGCTTATCAGCTTTAGCGCTTTGAGACTTGACGCCTTTTGCATCTGCTGACGCGTTTTTATTTGTTTTCTTGCCTTTTCGAGCTTCAGAGCGCTCCTTGCGTCTTTGATCCATAATCAGACCACGATAAGCCTCGAGATCATCATCATATGCCAAAACACCGCCATCCTTTACAAGATAAAGTCGCTCAGCAACGGCTTCAACCAAATGGGGGTCGTGACTAACCAAAATAACGCAACCCTCATAGCCATTGAGGGCTTGGATTAAGGCTTGCCGCGCATCAATGTCGAGGTGGTTTGTCGGTTCATCAAGTAGCATAATATGGGGTGCATCGTGGCTCATCATACAAAATAACAAGCGGGCTTTTTCTCCACCTGATAATTTCATAATTTTTGTATCGGATTTTGTTTTATCAAAACCAAATTTTCCGAGGAGAGCGCGGCATTTGGCTTCACCAATTTCTCCAACAGCTTCACGAAGCGCCTCATAGGGCGTTGATTGATCATCAAGCTCATCTGACTGATGCTGCGCGAAATATCCAATCCGCAATTTGTTGTTTCGTGTCACCTGCCCCGACATGGCTGATAAATTATCAGAGATCAATTTCACCAAAGTCGATTTACCGTTGCCGTTTGCGCCAAGAAGGGCAATCCGATCATCACCCGCCAAACTAAAATTAATATTCCGCAAAATTGGTTTTCCAGGTTCATAGCCAACATCAACCATATCAATGGTGACAATAGGTGATGACATTTTTTCAGGCTGTGGAAATTTAAAAGAAGTTGATCTTTCCGAAATTAGTGCGTCTACCATATCCATGCGTTCAATCGAACGTAGCCGGCTTTGAGCTTGCTTAGCCTTGCTGGCTTTCGCACCAAAGCGATCGACGAAAGCCATCATCTTCTTTTTATGGGCTTGTTGTTTTTCAAACAACGCCTGATGCCCCATGCGCTTTTGCGCATGAGCATTCTCGAACTGATCATAATTGCCGCTATAGAGCGTCAATTTTTGTTGATCAAGATGCGCAATATGTGTGACAACTTTATTTAACGTTTCTCGATCATGGCTAATAATAATAAAGGTATGTTCATAGCTTTGCAAAAAAGCTTCAAGCCAAACGATGGCCTCAAAATCCAGATGATTTGTCGGCTCATCCAATAATAATAAATTTGGTTTTCGAAACAAAGCCGCAGCAAGCGCAACGCGCATTTTCCAACCACCAGAAAAAGCGTTGATCGGTTGACTTTGTTGCTCAGTACTAAACCCCAGTCCAGATAAAATAATCGCAGCTTGTGATGGTGCCTCATAGGCATTGATATCCGCCAAACGCATATAAATATCTGACATACGTTCGACATCAATATCTGTTTCAAGCTCTGCAAGAAGATTTGCGCGCTCGGTATCAGCCGCCAAGACAACTTCAATCAACGGCGTATCATCATCAGGTATATCTTGGCGTACCATGCCCATTTGCGTATTCGACATCATCGAAATATCGCCACCATCCAACTCAAGCTCGTTCGCAATCAACTTAAAAAGTGTTGACTTACCTGTGCCGTTGGGACCAACAAGACCAATATGATGGCCTGAAGGAATCGACAACGAGGCTTGGTCAAACAATGTTCGACCAGCAATGCGGTAAGTAATATTATTGATATCAAGCATGGGAGAAATAACCAGTCATTGGAGGCTGGGACAATATGTCGAAAGATCGATTGGATCACAAGTCATTTATTTATTTGGACCAGCTCAAACACACGTCACCACAGCAAGCGGGCAAGCAATCAAAACCTTTAGGCCACCAAGCCATTAAACAAGTGCAGAGCTTCTGCTAAAAAATAATTTTAGAACAAACCTGTGTGATCACATGCCAATAAGGTCTGCACGATTGACGGTGTTTTGAAATAAGCGCGCCGATGCCGCATCAACCATTACGCCTTTATGCCCGACAGAGCCAACCCCATTAGCTTCGGCGTCGCGATAGACCGCAATCACTTCGCGGGCAAAATCCACATCTTCTTGAGAAGGCGAGAAAACCTCAAGAGCTGGTTCGATCTGAGACGGATGAATGGCCCATTTACCAACCATACCTAACGACAAAGCACGCTGACACTCAACCCGGTAAGCCGCATCATTTTTAAAGTCAACAAATGGACCATCAACAGCATCAATCCCCGCCGCACGCGCTGCAATTGTTACTTGATATCTTGGGTAATGGAAAATATCGCCTGGATAGTTATCTGTGAGGCCAATATTTTCCATCACCAATCCTTGACTGGCCGCATAGTCACCCATGCCGAAGATCATACATTCCAAACGATCGCAACTTCTAGCAATCTCATTCACATTTTGCATTGCTTGAACTTCTTCGATCAACACCTCTAGGCCGATCTTATGTTTTAATCCGAGCTTCATTTCAAGCTGGCTTAAAAGCGTGTCGGCAAATTGCACATCTGATGCCGTCAGAGGTTTAGGCAACATAATTGTATCAAGATTATGACCAGCCTTTTCAACAACTGTTATAATATCTTCATAGCACCATTGCGTTCCAATATCGTTTACGCGAACACAGCGAACCGTGTTTCCCCAGTCCAGCTCATTAAGAGCATCGCATATTGTATCACGCGCGCCTGCCTTGGCTGAAGGCGCAACAGCATCCTCAAGATCACAAAAAACGTGGTCAGCTTTTGAAGCAGCCGCTTTGGTTAACATTTTTTCGCTAACACCCGGAACAGCTAGCTGCGAACGCCTCAAGCGCATAGGTTTCTTGGACATAATATTCCTCTCAGAAAATAAGATCGTTGCATAAGCTAACACGCTGATCAGCATATAAAAAGACCTCTGCCCATACCGCAAGTAACCTGGCTATTCCACCCTGGGCACATAATCCGCACGGCATCCAGACGCGACCAAGCAGTCGCTTATCATATAAGTTCCAAAATTCAATCTGTTCGGTAATTGGGCGCCACGCGATAAGACGTTAAAAGATTGAGTGTCATAAAATTGAGAGTCATAAAATTAAGTGTCACGTGATAAGGCTTTAAAAGATTAAGCATTGTCATCATGCGTTAAAATGCTGAAGACAACACTTTGCTCCCTTCCATTACGGAGTGCATCGCAAAAAGATGGGTCACGAAATCTGCGCGCAAGATTAGCTAAAGTGCGCAAATGCAAGGCAGAAGCTTGATGCGAGCCAACCAGCATGAAAATAAGGTCGACCGGCGCATGATCAATCGCATCAAAATCAATAGGTTTTGCGAGAGAGGCAAAAATACCAATTATTTGGCCTGGTACGTCAAAACCCTCAAGCGCACAGTGGGGAAGAGCTATGCCTTGCCCAATACCTGTCGACCCAAGATCTTCGCGCGCCAATAATGGCTGCAAAATATCAGGTATCGTACATCCAATCGTTGAGGCACCATATTCAGCAAGCTGACGAAGTGCGCCGCGCTTCGATGTTGCACTGAGTTGTATAAATACATCCTCAGGCTTTAAAATATCGCTGATGTTCATGTTTAGGAGGAACCTTGTTAGCAAGTTGCCTCTTCTATCAGCACAAAAAGGAAACGTCTAGGCTAATACTACGCCGCAACCTCAATCCATCCCACATTGCCATCCGAGCGACGGCGTACAAGACATGCCATAGAATGGCCTTGCTTGTCATTGCGATTAAACAACAAGTGGTCGACTAAACCTTCTTCAAGAATTTCAATAGCGGCCGCCAATGTCATTTGAGGCAAATCGGTCACACGCTCGGCAATGACAGCCGCTGGTTCCTCATCCCTCTTAGAGGGCGTCGCAGAATCCAATGACGGTGCTAAAACAACAGGGACCGAGGAGTCGCCGACATGGTGGTTTTTAAGCTTGCGCTTATATCGACGCAATTGTTTTGCAACTCGTTCAAGCGTTTGATCAAAACATGCATAAATATTGTTGTCATTTCCCGTGGCCTGCAAATACATGCCACTATCGAGATGAACAGCACAATCACTTCTAAAATAATGACCCACTTTGGAAAAAGTAACATTCACGTTTCCTGCAGAGTCAAAATATTTTCCGATCGCCTCAGCGAGGCGGTCCTCCACATGCGTGCGAAGCGATTCACCTGTGTCGATATGACGTCCTGTAATATTAATTTGCATAACTCTCTCCTACTGCTCTTTGTTGCATTCAAGAACAGGCGGAGACCAACAAACGCATTAGGCTCTCGCCCATTCGTTGTGTTCAGCCACGACCTTTAAAGTTTAATCTTATCGCCATACATGATGTGAATATATTTCATAGGATTATATCACAATAAGATTTAACGATGACAAGGCCGCAGCCCACCAACATAATTATCGTTGCAAATTATAGAGATGTATGTCCAGCAAAATAAAATAAAAAAATATCTTCTTATTCACAAATCTTAGAAACAAACCAGTTCCACAAAACTTTATTTATTTACATGGAGAACTGTTGACCCAAGTAAAGATCGCGCACGCGCTGATCAGCTAAAATATCCTGAGGTACGCCTTCTACCAATAACTGGCCATCATGCATAATAACCGCACGATCAACAATGCCGAGCGTCTCGCGCACATTATGATCGGTGATTAATACCCCAATGCCGCGGGCAGCCAAGCCTTTAATCAGATGACGAATATCTTCAACGGCCAATGGGTCAATGCCCGCAAAGGGTTCATCTAATAATAAGATTTGAGGGTTAGAGGCTAAGGCGCGCGCGATCTCTGCACGGCGCCGCTCCCCACCTGAGAGCATGGCGCCTTTCACATCGCGCAATTGAGAAATTTCAAACTCAGATAATAATTGATCGAGACGCGCCTCGCGCTCAACTTCAGATTCCATGACCACTTCAAGGACAGACATAATATTATCACCAACAGTCATAGTCTTAAAAATGGAGGCTTCTTGCGGTAAGTAACCAAGGCCAATGCGCGCGCGCCTATACATTGGCAAACGCGTCACATCATGGCCATCCAAAATAATGCTGCCTGTGTCGCTATTTACCAGACCCATGATCATATAAAAGCTTGTTGTCTTGCCAGCGCCATTTGGCCCTAAAATACCGACGACCTCGCCACGCTGCACATGTATTGAAAAATCGCGCACAACACTACGGCCTTTATAGGATTTGCCAATACCACGCACAAACAAACCATCATCGGCATGCCCGAACAAACCAGGTCTATAATTTAAACTTTCATTCACACTCATACTGCCAACTTAATACGCAATTGTTTAAAACCAAAGCCTTTTGATATCCAAAGCTTTTTGATATTATGAGTGTCATCAGTCATTACTTTGCCCTGGTGTAAAAATCCCTCTGACGCGGCTGCGGCTCTTTCCGTCACCTGCGCCGCCAAATAGCTTAGCTTGCCCTGAGGCCATGTCCACAATGAGCTTAGCGCCGGTCAAGACGGTGGCTGGAGGAGCATCGCGCAGGACTATTGCGTCTTTGCTGGGCTCGGTAAGTGTTACAGCATCACCCATAATTAACTCATCCCGTGCCGAAAAATAGGTTGCCCATTGCCCTGTCGCAACACGGCCATCAACCGATGTTATCACAACATTTCCTTCGGCCAACATTTTAGCGTCACTTTGAGGCTGCCCTGGCGTCCAGGCGCCTGTGATCTGATCCGCTGTAAGAGTTAATCGCCCTTGGTTCATTTTCGGATCACCTGTAAAAACAGCCAGGCCAGACTTAGCGTCCACAGAGAGATAGTCGGACCTAATCTCGACCGGCTGGTTTGGGTCCGTTACAAAAGTGAGGCCCTGCGGCGCATTGGGCTCAGCCTTAAGGGGTTGAGCAACCAAGACGCCAAAGATCAGGAGCCCGTAAAATAAGCCGAATATTTCAGGCATGATATTATTTAAAGAGAATTTACTCATCCGCAGTCTCTTTTAATGTCGTAGCTGACGCTTTCTCAGAGGGCGGTATGGTCACGTGAACGCGCCCAGAAAAATCGTGCTGCTCGCTCGCCCCATTAAATAAAAACTGTTGCGCGCGCAGCGTGGCGCCTTGACCTGTTTTAATATAAACACCGTCTGATGACTGCGCCATTTCAGCATCCAAAATAAGGCGCGTCTGACCCGCATCCATTTCAAGCCCATCATTTCGTCTTATCAAAACGGGCGCTCCTAAATCAAGAAGGCCAGCACCTTCATTGTATAGGCCGTTAGGTGAAGTCAAATAAGGGGCGCCATTATTTTCAGGGAGGCTGGCCCTTATGTCCGTTAGGTTGAACTTATCTTCTTGGCCATCAACCTTTACAGCCTTTGCAGAAAACAAACGATATTGTGAGCCAGAACGCGTCTCGCCCTCCACCTGCATATTCTCAACCTCCATGACGACATCACCAGCGACTTGCTTCGCGCGTGACATGATGTCCGGAAATTCGATAAGGACCATGAGCCCCGATAATAAAAAAAGGGCAAGGGCCGGCAATATATATTTTAGCCGGGTGACACGCCGCCGATGGCTCAAGCCGGCTTTGATTGGATTTGGCTTTGACTTAACCATCTTTTATCATCCCCCCAAAATCTCTATGCCATATCTGTGACATAGTCTTGCCCGCTTAGGCGTGAGAGAAAATATCAATATCTTCAAATCCGGTCATGTCCATCGCGGCACGAATAAGAACAAAATCGAAGCACGCTTCTGCCATTGGGCGACGTCCTTCGCGATCAAGCATCATCTCGAGCTTATCTTTTAACTGATGTAGGTAAAGAACATCAGAGGCCGCATAATTGAGTTGCGCCTCACTTAACTCTAGCGCGCCCCAATCTGAACTTTGCTGTTGCTTTGATATTTCCACCCCAATGAGCTCGCGGCATAATTCTTTTAAACCATGACGATCAGTATATGTGCGGACAAGCTTTGACGCGATTTTCGTACACCATAATGGCGCGGCATGAACATTTAAATAATGGGCAATAACCGCCAAGTCGAAACGTGCATAATGAAAAATTTTCACCAGGTTACGATCACCCAAAACGGCTTTTAGGTTTGGCGCTTCATAATTCTCACCGTCGAACTGAACGATGTGCACAATGCCATCCCCTTGAGAAAGCTGCACGAGGCATAACCGATCCCTTGTTGGCTTGAGGCCGAGTGTCTCCGTATCGACAGCAACAGCGCCGGTAAATGTAATCCCCTGGGGCAGATCATTTTTATAAACATGGATGGACATAATATATTTTCCTCTATCATTACCGAGCAGTCTTGTGAATATGACCTATGCTTCTAACGGGTTATCGCCCAAGCATCAATGCGCGTCTCTATCTAAGATGTTTGAACAAGATCAAAAAGAGAAGTTTTTCTCTATTATTTGAGAAAATCAAATTCCTAATCAGAGCTCCCAGTTTGGACTGCCATAAGCCCAAGCAATGTATGAAACAGATCATCATGGGTGAAGGCCGTATCTTTTTTCTCCAGCAAGCAATCAACCGTAATTTTGTCAATTTCCATACCCATTCAGACAATCATTGGCATATGGTGTTTTGCGAGCGGCGCCAAAAATTGGGCATGCCGTGTAAATAAAGCCCCCCGTGCCAAAGGTTCGCCGTGATCACCGTGATAATGCCAAAGGTAATAATAACTAAAAATAGGGCATTATCGCTATTAAGCGGATAATCTTTGAGCAAGGCTCTAAATAAAGAAAACTTGGCAAATGCCATCCAGAATAACGCGGTCAGTACAATTCATTTAGTGCTCGATACTTGAGGACGAATAGTCCATTCTTCGAAAACATGGTTGGGCGCTCCAGAGCATCATACCTCAAATGAGGCCAGTCATAAAAATGACTCAGCTTCAATAGAATTTACAATAAAAATAATGATTTTTTGGTCGCACTTAAATTAAGTCCGGTTCTGCCATTAAGCAAATTGAGGGGCAGGACCCCTCCGCTAAATTTTCTACTTTACGAACCTCAGCTTTTATCGGGAGTATATATGTCTTTTGAGCGCTCATTGGAAACATTGACGTTCGCCAACATGTTTCACCAATACGAACAGTAACGCGCACCGCACCCCAGCCACGCCGGGGACCAGCAACAAATGCCTTAATGCTTGTCGCGATATCTTCTGGAACGGTTACGAAATATATTTTGGCTTTACCTTGGTAAACCCATATGGCAGCTTCAAAAGAAAATTCCAACATATGTATCGCCCATTTATTATATTTCGAATAACGTCATCTCACAGCCCATGACGCGCGGACATAAAAAGAATACAATGACAAGTTCATAACTCAAAAGCATAGAAATCAGTACGCGTTAGATTTCGGTTTTATGGGCACACTTAATAGAAGCACGCGACATTCAAAAAACCCTTTTAACACTCAGACCTACCCAAGAAAAAAGAAGAAAAAGCAATAACAAAGGTTGCGTCAAACCGCTCAAATAAAAATACAAGAAGTCATATATTTATTATGGTATACTTTCGATCATGTTGGTATTTTAGCTATATGAAAATGAACAGAAAACTCGGCTTATTTTTAGTCTTTAGCTTTTTAGCTATGCAGTTGCTGTCTAGCCTGCACATAGCTGAGTTTGGCTTTGAGAAGCACGAGCATAATGGCCATCTTTGTCAAATTTACCTCCACGGTGAACATGCGAAATATAGCAAACCTAGCGCAACCTTCGCGCTACAGGCGCCAGACTATATTTCTTTTATCATCGCACATCCTGGGCAACCATTCGTTCGCTCACAAAGACATGGCATTGCATCTCCGCGCGCACCGCCAGCTTTTTCCTAATACACACATAACTTAATTATTTTTATAAACTGCCCTGTCATTTACAGGCGCGGTGGATTTAGTTTTAGGAAAATATCATGCTCAAAACGAAACGAGCAGCTACGGCTGCATTTATCGCTATGCTCTCCAGCACATCAGCGCTGTCAGCATCGAACAAAGACATCGAAATATTACGCGCTGAAATTCAAAACATGAAACAGGCTTATGAAGAACGTATCAGCGAGCTAGAGGCAAAACTTAATAAAGTCGAGAACATCCAAACCAAGTCCGTGCCACCGCGGGCCACGACACCAGCCACAACAGGACGAAATATAAGGGATAATAGCTTCAATCCGTCTATCGGTGTGATTTTGAATGGTCAATATAATGCTTTCTCCTCTAATGAGGGCGAGGTTGCAGGCTTTGCAGTAGGTCATGAAGGAGAGCGCCCCCGCGAAGGATTTGGCGCTGACCACACCGAGCTGAACCTTTCAGGCAATGTGGATGATAAATTTTTCTCAAGCATCACAGCAGCAATTGCACAGCATGAAGGGAAAACCGAGATAGAACTGGAAGAAGCCTATATCCAGACACTCGCAGGCAGTGGCCTTCCCGATGGCATGAGCGTTAAAGCTGGGCGTGCCTTATGGACGTTTGGTTACCTCAACGAGCATCATAGCCATGCCGATGATTTTGCAGACCGTCCTTTACCTTATCGCATCTTCTTAAACGGCGCCTTTAATGATGATGGTGCAGAAGTATCTTATGTCTTGCCAACGCCTTTTTATACAGAGGTCGGCGGCGGCGTTTTCCAAGGGGACGACTTTCCCTTCGGTGAAGGTGTAGGGTCAAATGTAGGCGCTTGGTCTGCATTTGCACGCATTGGCGGTGATATAGGCAATAATCAAAGTTGGCGATTGGGAGGGTACATGCTCTCAGGCTCAGCCGATGGTTCGCGCCTCAGCAATGAAGACCTCGTAAGCTTTACCGGTGACACAGAGATCTATGCGACAGATCTGCGCTATACATGGGCACCAACTGGCAATGCACGCGATCGGGAAATTATTCTGCAAAGCGAATTCTTCTGGCGCAATGAAGATGGTATCTATGAAGACACGGAGGCAGCCACCGGAGCCATCAACTTTGATGACTCTTCAACCGGCTGGTACGCACAGGCGATTTATAAATTTGATCCGCAGTGGCGCATTGGAGCACGTTACAGCCAACTGCAACCAGCCAATGTGCCTGCAGGTTTGTTGGGCAGCGCATTGGACGCAGACGGATATGACCCCCAAGCTTATAGCGCGATGCTCGATTGGACAAATAGCGAGTTTAGCCGTGTGCGCCTGCAATATAACCGTGAGGAACTCACGCGCGGGCAGGATGATAATCAGGTGATGATGCAATATATCATGAGTCTTGGGGCTCATGGCGCACATAAATATTAGGGGACATGATGAGACAACTTCTCAATATTGTCGCCCTGGGGCTGCTTTGGGCAGCCCCAGTCGCCGCGCAAGCCAAGGTTAATATTTTTGCTTGTGAACCTGAATGGGCCGCTTTAGCAGAAGAAATTGGCGGTGATAATGTCACAGCCTTTTCCGCCACTCATGCCAAGCAGGACCCGCATCATATTCGTGCGCGCCCCAGCCTGATCGCAAAAGCACGTCATGCCGATTTGATCCTTTGTTCTGGTGCAGGATTAGAGGTTGGTTGGCTGCCACTCTTGATCCAAAAAGCAGGGGGGCACGTTCAACCGGGTTCGCTTGGTTATCTCATGGCATCAGAATATGTGCCAATATTAGAAAAACCTATCGTCGTTGATCGTAGCATGGGGGATGTGCACCCAGAAGGTAATCCGCATATTCATTTAAATCCTCATAATATTTTGCTTGTCGCGCAGGAGCTCACCAAGCGGCTTGAGACAATCGACAGACAGCATGCTGGTTTTTACCAAAACCAGCTGAATGAATTTATCTCACGTTGGCAGCCTGCTATTGCTAGATGGGAAAATAATGCGGCGCCCCTAAAGAACCTTCCCGTTGTTGTGCATCACCGAGGCTTTAGCTATTTACTTGATTGGCTAGAGCTCAGGCAGGTTGCATCGCTAGAACCAAAGCCTGGTATCCCGCCAACCGCCGCGCACCTTGAAGGTTTACTACAGCAACTCAAAGCCAAACCGGCTAGCATGATTATTCGCACACCCTATGAACCTAAGGAGGCCAGCGAGTGGTTATCGGAGAAAATCGATAGACCCGCCGTGATGTTGCCCTATACGATTGGCGGTGATGACGAAAGCGGCAACCTGTTCACATTATTTGATCGCTCCATGAGCCTTTTAAGCGGAGCCGTGGATGATCAGTAGCGAAATGGTCAGCATTGTGGGGCCCGCATTAATTGCCGGCCTCATGATTGCTCTCACTCACGCACCACTCGGCATTGAGGTCTTAAAGCGCGGCATTATTTTTATTGATCTTGCTGTGGCACAAATTGCTGGGCTTGGATTGGTCGCTGCGAGCATTTGGTTTCATGAGCCATCAATCTGGTTCATGCAAGCTATCGCCCTGATATCCGCAATTGCAGCGGCGCTGTTTTTCCAGAGATTAGAGAAGACCATGCCCGAGCAGCAAGAGGCAATTATCGGCGTTAGTTTTGTGCTCGCCGCGTCTCTTGCTCTTTTATTACTCGCCGATCATCCCCATGGCGGAGAAAAAATACAGCATTTACTCTCGGGCCAAATATTATTTATTACTTGGACTGACGTCATCACTCATGCGCCGATCTATGTCTTAATTTTACTTGCTTGGTTTCTAAAACCCGCTTTACGCCAGGGCATAAGTTTTTATCTACTTTTTGCCCTGGTTATCACATCATCGGTACAGCTAGTGGGTGTCTATGTTGTCTTTGCCAGCTTGATACTGCCGGCTCTTGCTGCCATGAAATCCAAGACGATACATCTCACGGCGTGGCTTTGTGGGTTTTTAGCCGTCATGACGGGAATAATCGCAGCAATGATGGCGGATGTTCCAGCTGGTCCAGTAATTGTGGTGAGCTATGTGATGAGCGCAATAATAATTAAAAAATTATTATCTGCTTAAATTGCGACTTAAAATGGTTATACCCAAGGCAACCAATCTAAAACAATAATAGAAATTTTGATCACCGAAACAGAGGTTTTGGTGGAGCTAGGCGGGATCGAACCGCCGACCTCTTGCATGCCATGCAAGCGCTCTCCCAGCTGAGCTATAGCCCCTTATAAACCGCGAATAAGTTTCGCCTTTATTCGGTGGCGATACTTATACGCAAATGATCTCATGGATCAAGAAAAAACGATAATGACAAATTTACTCATCATCGAGCAATGTTGCATCATCTAGATCATCATCATCGTCATCAAGCAATGTGTCATCTAGATCATCATCATCGTCATCATCGATTAGAATGTCGGCGTCATCATTATCAACGAGTAATGCCTCAGAGGCATCATCCAAATCATCATCATCATTGTCGTCGTCATCAAGCGACTCGAGACTGACTTCAACATCATCAAGCGCGAGCTCATCCTCATCATCCTCATCAGGATTCGCCGCTTTGGGTGCAATTTCTTTCTCTGGTGCGGGCTTCCGCACTAAAACAGAGGGGTCAAAAAGTGTTTGACATTTTGGGCACGTAACAGGTTTCTTATTAAGATCATAAAATTTTGCGTCACATGCTTCGCATTGACGTTTTGTACCAAGTTTTGGATCTACCACGTTCCATCTCCATTTTAATTTTGCGTTCCATTGCCATGAGACGCGCCTTCTGTCAAAAGTAAATTGATAAAAAGTGATTTAACCTGTTGAAGCAAGCCCCTTTTCAGAGAAAATTCTGAAACAAAATATATGAATAATGTGCACGAGCCATTTTAAATGTTAAAAATAGGATTTTGAGGGTCATATGTCCAAATCACCCCCTAAAAAACAGCCATTAAAAGATAAATTTGCGCAAAAACAAGGTGCTGCGTCATGCGCCCGGCGCAAAACACCTCTAAATGGCACCATTATTATCCCTGGTGACAAAAGTATATCTCATCGCGCGCTCATGCTCGGCGCTATAGCGATAGGGGAAACCCGAATTGCAGGCTTGCTTGAAGGAGATGATGTGCTTGCGACAGCCAAAGCTATGCGCGCTTTTGGAGCAGAGGTTGAAAAACAAACCGATGGCACATGGTCTGTAGGCGGCATTGGTCTAGGCAATTTTATCTCTCCAGAGGTAGACGTCGACTTTGAAAATGCAGGAACTGGCTGTCGTTTGGTTATGGGGCTGATGACAGCAAGCCCCTGTCGGGCACGTTTTATTGGGGATGCCTCCCTCTCTAAACGCCCCATGCAGCGCGTTCTAACTCCCCTAAAACAAATGGGACTATCGGTCGAACCCTTAGGGCAGGACCATTTACCGCTCACATTAACAGCGCCACAACGACCCATCCCGATTTCGTATAAATTGCCCGTCGCCTCAGCTCAGGTTAAGTCTGCAATACTTCTTGCGGGGCTTGGCGCGCCAGGCGAGACACATATTATTGAACCACATCCGACACGAGACCATACCGAGCGAATGTTAAGTCTTTTTGGTGCTGATATTCGCGCAGAAGACCTTCAGGATGGGCACCATGTTTGGGTTAAAGGGGAGAAACAACTCACCGCCCAAGATATTATTGTGCCGGGAGACCCCTCATCTGCCGCCTTCCCGATGATTGCCGCACTCATGGTTCAAGGTTCTGAGATCCAATTAAACAATGTTATGATGAGTCAACATCGCGATGGCTTATTCCGCGCCCTTGCCCAAATGGGCGCGCATATCACCAGCCAAAACATTCGTCAGGCGGCCGGTGAAGACGTGGTTGATCTCAAAATTCAAGCCGGAAAATTAAAGGCAATCGAACTTCAGGCCGACATTGCCCCTTCAATGATTGATGAATACCCCGCATTAGCCATGTTGGCCGCATGTGCGGAGGGCACGAGCATTTTCCATGGGCTTGGAGAACTTCGGGTAAAGGAAAGTGACCGCCTAAGCGCAATTATTGACGGCCTTAAGGCAAATGGGGTTGAAGCATATTCACAAGGCGATAGCCTGATTATTAACGGCTTAAATATTGCCGAAAACGGTAAAATTCAAGGCGGCGGCATCGTTAAAACCCACCACGACCACAGGATTGCGATGAGCTTTCTCTTATTGGGTCTGGTCACACAAACGCCTGTGGTGGTTGATGACATCGCGATGATTGCCACCAGCTTTCCTAATTTCTTCGAGCTCATGGCTGATCTTGGCGTCACCTTTCAAAGCGCGATATAGCCTTAAATCGGCACCATTCTGAGAAAAACACATGACCGAGATCGACATAACACATATAAATTCTCCCATCGCTATTGATGGACCGGCTGCATCTGGCAAGGGAACCGTTGCCAAACGTCTGGCAACGCATCTGGGCTATGATTATCTCGATACAGGGCTTTTGTACCGAGCTGTTGGTTATCTCATTCATCAAGATAAAAAATCGCGCGAAGACGCAATATCTGCTGAACATATCGCCAAAACACTCGATTTAGGTCTTTTAAACGACACAAGTTTTGAAAAACACCTGCGCACAGCTGAGGCCGGAGCGGCAGCTTCAATCGTTGCCGCAATGCCGGGTGTTCGGAGTGCTATTTTGCAGGCACAGCGAGATTTTGCGGAAAACGCACCTATTGGTTGTATCTTGGATGGACGAGATATCGGAACCATTGTTTGCCCAGGCGCACCCCATAAACTCTTTATCACCGCTCGCGCCGATATTCGAGCGCAACGACGGTGGCAAGAACTTTCTAAGCAAGACCCGTCATGCGACTACGACACCGTCTTAGCCGACATTATGGAACGCGACCGACGAGACACTGAGCGCGCAACAGCGCCCTTAAAACAAGCTGAAGATGCCCACTTGCTAGATACGTCAGATTTGTCTATAGAAGAGGCCGTGTCCGCGGCTCTGAATTTACTTGTCTTGTGATTTTAGAAATTTCCACCGTAAGATACAAACAGTCCTGAATATAAATTCAGCCCACCACTCACACTCAAACTGAGTTTTGTTGGTAATGGCCGTTTTTCATAAATTTCATAGGAACTGCAAAACCCCAACCATGCTTTCGCAAAACAGTGCTGTTTTGGCACCTCTTAATTGCGCAAGAAGTCCCCCGGCTTGGCCGGTCGGCATTATAAATGAACGTAGGAACTATTTTGTCTACAACTGAAAATACAAGTATGAACCCAACCACTGAAGATTTTGCTGCTTTGCTTGAGCAAAGCTTCTCAGATACAAAAGCCGTAGAAGGCTCAGTTATTAGTGGCCGCATCACAGCGATCGAGAATGATCTCGCTATTGTCGATGTTGGCCTAAAAACCGAAGGTCGTATTCCACTCCGCGAGTTCTCAAAAGTGGGCGGTGAACCCGCCCTCCAAGTTGGTGACCGCGTTGATGTCTATCTTGAGCGTATTGAAAACGCGATGGGGGAAGCCGTTCTTTCGCGCGACCGTGCACGCCGCGAAGAAAGCTGGACCAACCTTGAAAAATCATTTGAAAGCGAAGAGCGAGTAGAAGGTGTTATTTTTGGACGCGTCAAAGGTGGCTTTACAGTTGACTTAAATGGCGCAACGGCATTCTTACCTGGAAGCCAAGTTGATATTCGTCCAATCCGCGACATCACGCCTTTGATGAATGTTGCTCAACCTTTCCAAATTTTGAAAATGGACCGCCGTCGCGGAAACATTGTTGTTTCACGTCGTGCCATCATGGAAGAATCTCGCGCGGAAGCCCGGAGCGAGATTGTGCAAAACCTTGAAGAACGTCAAGTTATTGAGGGTGTTGTTAAAAACATCACCGATTACGGTGCTTTTGTTGACTTGGGCGGCGTTGACGGCCTGTTGCACGTTACGGATATTTCCTGGCGCCGGGTTAACAATCCCGGTGAAGTCCTTACCATTGGTCAAACAGTTAAAGTGCAAGTTGTTAAAATCAACCCAGACACACAACGCATTAGCCTTGGCATGAAACAGCTGGAGAGTGATCCATGGGATGATGTGGAGAACAGGTTCCCGCTCGAAGCACGCATGACTGGTCGCGTGACAAATATTACGGATTACGGCGCATTTGTTGAATTATCAGATGGCATCGAAGGCCTTGTTCACGTTTCTGAAATGAGCTGGGTTAAGAAAAACGTTCATCCTGGTAAAATTGTTTCAACATCACAAGAAGTTGAAGTAATGATCCTTGAAGTAGATCCGTCAAAACGTCGTATTTCTCTTGGCCTGAAACAATGTGTTGATAATCCATGGGAAAGCTTTGCTGAACGTCACCCGATTGGTAGCAAAATTTCTGGTGAAATTAAGAATATCACTGAGTTTGGCTTATTTGTGGGCTTAGAAAATGATGTTGACGGCATGGTTCATTTGTCTGATCTGGATTGGAATAAATCTGGCGAAGAAGCAATTGCTGATTACACCAAAGGCCAAATGGTCGAAGCGGTTGTTCTTGACATTGACATGGATAAAGAACGCATCAGCCTTGGCTTAAAACAAGCTGGAAATGATCCTTTTGAAAATGCTGGCACAATGCGTAAAGGTGAAACAGTTACCTGCGAAGTCTCTGCTGTTACCGATGGTGGCCTCGAAGTCACAATTGGCGATAGCAACTTGTCGGCCTTTATCCGTCGTAGCGATTTGTCACGTGACCGTGAAGACCAGCGTCCAGAGCGTTTCAATGTTGGCGATAAGCTAGATGCATTGATCACAACCATTGATAACCGCTCTCGTCGTGTCAGCTTATCTATCAAGGCGCTTGAAATAGCCGAAGAAAAAGAAGCTGTCGCACAATATGGATCGTCCGATAGCGGCGCATCTTTGGGCGATATTTTGGGTGCAGCCCTTAATAAGTCAGAAAATGACAAGTCTTAAAAAAACGAATAGTTTTTCGTTTTAACATTGAAAAGCCCGCGATGATCGCGGGCTTTTTTATTTTGATGATTGTTTTACCTTGAAAACCGTTTCTGGATTTGGCAATCTACCCTCCAAGACGACAGGAGCGCCGCCTAATGATTAAATCGGAACTTGTATTAAAAGTTGCAGAAAAATATCCGCATTTATACCAAAGAGATGTCGAAAAAATTGTAAACTCTATTTTTGACGAAATCACGGACGCACTTGCGCGCGGTGATCGTGTTGAACTGCGTGGCTTTGGTGCTTTTGCAGCCAAAACCCGTGAAGCGCGTATTGGGCGTAATCCACGGACCGGTGAAACTGTTGCAATTGCCGACAAAAGAACCCCATCATTCAAAACAGGTAAAGAGTTACGCCAGCGCTTGAATAGTAATTAAGGGTCAAGGCGTTGAAAAAAATCCTGCGCCACCTTTTCTTTTTTCTAACTGCAGCCATTACCATTCCCCTTGCTGTGCTCAATCGCCACGATGTATCCTTGAGCTTTATCCCAACATCCTTTTCGGGTGACCCTGCTCGCATCAACATCCCTCTCTTCCTCCTCATTATTATCTGCCTAGCGATCGGGATCATGATTGGCTTAGTTTTAGGACGCCTGCAGTCTTGGCGCCCCAGGAAAAAAAAGCCGCAGCAAACCGAAGATACCGCGCTAAAATCTTAGCCTCTCGTCATTTCGCACAAAAAATGCTATAGCCATTTAAACATTTACGCTAACGCGCACGCGTCTTTAGGCAAATGCTTGATCGAAACTGGCACAAGACAAAAGGAGGACAAAAGGTGATAAAATCAAATCCTATTTATTGTGCTCTTGACGTCAAAACAATTGAAGAAGCTTATGAGATTGGCACAGCCATCGCGCCCTATGTCGGTGGCCTCAAAATTGGTATGGAATTTTTCTATAGCCAGGGCATTAAAGGCTATGAGCGAATTGCAGAAATTGGTTTACCGATTTTTCTCGACCTCAAACTTCACGATATTGCCAATACGGTTGCTGAGGGTCTTCGCGCTCTCGCCCCCTTGCAACCCAGCATTATTAATGTTCACACACATGGTGGCTTCAAAATGATGCAAGCCGCGGCGAGCGCCTATAATGCGCTACCTCATAAACCGATTATTATCGGCGTCACGGTTCTCACAAGTTTAGATGATGTAGATCTGGCGCAAATGGGATTTGCCGAAGGTGCAAGCCAACAGGCATTGGCAATGGCGCAACTCGCCCATCAAGCAGGTTTGTCAGGTGTTGTTTGTTCATCACATGAAATTGAAATTATTCGTGCCGCTTGTGGACCTGACTTTAAACTCATAGTGCCAGGCATTCGCCCTGCAACCGCCGATCATGATGAGCAAAAACGCACTATGACGCCACGCCAGGCCTATCATCTTGGTGCCGATATTCTTGTGATTGGTCGCCCCATCACTCAGTCCAAAGACCCGCGCGCATCGGCGCGCGATATCGCTTCGGATTTGGAGGACTAAATCACATGCCCAAAGTCAAAATTTGCGGGATCAATAACCCAGCAACTCTCTCCGCGGCGGAAAAAGCAGATATGCTTGGCTTTGTCTTTTACAAAAAGTCGCCGCGCCATCTTACCAATGATTTAGCAACACAATTGGCGGCGCGCTGCGCCCCGCATATTGAGCGTATTGCACTGCTCGTAGATCCTGATGATGAAGCTATTGACCACGCACTTGGTGCTGTAAGCCCCCATCGCATTCAACTCCATGGACACGAAACACCAGAACGCGTGCGCGATATTAAAAATAAATTTCACCGTCCTGTCATAAAAGCCTTTGGGATAAACACGATGGATGACCTGCAACAATGTGCCGCCTATGAAAAGTATGCAGATTGGTTTTTATTTGATGCAAAGCCGGTTGCGACAGAATTACCGGGAGGAAATGGCAAAAGTTTTGACTGGAGCTTACTCTCCGCTTATGACGGTAATACCCCATGGATGCTCTCTGGCGGACTAACACCAGAAAATGTATCGAGCGCAATACTTGAAACAGGCGCGCCTATGGTAGACGTATCCTCAGGTGTTGAAAAAGCGCCAGGGGATAAAGATACAGATTTAATAACCGCCTTTATTGGCGCCGCTCATCAGAACTGAGCAAAGGGAAAGCAAGAGGTTATTGTGACAGTTGCAAATTCATTTCGTAGTGGGCCCGATGAAAATGGCCGCTTTGGTATTTTTGGTGGCCGGTTTGTCGCAGAAACGCTGATGCCGCTTATTCTAGATCTTGAACAAGCCTATAAGCGCGCCAAAGAAGACCCAGCCTTTGAAGCTGAACTGCTCGATCTCCAAACACATTATGTGGGACGCCCTTCACCGCTTTATTTCGCGCCTCGCCTCACTGAACATTTTGGTGGAGCTAAAATCTATCTCAAACGCGATGAACTTAATCATACAGGGTCGCATAAGATTAATAACTGTCTTGGACAAATTTTGCTTGCCAAGCGCATGGGCAAAACACGTATCATTGCCGAAACCGGAGCCGGTCAACATGGCGTCGCGGTTGCAACAGTCTCGGCGCGCTTTGGCCTTCCTTGTACTGTGTTTATGGGCGCCACCGACATTGAACGTCAAAAACCAAATGTTTTCCGCATGAAACTTTTGGGCGCCGAAGTTATTCCCGTCACATCGGGCGCGGGAACTCTTAAAGACGCCATGAATGAGGCTTTACGTGATTGGGTGACCAATGTTCATGACACATTTTATATTATTGGTACCGTCGCCGGGCCTCACCCTTACCCCGCTATGGTGCGCGACTTCCAGTCGATCATTGGCAAAGAAACCAAAGAGCAGATGGTGGCGGCCGAGGGACGTTTGCCCGATAGTCTCATCGCATGTATCGGCGGTGGTTCGAATGCAATGGGTTTATTCCATCCGTTCTTAGATGATGCGTCTGTCCGCATTATCGGTGTTGAAGCTGGCGGTCTGGGTTTAGACACGCCCCACCACGCCGCTTCGTTGGCAGGTGGACAACCTGGGGTTTTGCATGGCAACCGCACTTACTTGCTGCAAGATGCGGATGGGCAAATTATCGAAGGCCATTCTATCTCTGCTGGATTGGACTATCCAGGTATCGGCCCAGAACACGCCTTCTTACGTGATATGGAGCGTGTGGAATATGTATCCGTCACCGATGCAGAGGCGCTTGAGGCTTTCCAGCTCATCACGCGTTTAGAAGGCATTATTCCCGCGCTTGAGCCATCACACGCGCTCGCCCATGTCGGTAAGATCGCTGGCGATTTACCGCGTGATCATATTATGGTGATGAATATGTGCGGACGTGGCGATAAGGATGTCTTTGCCGTCGCCGAACATTTAAATATTAGTTTAGGGTAACTTATGACAAAAGAAACGCGCCTTGATAAGCGTTTTGCGACGCTAAAAGAAAACCACAAAAAGGCTTTTGTTGCCTTTATAACAGCGGGTGACCCTAATCTTGAATTGTCGCAAGACATACTCAACGGACTGCCTTCGGCTGGCGCGGATATTATAGAATTGGGCATGCCCTTTACCGATCCGATGGCTGATGGCCCCGCTGTACAACATTCATCACAGCGGGCGCTGGCAGCGGGCCAAACCATGATCAAAACATTGAATATGGTTAAAACCTTTCGTCAGCAAGACAATGATACACCTATCGTGCTCATGGGTTACTACAATCCAATTTACCATTATGGCGTCAATCAATTCATCAGCGACTGCATTGAAGCCGGTGTAGACGGCCTGATTGTGGTTGACCTCCCACCTGAGGAAGATGAAGAATTTTGTGTGCCAGCACTAGATGCTGGCTTAAACTTTATCCGCCTCGCCACCCCAACGACAGATGATGCGCGGCTACCGGCTGTTTTAAGGAATACCTCTGGCTTTGTATATTATGTCTCAATCAACGGCATTACGGGCTCAGCCAGTCCAGATCAAAATACTGTAGAACAAGCGATTGCGCGCATTAAGCGTTATACCGACTTGCCTATAGCCATCGGCTTTGGCATTAAAACACCCGAACAAGCTCATGCCATGGCGCAAGCCGCAGACGGCGTCGTTGTTGGCTCTGTGCTTGTTGATCAGATCGCGCAAACGCTCGGCCAGGATGGCGCGGCACCTAAAGCATGTGTTGACGCCGTCTTGGGACTTGCTTCAGATTTGGCTAAGGGTGTACATTCTTAATTGAGTGTGTGCCGACATAAAATAAAGAGATAGGGTTACGCTATGAATTGGATAAAGAACTTTGTGCGTCCACGCTTTCCAAGCGTCTTCCAAGAAAAAGAAGATACGCCAGATAACCTTTGGATCAACTGCTCAGAGTGTGGAGAAATGATTTTTCACCGCGATGTCGAACTTTTACAGAAAGTTTGCCCGGGTTGCGACAATCACATGCGCATGAATACAGATGAGCGCATCAAACAAATTTTTGGCGACAATCCATACGACATTATTGAAGTCCCTGATGTGCCGCATGATCCGCTCAAATTTAAAGATCAAAAGAAATATGCTGACCGCCTAAAAGAAGCACGCGTCAAAACAGGCCGCCGCGATGCTGTGACCGTTCTTGTTGGCAATATTGAAACACAAATGGCTGTTGTCGCAATTCAAGACTTTAGCTTCATGGGGGGGTCTTTGGGTATGGCCGCTGGTGAGGCTGTCGTGCGTGCGGGGGAAACCGCTCTTCAACGCAATTTACCATTAGTTCTGATTGCTGCTGCTGGGGGCGCCCGTATGCAGGAGGGTATTTTATCTCTAATGCAAATGCCGCGCACTACTGTAGTTGTTCAAGAAATGCGTGAACGTGGCCTTCCTTATATTGTCGTGCTGACAGACCCAACCACGGGCGGCGTAACAGCATCTTATGGCATGCTTGGTGACATTCAGATTGCCGAACCCAATGCACTGATTGGGTTTGCCGGCCCACGCGTTATCGAAGATACGATCCGCGAAACGCTACCAGAAGGCTTTCAACGTGCGGAATATTTGCTGGAACATGGCATGATCGATATGGTTGTGCATCGGCACCAGTTACGCGAGACATTAGCACGTGTTATTGCCCTTTTGGTGGACCCAAACGGCCCAAAAGCCCTCGCTGCTGAATAGTAAGGCAAGGCAATCCATGGCCGGTAGTGACCTCGTCTTGACGCGACTTCTCGCGCTGCACCCAAAGCTTATCGACTTATCACTCGACCGCATGCACACAATCTTGAATGCGCTTGGCAACCCTGAGCGGCGCCTGCCAAAAATTATTCATATTGCTGGAACCAATGGCAAAGGATCCACGCAAGCGTTCCTAAAAACAATGCTCGAAGCAGATGGAAAAACCGTTCACACATATACGTCGCCGCATCTCGTTCAATTTCATGAGCGCATCACAGTGGCGGGACAACATATCAGTGAACCTCACCTTTCTGCGCTTTTAGCCGAATGCGAAGAAGCCAATAGCGGCGCACCGATCACATTCTTTGAAATAACAACCGCTGCCGCATTTCTAGCTTTTAGCCGAACAGAGGCTGATTGGCTTATTCTTGAAGTTGGTCTTGGTGGTCGCCTCGATGCCACCAATGTAATCGAGAGCGACCTCAGCATTATCACCACGGTTGGAATTGATCACCAAGAGTTTCTCGGACCAGACATAGCCACAATCGCTTATGAGAAAGCAGGCATTATACAAGAAAACACGCCCCTCATTGTAGCGCCGCAAACACAAGAAGCGCGCGATGTTATTGAAGCGCAAGCCATCTTAAGAAAAGCCCCTCTGTCCATTGGTGGCCAAGACTGGCAATGCTATGAAGCGCATGGGCGGTTAATCTATGAAGATGAAACCGGTTTATTAGACCTCGATCCCCCAGCGCTTGCCGGGCCACATCAATTTATTAATGCAGGCACAGCCATTACAGCCGCGCGTAAAATGGGCCTATCAAATGACGCAATCATAAGAGGATTGGCGGATGCCAAATGGCTTGGGCGGTTACAACGATTACACGCAGGATCCGTATATACACAATTGCAATCGGCTGGCTGGGGAGGCGAATTATGGCTCGATGGCGGTCATAATGAAGCAGCCGCTCAAATGCTTAGCAATTGGGCAGATCGTCGTTATCAACATCAAGGGGCTAAGCTCACCATCTTGTGCGGCATGCTAAACACGAAAGCTGCCCAGCTTTATTTTAAGGCTTTCTTAAACACAACCATAGACATAACATTTCATATGGTGCCGATACCGGATCAACAAAATACTTATGACCCAGAACTTTTGGCAGAATTAGCGCGCGCGCATGGCCATAAGAGTTATGCCCATCATAATATGAATGATGCGCTCGCAACAATTGCAAGCTGCAACGGCAACACACCCATCCTCATTTGTGGGTCACTCTATCTCGTGGGCTGGGTGCTTAGAGATTATCCTCAATCCATTTCTTAATGTCACTCTTTGGCGCTGCACCCACTTTTGTCGCAGCCGGTTGTCCATCTTGAAATAAAATCATCGTTGGAATTGATCGCACACCATAATTTGTTGGGGCTTCTGGATTCTCATCAATATTGACCTTAATGATGGTGACTGATGGTGAAAGTTCCTGGGATAATTCATCAAGTGCTGGCGCAATTTGTTTGCATGGTCCACACCATTCTGCCCAAAAGTCGACAACAACAGGGCCGGAAGCATCAAGCACTTTTGTTTTGAATTCACTATCATTTGCGTGGTCAACGGCCATGTTTCGCTCCTTGCGTCTATAAATTACTAATCTGTTTATCAAAATCTCTTACGCTACATATTGAGTTA
>CBFHLW010000012.1:0-23866 GCA_965656805.1 Alphaproteobacteria bacterium
GGGCGCCGACATATATGTTATCTGTTGTTGTTGATGATCATGACATGGAGGTCACCCACGTTATTCGCGGCGACGATCATATGACAAATAGCTTTCGGCAGATGCAAATTTATCGAGCTTTGAATTGGCCGGTCCCTGTATTTGCACATATTCCTCTTAGTCACGGAAGTGATGGCGCCAAGTTATCTAAACGCCACGGTGCGCTTGGTGTTGATGCCTATCGCGATCTAGGCATGCTGCCCGAAGCTATGCGTAATTATCTTGCTCGTTTAGGTTGGAGTCATGGTGATGATGAGCTATTCTCAACACAAGAGCTTGTGGACTGGTTTAGCTTAGAGGGTATAGGCAAAGCTCCTGCACGATTTGATCTAGACAAACTCATGCATGTGAACGGTCATCACCTTCGCCTAGCCTCGGATAACTTGCTTTTTGACGAAATATGCAAGAGACGACCATCAGGTGTCGATGTGGAAAGTGAAATTCTGCGTGGCCTAGCGAGCTTGAAAGAACGCGCTCAAACACTGGATCAACTGGCAGAAAACTGTGATTTCATTATTTCAGGGCGCCCTGTAAACATAAATGAAAAAGCTCAATCAATGATGACACCACCACGTATGGAGAATTTGGCTAAATTACTGCCAATACTTAAAACCATTTCACCTTGGACTTCAGAAACCTGTGAATCTGCAATCAAAGCATTCTTAGAAACTGAAGGTATTGGACTTGGCCAAGTTGGTCCAGCATTACGCGCAGCCCTAACCGGAACACCAAATTCCCCCGGAATCTATGATATTCTCAATATATTGGGGCAAGAAGAGGCTGTGGATAGAGTGCGCGATCAGCTTAAAATGAATGGCTTAGTTATCTAGCCGAATAGGCTAAGTCATGCTATAAAATCGCATATTTTCTATGTAACATCATATCTACAGGAGACACGCTTATGTTAGATAAGGCCAAACTCACGACCAGTGGAAGTGAATATGAATTTGATGTTGAAGCTGGTAGCATAGGCCCTAGTGTAATAGATGTTTCAACGCTCTATGGCCAAACGGGTCAGTTCACTTACGATCCCGGTTTCACATCAACAGCGAGCTGTAAGTCAACCATCACATATATCGACGGGGAAAAGGGCGTATTACTTCACCGTGGATATCCAATCGAACAAATTGCTGAAAAGGGTTCTTTTATTGAGGCCTGTTACCTTTTACTAAATGGTGACTTACCAAATAATGAACAACTAGAAGAATTTGAAACAGCCATTACGCGGCACACAATGCTGCACGAACAGCTCTATAAATTCTCGTCTGGTTTTCGTCGTGACGCACACCCAATGGCGGTTATGGTCGGCGTCGTTGGAGCCCTCTCCGCTTTTTATCACGACAGCACAGACATTAATGACCCAGAGCAACGCAAAATCGCAAGCCGTCGTTTAATTGCAAAAATTCCAACAATTGCAGCTATGGCTTATAAATATTCTGTCGGTCAACCCTTCATCTATCCGCGCAATGACCTTGATTATGCATCCAACTTTTTGCACATGTGTTTCGCTGTGCCGTGTGAAGATTATACTGTGAGCCCAACACTTGCGCGCGCCATGGATCGCATTTTCATTTTGCATGCAGACCATGAACAAAACGCATCAACTTCAACAGTTCGCTTGGCAGGCTCATCTGGTGCAAACCCATTTGCTTGTATCGCAGCTGGCATTGCCTGCTTGTGGGGTCCATCACATGGTGGCGCAAATGAAGCTGCCCTCGACATGCTTAACGAAATAGGTTCTGTCGATCGCATCCCAGAATTCATCGCGCGTGCAAAAGATAAAAATGACCCATTCCGGCTTATGGGCTTTGGTCACCGCGTTTATAAAAATTACGATCCTCGTGCCCGCGTCATGCAAAAAACATGTCACGATGTTCTCCAAGAACTTGGTATTAAAGATGACCCGCTTCTTGATGTTGCAATGGAACTCGAAAAAATTGCATTAAGCGATCCATATTTCGTTGAAAAGAAATTATATCCAAACATTGATTTCTATTCAGGCATTACACTTAAAGCTATGGGATTCCCAACCACAATGTTTACGGTTCTTTTTGCATTAGCAAGAACTGTTGGCTGGGTTGCTCAGTGGAATGAAATGATTGAGGACCCAAGTCAGCGCATTGGTCGTCCGCGCCAGCTTTATGTTGGTTCACCTGAGCGCGACTATGTACCGATGAACAAACGCTAAATTTTATAGAGTTTTAAGGTCTGTAAAAAGGTTATAAAGAGCCGCCAAGTTTGAGAATAACTTGAGCGGCTTTTTTATCAGGTGAAAAACCATCACCGCGCATCAAAGCTGTAAATACCTCAAGTTTTTTTCGTATTTTAATCGCTGCATCTGGTTGCATAAGATATTGAGATATTAAACGATAGAGGTTTTCAACGGTCACGTTACCCGCCAACATTTCAGGAACCACTGGTTCGTCGAGTGCAATGTTAACCAAATTAATAGATGGTGTTTGGGCTAAAAACTTAATAATGAATTTATGAAAAAAATCTGAGGACGGGTAAGTCACCACCATAGGTGTGCATGCTAAACCCAATTCCAAAGCCACAGTCCCAGAAGCCGCAAGTGCGGCATCGCTGGCCCCAAAGAGAGCATATTTTTCATCATTTTCGATAATGAATTCAATATCAAGCCCCTGACAGGCCTTCTCAATCATTTCTCTTAAATGCGGAACGATGGGCATAAAAACCCGAAGACTTGGTATGTCTTTTCGAAGACGTAAGACTACATCAATAAATATCGGGAGTAATTTCAGAACTTCGCCATGCCGGCTCCCTGGCAAAAGAGTTAAAATCTTCTCTCCCTCTCCAATTTTATGTGATGATTTAAAATCACTGACTTGTTTTTGGCTTGCGATAGACTGAACAGCATTATGCCCAACGAAGCTACAAGGCGGGCCTCCAAGGCGTTTCATAACAGCTGGCTCAAAAGGCAATAGGCACAAACAATGATCAAAATATTTTGCCATCTTACGGGCACGTGATGACCGCCAAAACCAAACACTTGGAACCACATAGTCAATAATTGGCGCTATAACCCCCGCTTTTTTGAGACGTTTGGCCAATCGATGATTAAAATCAGGTGCATCAATGCAAATGATTAGGTCGGGCTTATCCTGAATAATAGCCTGTACAATTTCATCAAGCTTTCTAAAAAGATAAGGCAAGCGGCGTATGACATCACCAAACCCCATAACCGCAATATCTGACATGGGAAAGACTAACGAGAGACCTTCTTTTTGCATTTTATCGCCGCCAACACCCATAAATGTTACGTTAGAATGTTCTAAAATCATCTCTCTCATCAAACCGGCGCCTAAAAGATCACCTGAGACCTCACCAGCAATGATGGCAATCCGCAATTTCAAAGCGCTATACCTTCGACAAATACCCCCGCCTGATCTGCGATCTTAATGCATTCTTCGCGATCAATAAGCAATGCCCCATCTTGGGCAAAAATAACCCCTGACAAGCGCGCATCGATAGCATTCTTGATTGTAACCGGGCCAATAGTGGGCAGATCAACACGCTTTTCTTGCCCTTCTTTAGGTAGTTTAACCAAGACACCGCCCGAAATTGCCCCAGATTCATTCAAATCAGACACTCTGAGGAGCATGGCATCAGTGCCTTCTGGGCCTTCAATGGCTAAAACTTGTCGATTGCGCACGACACAACCTTGTCCAACGTCAAAGATAGACAGTTGCTTAAGAAGAGCGACGCCAATCGCGACATCTTCATGCCAGGCCTGACTGCTCACACTCGTCAAACAGCCAAGAGGAGCAACAAAATCAGATACAACATCATCAGCCCCAATAACGGTAAGGCCACGCTCTTCAAAATAAAGCACAAGACAACGCAACAACGCATCATCGCCGCCAGCACCAGCCATCTGCATAAATTGAGTGAGAACCACCTGTCCGCCCTCATCCACTTTCAAGCTGCTAAGGTCTGGGCGTATCATTGGGCCAACCATAACACATGTATCAACTTCATTTTTTTGGAACAAGGAAACTACTGCCGAAACCTCACCAACAGAGAGCACACAATTGGCCTGAGCACATGTATCGCTGGAGGCAATATGATTAAGAGCGACGAGAAAAGTCTCCTGACCCTTTTTTTCTAATGCACTTTTTACTCTTAAAGGGAGATCACCACCAGCGCCAATAATCCCGAGCTTAGTCACGATCATTCACCCCGACAGAATCCGCGATCATTGGCATTCTTCACAAAATCTAGAATAAGGCGGGCAACATTATTTGAACCATATTCATCCATGGCGTCATCTACGCGTTTTGAGAAAACGCGCTCGTCCTTTGTATCAAATAAGTCTGAGAATAAACTTCTGGTCAATGCAATATCGTCACGTTCAAAGCCCCGACGTTTCATGCCGACAAGGTTAAGTCCTTCAAGAGATGCGCGTTTTCCATAAACCATACCAAAGGGAATAACATTGCCAACGACGATACTATGGCCACCAATAAAGGAATAATCACCAATATGACAAAATTGATGAACAGCAGACAAACCACCTATATTGGCAAAATTACCAACGGTAACGTGTCCGGCCAAGGTCGCATTATTGGCGAACACATTATTATCGCCAACACGACAATCATGAGCGATATGCGCCCCAACCATAAATAAATTATGATCCCCAATCTGGGTTATCGCAGGATCATCAATTTGCCCAGGCTGCATCGTTACGCCTTCGCGAATAATATTATGCTCGCCGATCCTCAATTTTCCTAAAGGCCTGGACTGATCCAAAATTTGAGTTTCACCGCCAAGCGAGGTGAATGGGAATATAGATGTTCCAGCACCAATTTCGGTATTTCCCATAATCGACACATGGCTTTTTAAGTCTACAGATTCATGTAAGACAACATCAGGTCCGATTGAACAAAACGGTCCAACCACAACGCTTTCAGCTAGTTGTGCTTTGGGGTCGACAACTGACGATGGATGAATAAGTGGCATTAAGATTTTTATCCTCTACTTTTGTCTTTTAGGCTTTTTTTAAAGAGCTGTGCAATAAAAGCTTTTTGCCTTTGCCACTCTTTCAACGGCCTTGCCGGATATCCGGAATATATTTCGTGCTCAGGCACTTTACCAAGTACAACCGACCGACCACCGACTATGGCATGAGTGCCAATATGGGCTCCATTGCCAAGACCAACCCCACCCCCAAGCGTGGCGTAATCCTCAATGATAGCACTGCCTGCAATACCCGACATCCCAGCAATACGCACATGTCGACCAACTTGCGTATTATGCGCAATATGGACCAAGTTATCAATCTTACTACCGTCACCGATAACCGTATCACCATAAGTGCCACGATCAATGGTACAATTCGCACCAATCTCAACATCATCTTGCAAAATGACGCGCCCGAGATGAAACACTTTCTCGTGTTTTTTGCCTTCTATCAGGCCAAAACCATCAACACCAATGCGCGCACCATTCCCAATTTGAACATGGTTACCAATCAGCGCATAAGCAATACTCACATGAGAATAGATAAGACAGCCACGACCAATTTGGGTGCCATGGCCAATCGTCACAAGCGGGCCTATTTTTGTACCAGCGCCGACCTCGACATGGTCTCCAATAATGGCACTTGGTGCAATTTCAGCTGTAGGGTCAATCTTCGCCGAAGGAGAGATATTGTGCGTTTGATCAAACCGGCCAACAAAGCCAGAGGCTAAGTCTGGGTAAAGTTTACCAACAATATGGTTAAAAAGCCGTATTGGGTTCGGGCATATAATAAAGCTAGCACCAGGCGAAAGCCAATTCGAAGATTTTGAAGATACTACAAAAAGCCCAGCACGTGAACGCTCTGCCATCTCTTTATACTTGGCGTCTCCACCAACAAAACTAATATCGTCAGGTCCTGCCATTTCTAGCGCGCTCACATCGCTAAAATGCTGCTCTAAGTCTGCCTGAACATCAATGGATTCGGGGGCATCTTGCAAAAGATCAGAAAGACGCCCGCTCGAAGACCTTACATAAAACCGATGATCAGTCACGAAAAACTACTGTTTACCAGAATCGATAACCGGAGTGACCTTAACGCTTGTAATTTTCTTATCAATACGAGCTGTAAGTTCATCGGTCAAATCAGACGCCGGAGCAACAATCAAAGCCATTTCACGGCGCAGAACAATATCTGCTTTTTTTTCTTCCGCGAGGGCTTTAAGCTCCTCGACAGCGACAGCGGCTATTTTCTGAAGTGCCTCTTGACCACCGGCTTGAATGCCCCGTGCTTCAGTCGAAATTTCCTGTTGCTTAGAAACTTGCTTTAAACGAAGCTCTTCACCTTTTATGCGAAGGGCGTCTGGCGCCATAAGGCTTCTCTGCTCTTCAAGCTTCTTGGCTTCTGATTGCAAATTTTTCTGAATTTTATCGACTTTATCCTGAACAACTTTAGATTGCGACTCGAGCTGAGAGCTCATATCCTTGCCTGCCTTAGACTGTGAAATGGCGCGATCAAGGTCAACAACAATAATTTTTTGAGCTTGAGCCGATAAAGGCACAGAAACGGTAAACACAAACGCTAAAACATAAATAAAACGAGACATAATCCCTCTCTCTCTTTTAATAATTAAAATTTTGTTCCTGCTGTAAACCGGAAGAAACGCTCCCTGTCATAATCTTCCGTTGCAATAGGACGTGCAAAGTCGAATTGGATAGGCCCGATGGGTGAATTCCAAGACACACTTAGACCAACTGTCGAACGAAAGGCAAAGTCATCCTGAAGTTCCCAACTCGAATAATAAGCTCTTTCATAAGGATCTTCATCTGTTGTTCCAACCGCACCATAATCAATAAAGGCTTTTGTTTTCATACCGAGTTCTTTTGGCATAAGGGGGAGGCTTAACTCAAGCGTTCCAATAATATAAGCATTGGCCCCAACAGCATAATCATCCTTTACACCGCCTGCGCTGTCTTTCAAGAGACGGCGCGGTCCGACACCCGAACGATCAAAACCACGAAAGCTCGAAGCACCCTTATAGAAACGGTCTGTAGAACGTACTGGCTCACCTTCATAACCATCAATATAACCAGCTGTTAAACCAGAATGTACAACGTAACCCTCTGCCAAATTATAATAATAATCAGCATCAGCCGTTGTCCGAAGGAAGGTAATATCGCCAGTCGGCAACGCTAAATCTTGGCCAAACCCAAAGTTCCAGCCTTGTGTCGGATCGATATAGTCATCGCGCTTATCTACAGCAAAGTAATAACCAAAGGAATGACGGGATTCATTGGCCTCATAACCATTATTATAGGTCTGTGATACTTCGCGCAGACTGAGATATAAACTTAAGCGTGCATCCTCAGAGACAGGGAAGCCAAGCGAGAATGTTCCGCCAAATTCAGTTGTCTCATAATTTGTATAATCATAATCATATTCAGAATTAAAGACACGAAAACCCGCTGATAAATCGCGACCTAAGAAATATGGCTCTGTAAAACCAACCACAAAGCGGGATGTCTCAGAACTTGCATTGGCTGACAATTGTAGCGTTTGCCCACGTCCAAGGAAGTTCCGCTCAGAAATTGAAAATTGAGTTGAGAAGCTATCCGTTGATGAAAACCCAACACCAATCGCTAATTCACCTGTCGATTTTTCTTGCACATCAACGTCAAGAATAACCTGATCTGGTTCCGTACCCGGTTGCTCAACAATATCAACTTTCTCAAAGAAATTTAGACCTTTAATATTGCGCTCTGATCGAGACAAAAGTACGCGATTAAATCCGTCCCCCTCGCTCAATTTCATCTCACGACGAATAACATTGTCTTGCGTGCGCGTATTGCCGTTCACGTTAATACGCTCAACGTAAACACGCGGACCTTCCTCAATTGAATAAGTGATACTGACTTTCTGTGTTTCTGGGTCACGTTTCACACGCGGTCGAATATCAGCAAAAGCAAAGCCCTGCTCTCCAACAATTTTGGTTAAAGCATCGACGGTTTTGTCAATTTTACGAGCATCATATCGCTCACCTTCCTCATGTTTAATATGAGTTTCAAGGTTAAGGCCCGTTAATTTTTCCAAACTTGTTTTAATCTCAGATTTTTCAAAATTATAAATGGGGCCTTCTTCGAGGTTAAATGTAACGAAAAAAGCATCACCATCTCTCGTTAACTCAGCTGTGGAACTGACAACACGAAAATCAGCATAACCACGCCCTAAATAAAATTGCCTTAAGAGCTCACGATCATAAGCAATACGGTCAGGGTCATAATTATCACTCGAAGATAAGAACTTCCACCAATGGCTCTCGGAGGTTACAATTTCCTCCATCAGACGCCCATCGTCAAAGGCCTCATTGCCAATAAAATTAATCGAACGGATACCTGTTAGCGGCCCCTCAACAATCTCAAAAACAAGGTCAACTCTGTTTTGTGGGAGCTGAATAACTTTAGGTTCAATGACAGCAGAAAAACGCCCAGCACGACGATAAAGCTCTAAAAATCGCTCGACATCATCTTGTACTTTCGACCGGGTATAGACCAATCGTGGGCGTAAAGAACTCTCGCCCTGCAATGTATCGCTATTGATCTTAACATTACCCTCAAAACTTACGCGGTTGATAATAGGATTCTCAATAACCGAGACAATCAAGCCATCCCCTTCGCGACGAATATTAACATCAGCAAACAAACCTGAGGCAAACAAAGTCTTAACAGACTGGTCAATTAACTGAGTCTCTGCGCGCATGCCTTCGCGTAAAACCATATAAGCGCGAACAGTCTCAGCCTCAACACGGAGCGTACCCTCAACCCGAATGAAAGATACCGGCTTAGCTTCAACTTTGCTTACAGAGGGTTCCGATGACTGTTCAGCGCCGGCTCTATCTTGAGCCAAAGCAAATTGACTGCCGGAAAGCGCTGTGCTAGCGAGCAGCCCAATCGCCACTATTTTCAATGATAACTTTGCCATCAATCTTCCTCGTTCAAGGGCGCAACATATGCTGACACCTGTCGAAAAATAACTATCCAAAAATACCTAATTGGCTCAAATCATTCCAGGTCACGAACACAAATAAGGTTAACACCATTCCTAGTCCAACACGCATACCTATATCTTGCACGCGCTGCGACATGGGTTTTCCGAACACCCCCTCGTAAGCATAAAACATGAGGTGACCGCCATCCAACATCGGTATCGGAAAGAGGTTAATTAAGCCAATACTCACAGAAATCACAGCCGTTAAATGTATTAAGGCTATTAATCCTAAAGTTGCAGTTTGGCCAGAAATTTGAGCAATTTTTATGGGGCCACCAAGCACATCCACACTTTCACGCCCAGTTATAATGCGGCCAATCATAACAAAGGTCTGCTCAATAATAAAATATGTTTCTTCGGTGGCTTTTACTACGGCATCAATAGGGCCGAATTTACGCATTGTCACACTATCAGAACTCGCCGCAGCACTCACACCCAGACGACCAATTTTAAACTCATTGCCAAAACGGTCGCGCTCCAAAACCCGTTCTGGCGTTGCCACGATATCGATCAAAGCGTTGCCGCGTTCGATTGTGAAGGTTAGGTTTTGATCTGCATTGACCGTCACAATACGCTGAACATCGTTAAACCCATCCACTTGATTATTATCAATCGCAATAATACGGTCACCAGCCGAAAAGCCAGCACGCGCGGCGGCACTATCTTCAATGACTTGCGCGATAATTGGCCGAACAATTTGTTGGCCAAACGACATGAACAAAGCAGAAAAAATAACGATTGCTAGAATAAAATTCGCAATCGGACCCGCAGATACCACGGCAACGCGTTGCCAAAGCGGTTTAAAGTGTAATGACTTCCCGCGCGCATCATCGCTCATAGAATGAAGCTTTTCCGAATCTGGCACACTTGCTGCATTCTCATCACCTGAAAATTTAACATATCCACCAAGGGGGATCCAACCAATTTGCCAATCTGTTCCGTGCCGATCTTTCCAACGTAAAAGAGAGCGGCCAAACCCAATCGAAAAGGTTTCAACACTCACGCCACAGCGGCGAGCCACCCAGAAGTGACCTAATTCGTGAAAGAAAACGACGATCGTCAACACAAAGACAAAGGGGACAATATAACCCACACCAATTCCCTGTAATGATGATAAAAATTCCACGAACATCTCCTTCAAATTATAATCTATCTTAGCCTTTAACCATTATGCTCAAATATCGATTGATGGAAAGAGAAACTCCGAAAAACCTATAAAAAACAAGTCATTTAGACATATTTTTTACTAAATTATTAGCTAATATGCGAATTTCATGATCAAACGCAGAAACTGCTTCTAATGTATCAAAGACCTGCGCTATATCTGGCGCAGAAAGAACCTTGGTCATAATATTTTCAACCAGATCTGCGATTGACAGAAAACCAATCTGTCCGTTTAAAAAAGCATCGACAGCGACCTCATTCGCGGAATTCAAAGCCGTTGGCGCTGCTCCACCAATACGCATCGCTTCTTCAGCTAAGGCCAGACATTTAAAAACATCACGATCCGCTTCAAAAAAACTTAGCATACCTATATCAGCTAAATTGAGCTTCTCCATATCGGTCGATAACCGCGCAGGATACCCCATACAATGGATGATAGGAGCGCGCATATCTGTTGGCGCCTTATGACTTATCATTGTACCATCACTTAACATCACAATGGCATGCACAATAGATTGCGGATGAACCAAAACATTCAAGCTGTCATGTGGGAGGTCAAATAAATATCGGGCTTCAATAAGTTCCAGCCCTTTATTCATTAAGGTTGCGCTGTCCACCGAAATTTTCTGACCCATTGACCATGTCGGATGCTTCACAGCTTGGGCAGGCGTAACACTTGCTAAATCTTGGCGTGATTTGCCCAAAAAAGGCCCCCCCGAAGCTGTTAGAATCAAAGTCTCGAGATTTTGAACACCATGGGCCTCAATAAGTTGAAGTGCAGCATTATGCTCAGAATCAACAGGCAAAACACGTGTCCCAAATTTTCTGGCCTCGTTCATAAACAAAGCACCTGCAGCAACCAAACATTCCTTATTAGCCAAACCAACCCGCGTGCCCTGCCTGAGTGCCTCAAGTGTTGGCGCCAAGCCCGCAAAACCGACAATGGCCGCCATAATGAAACCGGCATCAACTTGCGCCACGTCAATCAGGCCTTGCGCCCCACTGACAACTTTTATATTTGTACCAGCAAGTTCAGCGCGCAGAAGATCTTCTTTTTCAGGATTTCCAATCGCTACAAGTTCAGGATTATATTTTTTGGCGATTTGCGCTAAGCCAAGCGCATCATTATGAGCACTCAACGCCACGATCTTAAAATGATCAGGATATTGATCAACAACATTAAGCGTACTTGTACCGATTGAACCCGTAGCTCCTAATAAGGAGACACGCAAGGTCATCTCACATACCCCACAATAATGTGATCGGGGACTCACCAGTCTGGTGCAAAGCAAATAAGAGGTATAATCCAACAGCGACAAGGGCACTTACCATACCATCGACACGGTCTAAAATACCGCCATGACCAGGTATGATGCTGCCAGAATCTTTAATGTCATGCAGGCGCTTGATCGAAGACTCGAATAAGTCACCCCCTTGAGCAATAATTGCAATAAGCGCAGCACTCAAAAAACCACCCCAAAGGGCAACATTCACTTCGTTTAAAAAATTATAGAGTATAATTGATAAACCACCACCAAACATGGCACCAACAATTCCTCCAAGCAAACCAGACCAAGTTTTATTAGGGGAAATTCTTGGTGCTAACTTGGGCCCACCGATTGTTTTGCCGGCAAACATCGCGAAAATATCCGTCCCCCAAACTGCGAGAAAGATAAAAACAATAATATATAAGCCGTCTTCAACTTGTCTTAACCATTGCGCGCACCACAAAGGAAGTCCCACATACAAGATTCCACCTGCAATGATAGACGCACGACGTTTTGTGAGAAAACAAAAGATGCCAATGATGAGCACCAAAGCTATCAAAGCCATGAGCGATGTTACATGACTATCAAAAAATTGTAAAATAAGCAGCGCACCCACGACGCCAGCAAGAAGAGAACCCATCACCTTCGCTTCCATACTTTTTAATAAACGCACCCACTCACCTGACATGGCAATCGCAGCCAAAACCAGCAAGACCAGAAAGGGAATTTGGCCATACCAAACGGCAGCCCCGACCGGCCCAATCAAAACTAACCCTGACATAACGCGCAAGCCCAAACCTTCAAATTTCATGGCCATTACCCGTGTTCCTTATGCGAAGAGATGTGACCAAACCGGCGCTCACGTCTAACATAATCCTCAATTGCAATATCTAAATCATCGCCTGTGAAATCTGGCCAAAGTGTCTGCGTAAAATGAAACTCTGAATAGGCCGACTGCCAGAGCAAAAAATTGCTGATTCTAAGCTCACCGCTTGTGCGAATGACAAGATCCGGGTCACTTACAGTGTTTAATTGCAATGCGTTTGAAAATATATCCTCGGTAATATCCTCTAACGACATCTCACCAGAGGCAACTCGAGCAGCAATCGTTTTCGTGGCAGATAAGATTTCTTCACGACCTCCATAATTAAATGCGATCTGGAGGTTTAAACGATCATTATCTTGTGTGAGCGTTTCAGCATGATCAATTAATTTAATTAAGCTTGGCTGTAAACTCTCGCGACTTCCAACAATGCAAACCTTAACACCATTGCTATGCAACTCTTCAAGATCCGACTTAATATAGCGGGAAATTAACTCCATTAAGAAATTAACCTCTGCCTTAGGTCGGCTCCAGTTTTCAGATGAAAATGCGTATAAAGTGAGTGTGTTTATATGACGTTCCATCACGGCACGAACAATCGCCCGAGCAGTATCAACCCCCTGACGATGACCTTGGGAGCGTGAGAATCCTCGGCGTTCAGCCCAGCGCCCATTACCATCCATAATGATGGCAATATGCTCAGGCACATTAGGAGAAGGAGAAATTGTCACAAAGGTATCCGCCGTTAAATTTGTCGGATTTCGCCTTCTTTAACGGTCAAAAGCTCATCAACCTTTGCAACATACTTATCCGTTAAATCCTGCACATCACTTGCAAGGTCTTTTGCCTCGTCTTGAGAAATCTCGCTGTCTTTTTCTTCTTTCTTAAGCTGGTCCATACCGTCGCGACGAACATTACGTATGGCCACGCGTCCGCTTTCTGCGTATTTACCTGCCACTTTAACAAGTTCCTCTCGACGCTCTTCATTAAGCTCAGGTAGCGGCACGCGTACAAGCTGCCCATCCGGCATAGGGTTGAGCCCAAGACCAGATTCCCGAATGGCTTTTTCAACAAGATTCACTTGCGATTTATCCCAAACTTGAACAGCAATCATGCGCGGCTCAGGAACAGTAATTGTGCCAACTTGAGATATCGGCATTAATTGCCCATAGGCCTCAACCATAACTGGCTCTAATAAACTTGCGCTCGCTCGTCCTGTTCGCAATCCATTTAATTCAGTTTTGAGCGTCGTTAGCGCACCTTCCATCCGGCGTTCGATATTTGATAAATCGATACTCATTTAATGCTCCCTAAGCTGAAGTCACGTTTCATTATTGTATGCCTAATCACGCACAATCGTACACGGCCCTTCGCCGCATAAAACATTACACAAATTTCCCGCCTCATGAATTGAAAAAACAACAATTGGAATATTGTTTTCTCGTGACAAAGAGACAGCTGAGGCATCCATAACTTTTAAATCTTTTGACAAAACATCCATATAACTTAACTCTTCAAACCGCTCAGCTAACTTATTCGTTCTTGGGTCGTCAGAATATACCCCATCAACATTCGTGCCCTTCATCAAAGCATCGCAGTTAATTTCGGCAGCTCGAAGAGCCGCGGCGGTATCAGTAGTAAAAAATGGATTTCCTGTGCCGGCTGCAAAAATAACCACCCGACCTTTTTCCATATGCCGCATAGCACGCCGCCGAATATAAGGCTCACAAATACTGGTCATAGGAATGGCGGATAAAACGCGCGTTGAAACACCTGCCCGCTCAAGCGCATTTTGCATAGCAAGTGCATTCATGACGGTTGCGAGCATGCCCATATAATCGGCACTGGAACGATCCATGCCATCAGCTGCACCAGAGAGACCGCGAAAAATATTGCCGCCGCCAATGACCAATGCCATTTCAACGCCAAGCTCAATTGCAGCTTGCACATCTTTTGCTACACGATCGACCGTTGCAACATCAATCCCGTATTGGCCATCACCCATAAGGGCCTCGCCCGAGACTTTTAAGAGGACTCGTTTGTACTTTGGTTTAACTGACATTGGCTTATCTCCTCATCGTATTTTGCTCGATTCGGGCTTGCCACCAAAGTTATCTGTTTTAGGCTTTCCCCGCAGCAGCTGCAACTTCAGCCGCAAAGTCTTCTTCAGGTCCCTTATCAACACCTTCGCCAAGCTCCATACGCACAAAGCCAGCAAGTTTTACGCTTGTACCCAAGCTATCTGCAAGACGTTTCACAACATCGCCAACGCGACTTTCGCCATCGAGCACGAAAACTTGAGAGTCCAAAACCACTTCTTCGTAGAATTTGCGTATACGACCTTCAACCATTTTCTCAATAATAGCTTCAGGCTTTCCACTTTCCCTGGCTTCAGCGATCAAAAGATTACGTTCGCGCTCAACATCGGCTGGATTAAGATCATCTGTTGATGTTGATAAAGGACGCGTCGCTGCAACATGCATCGCAATTTGGCGGGCCAACTCGAGGAGCTTTTCTTTATCACCAGTGGACTCAAGCGCTACAAGAACACCAATTTTACCCATTCCCTCAACGGTCTGTCCGTGAACATATTTAGCAATAACACCGTCGGCGACAGATAGACTTGCCGAACGACGCACATTCATATTTTCGCCGATTGTACCAACCATTTCTTGAATGTGATCTTCGACAGATTTTCCAGCGCCAGGAAATTCAGCAGCAAGAAGCGCAGCATGATCACCATGAGTTCCCAAACCAACTTCGGCAATTTTTTGAACAATATCTTGGAATGTAGCATTACGCGCAACAAAGTCAGTTTCAGAGTTCACTTCAACAACAACACCTGTTGTGCCTTCCGTAGCAACAACAACAAGACCTTCAGCAGCAACACGCCCAGCTTTCTTTGCAGCTTTTGCAAGACCCTTTGTGCGCAACCAATCCATAGACGCATCTATATCGCCATTATTTTCATTAAGCGCTGTCTTGCAATCCATCATACCAGCACCGCTGGCTTCGCGTAGCTCTTTAACCATTGAAGCTGTAATATCAGCCATCTCAATCTCCATTATTAACATTATCGGCGTAAGACCCTTATCGTCGCGCCAGTCTAATTAAATTAAGCTTCTGTTGCAGTTGGCTCGACAGCAGCCGCGATGTCTTCGCTTGCTTGAGGCGCCGTGTCTTCAACAATGGCTTGCTCAACAACCGCAGCTTCTACAGCAGGCTCAGCCAACGCACCAAGGTCAACACCCGAACCACGAGCACTTTTTTCGATGCCAGAGATTACAGCTTTGGAAATCAAATCGCAGTAAAGTTCAATAGCTCGGCTCGCATCATCATTACCCGGAATTGGGTAATCAATAAGATCCGGATCACAATTACTATCCAAAATAGCCACAACAGGAATACCCAATGTTTTTGCTTCGGCAATTGCGATCGACTCTTTATTTGTGTCAATCACAAACATTAATTCAGGGCGACCGCCCATATCCTTGATACCGCCAAGCGCGCGCTCAAGTTTTTCGCGTTCGCGCGTCAAATTAAGGATTTCTTTTTTGGTCAACCCTTTAGAACCTTCGTCTGTAAGCGTAGCATCTAAATCACGAAGACGTTTAATGGATTGTGAAATTGTGTTCCAGTTTGTGAGCGTCCCCCCCAACCAACGAGAATTCATGTAATATTGTGCGCACTGTGTTGCATGACGCGCAATGGGTTCTGCCGCTTGGCGCTTTGTACCAACAAATAGAACACGACCACCAGCAGCAACAGTTTCTTCAACTTTGACCAATGCTTGGTGCAAAAGAGGAACTGCTTTTGACAAATCCATCACATGAATGCCATTACGGTCACCGAAAATATAAGGTGCCATTTTAGGGTTCCAGCGCTGAGTTTGGTGACCAAAGTGAACGCCGGCTTCTAGCAACTGACGCATATTAAAATCTGGTAGAGACATAAATATATCCTTCCGTTTCTCCAGTTAATCCGCCGCAGAGCAACATTTGCCAGACCATCCAGCAAACACAGGAGCGCCCGGAAAGGGTCAATCTCTGCGTGAGTAATGATGCGGTTTTAGTCAATTCAAGCACTGATAGCAAGAGCTTGGCGCGTCAATTTCACTCAAAAAAAGACATTAAACTTAATTTTGGGAATTTTCGGGCAAAATCTGCTTATAATCGCTATATATCCTCAACATGAACGACCCCACGAATGGCCTTTATGGCACCCGCAAGACGCGGCGTCACAGCAACAGCTACAGGTAAGAGCATCTCAACTTCATGTGATTTTGCCATCAAAACCAAAGAGACCTGCCCCACCTTATTACGCTGGGCCGATTCTTCAGAACCGAATTGAGCTTTTAAACTTGAGACCGCCTCGGGCGTATCAACAAAAATACGAAGCCCCGCATTAGCATTAGCCACCACATCATCAACCCCCCTGATGGCATTGCCGATTAATCGAATTTGCCCTTCTTCACGATCAATTTTTGCCGTAATGACAAGCGACTGACCTATCTTTAAAATGTCCCGAGCAAACCCTAATGTTTCCGAAAAAATCGTGACCTCGAATTGTCCATGGGTATCGGATAATGTCAAAAATGCAAATGGCTTTCCTGCTTTTGATTTTCGCTCATCGAGCTTTAATAAAGTGCCAGCAATTAAAACCTCGCTCTCGGTCCGCTTTTCTAAATCATCAAACCCGACAACCCCAACACGCTTAAGAGCACGCGCATAATCGTCGAGCGGATGACCAGATAGATAAAAACCAATGGCCTTAAATTCATTTGTTAAACGATCAATTTGGGACCAAGCAGGTGCCATTGGCAATTGAATGCTTTCTGCAACATCTGTTTCCCCAAACAAGTTTTCTTGTTGGGTTTGCTTTTCATTCGCGGCTAAACTGGCTTCGCCTAAAATAATATCTATGCCAGCAACCAAGCGGGCACGATCTGGCTCAAAGCAATCAAGTGCACCAGAAAAAATAAGATATTCGAGAAGTCGTCGATTAATACCGACACCGCTTGTACGTCGCGCAAAGTCGACAACGTCCTTATATGGCCCATTGGCCTCACGTTCCTTCACAATGATCGACATAGCCTGACTGCCCACATTGCGAATTGCAGAAAGTGCATAAAGAATACCATCATCACTTATGCTAAATTGTACTTTTGAGCGATTTACATTTGGAGATAAAATCTTAATGCCGCGCTTTTCTGCATCCTGCTTAAAGCTCTGCAATTTATCCGTCCGCTCAAAATCAAGCGACATTGATGCGGCATAAAATGCCTCGGGATAATTCGCTTTAATAAAAGCTGTTTGATAAGCAATCAATCCATAAGCAGCAGCATGACTTTTATTAAAACCATATCCCGCAAAACTGTTAACCTGATCAAAGATCATACCGGCTTGCGCTTTATCAACTTTATTTTCGATTGCGCCCTCAATAAAGCGGGCCTTTTGCGCGTCCATTTCGGCCTGAATTTTTTTGCCCATCGCGCGACGCAAGAGATCTGCTTCTCCAAGCGAATAACCAGACAGCACTTGAGCAATTTGCATTACTTGTTCTTGGTAAATCATCACGCCATAAGTTTCTTCCAAGATATGCTGTAAGCTCGGGTGTAAATAGTCAGGCTCTTCTTCGCCTTTTTTACATTTTATATAGCGCGGAATATTTTCCATTGGACCTGGACGATAAAGCGCAACTAAAGCGATAATATCTTCTAGCGAGTCTGGTTTCATACGACGCAGAACATCCCGCATGCCGGCACTCTCGAGCTGAAAAACACCAATTGTATCCCCATCACCCAAAAGCGCATAAGTCGCCGGATCATCAAAAGCAATTTCATTAATATCAAGCGCAATGCCATTTTCGGCGAGAAGTGAGACTGCTTTTTCAATAACCGTGAGGGTTTTTAAACCCAAAAAGTCAAATTTAACCAAGCCGGCCTGCTCAACAAATTTCATATTAAATTGAGTAACTGGCATGTCTGATTTAGGGTCACGATAAAGCGGCACCAGCTCTTTGAGCTTTCTGTCGCCAATCACAAGCCCAGCCGCATGAGTTGAGGCGTGACGATAAAGCCCTTCAAGTTTCAAGCTTATCGTCATGAGCTCATTGACGCTGGATTCGTTCATTTGCGCTTCTTGCAAACGCGGTTCCATCGCAATGGCCTCCTCCAAAGTCACAGGGTTTGCTGGGTTATTGGGAACCATTTTGCACAAGCGATCAATTTGCCCATAAGGCATTTGTAAAACCCGACCAACATCGCGCAAAACGGCACGCGCTTGTAGTTTTCCAAACGTAATGATTTGAGCAACCTGATCTGCGCCATATTTTTGTTGCACATAACTGATCACCTCATCTCGCCGTGACTGACAAAAATCAATATCAAAGTCAGGCATTGAAACACGCTCCGGATTTAGAAACCGCTCAAACAGGAGATTAAATCTGAGCGGATCTAAATCCGTAATCGTTAAAGCCCAAGCAACAACTGAACCAGCCCCAGATCCCCGCCCCGGGCCAACTGCTATACCTTGTGACTTAGACCATTTAATAAAGTCGGCAACGATCAAAAAATAACCGGGAAATCCCATGCGGTTAATAACATCGAGCTCAAAATCCAGACGGTCAAAATAGACCTTTTCATCTTTGGCAAGCGGCACTTCTTTTAAACGCTGCACCAACCCCACCCGCGCCTGCTCGGCAAGTTCTTCAGATTCATTATCGCAGGGAAATGCTGGCAAAATAGGTGAACGACTTTGAGGGCGAAAAGCACAACGCTTAGCAATTTCTATTGTGTTCTCAATGGCCTCAGGCAAGTCCGCAAACAGAGTAATCATTTCTTCTGGCGACTTTAGGCGATGATCTGGTGTATATTGTCTGCGGTCTGATTGATCAACATAAGTGCCATCGGCAATACATATTAAAGCATCATGGGCGCGCGCATCTTCAGCATAAACAAAAAAGGATTGATTGGTAGCCACGAGCGGAACGTTTTCCGCATAAGCCAAAGCAATCAATTTGTTTTCTACATCGAAATCCTCAAAATCATTATAGCGCTGTAATTCGGTATAAAAACGGTCGCCAAAGCACTCTGCTAATTGTTTAAAAAGAGCCTCAGCATCGCTGTCACGTCCGGCAGCTAAAGCAAGATTAATGGGCCCATCAGGACCACCCGACAAACAAATGAGCCCCTCATTATCCGCAATCACGCGACTAATATCGACTCCAACCTTATCGGAACTATCCAAATGTGCATCACTGCACAAGCTCATCAAGTTCTGATAGCCAAGTTCAGACTGCGCATATAAGGCCACGTGGCCCAATTCATTATCTTCGTCAAAAAGCCTAAGGGTTGTTGCCGTTATGGACTGAACACCAATGGCAGAGAGCTTATCCGCGATTTCAAGAGCGCCAAATAGATTGTTACGATCAGCGACAGCAATAGCAGGCATATAATGCTTTTTGCAGGCCTCAACCAATTCACCTAAGCGAATAGACCCCTCGAGAAGCGAATAAGGGCTATGAACCCGCAAATGCACAAACTTGGCTTCCAACAAAAACCCCATTCTGAATTGATTAAATCCCAAGCATAAATGATATTTATCTGCCTATTAATATAGGCTGAGTAAAAATAATATGCCCTCTATGCCGCTGATGTTGTCTCGCAAACAAAAACGCCATGATCTTCATCATGGCGCTCCTACGCGTCTATGTCATTACACATGAATGACAAAAAGGGGGATAACTCAAGCAGCGATGGCTTGCGCAATCGCACCCCACATCATAATTACAACACCAAAGCCAATGAGACCTACAAAAGCGAGAATATCCTCAACAAATTTGTTCATATTTACCTCCTCACAAAACAACCGATTCGCTGTCTGTACCTTTATATGTTCACCTTTTGTTCTGATTGTCAATTAAAAACATTAATTTGGAAGACACACTCCGAATCGGAGCAACTAACCAACTGAAAAAAAATAGAATTTAAAAGAATCACAGACAGCTTGATTTCGTCTTGATTGACGCAAAATCTGTAGCTTATTGAACTAAACAAGACGACCATCAACAAAACGCAGAACACGATCACATTGAGCTGCAAGCGCCTCATTATGCGTTGCCAGAAGCAAAGCCATGTTAGAAACACAACATGCCTCAAACAAGTAATCACTAACGCGCTTACCATTATCCTGATCGAGACTGCCTGTTGGTTCATCAGCGAGTAATATTTGTGGCGAAAGAACAAGCGCCCGCGCAATAGCCACTCGCTGTTGCTCCCCTCCAGATAATTGTGATGGCAAATGCTTCGCACGATCAGAAAGCCCGAACTGTGTCAGCAATTCATACGCTTTTGCCTCTGCCTCATCGATAGGATATCCATTAATCCGACACGGCATGGCAACATTTTCAAGAGCAGTAAATTCAGGAAGTAAGTGATGGAACTGAAACACAAAGCCAATCGTGCCCCGCCGCATCTTGGTACGTGTTGCATCATCCGCGTCGACGGCATGACCAAAAATTTCTATATTTCCTGCACTTGGCGCCTCAAGCAGACCTGCTAAATGGAGTAAGGTCGATTTACCAGACCCAGATGGCCCACAAAGCGCAACCTTCTCACCAGCCTGAATGGTCGCATCAACACCGCGTAAAACATGAAGCGAACCTCCTGCCTGCGGGTAGCTATGATGCAACCCATGAAAACGCAAGACAGCTCCACCATCATCACCAATAGCAATACTTGAATTACTACTCATAGCGGAGCGCCTCCACTGGATCGAGTTTAGCGGCTCTCCACGCAGGGTAAAGTGTCGATAGAAATGATAAGCCTAACGCCATGCCAACAACACGCAAGACATCTTCCCAAACAATCGTCGCTGGGAGCTCTTGTAAAAAATAAACTTGCGCCGGAAATAAATCTGCGCCTGTAATCCAAATCAAAAATTGCCTTACTTCTTCGATATATAGACAGAAAATTGAACCTATTCCGACACCAAAAAAAGTACCCAAAATGCCAATACTCGCACCCGTTATAAAGAACACACGCATAATCATGCCACGCGAGGCCCCCATAGCGCGCAAGATCGCAATATCTCGCCCCTTATCGCGCACCAACATAACCATGCCAGAAATAATATTTAGCGCTGCGACCAATAAAATTAAGGTCAGAATTAGAAACATCACAGTTCGCTCAACCTCGAGCGCACCCGCCAAAGTTGCATTTATACTCTTCCAATCGCGCACTCGATAATTCGGTCCTATAGCAAGCTCAATTCCCTCTCTTACATCACGCACTTTGTCTGGGTCTGATACGTCAATCTCAATAATACCGCCAGCCTCCGGTCGCCCAAGAAAACCAGCTAAAGCATCAAAATCCATAAACATTATATTCGTGTCGTAATCACTCAAACCAATCTCGAACACCGCGCCAATTGTAAAGCGACGCACTTTGGGGAGCGTGCCAAATGGGGTCACCGACCCCTGAGGTGTGATTAAAGAGACACCATCACCAATATCCAAACCGAACCGCTCCGCCAAACGCGCGCCAATGGCAACATGCGACCCACCCTTAAGAGAATCTAATTCACCAGATACGATATTTCCATTAAGTGACTCTAATTCCTTAATATTATCAACTGGAATTCCGCGCACAACCTGACCAAGCACCTGCCCCGAAATAGAAGCCATAACCTGCCCATCAATCATCGGACGAACTCGCACAACCCCATCCTGTTGGGCAATAATGGAGACAAGCGCCGCTTTATCTGAAAAAACACCAGCTCGGCTTTCAATGCGCGCATGACCATTGACACCTAAAATCCGCTCCATTAAATCAGCGCGAAATCCAGTCATGACAGCCATAACGACGATGAGTGTGGCGACCCCCAAAGCAATCCCAAGAAACGAAATAACGGCAATCACCGAAATATAGCTATCTCGGCGCTTAGCGCGTAAATAGCGCCCCGCCATCCCCCATTCAAGATCACTGAAAGCGACACTCATTTTGGGATACTTGGCTGTTGCGCCAATAGTGTTAAAGCCTCGGCAAGCGGCACCTGCTGCTTTTCGCCGGTTGCGCGGTTCTTAATCTCAACTTCACCAGCGGCAGCGCCCCGCGGCCCTATAATAGCCTGCCAAGGCAAGCCAATTAGGTCCATTTGCGAGAATTTTGCCCCTGCCCGCTCATCACGATCATCATATAAAACCTCAATCCCTTGTTCAGTGAGTCCGTCATATAATTTTTGAGAGAGAACATCGCTTGCCTCATCTCCGGTTTTTAAATTAATCAAGCCGACATGGAAAGGAGCAACAGACCAAGGCCATATAATGCCATCATCGTCGTGGGAGGCTTCAATAATACCCCCAACTAAGCGCGACACACCAATTCCATAAGATCCACCATAAACCAGTATATCCTTTCCGTCTGGACCCGTTACTTTACAATTCATCGCGGTTGCGTATTTTTGACCAAAATAGAAAATGTGACCCACTTCAATGCCCCGAGCTCGAACCTGGTTTTCAGCCGCAACCCTTTCTTGAAAAAATTCATCATCATGTTTTTCATCGGTTCGCGCATATAAGGCTGTAAATTGTTCGACAACCGGCAATAAATCGCCATCATAGTGAGCATCGGGTATGGGTAAGTTCAAAATATTTGCATCGCAAAAAATTTCAGACTCCCCCGTCTCAGCAAGAATAATGAACTCGTGGCTCAAATCCCCGCCAATTGGGCCGGTATCGGCAGCCATTGGTAAAGCCTTCAAACCTAGGCGCGCAAATGTTCTTAAATAAGCAACAAACATCTTGTAATAAGCTTGTCGTGCCGTTGCTTCGTCGAGATCAAAGCTGTAGCCATCCTTCATTAAGAATTCTCGACCGCGCATAACACCAAACCTCGGACGTACCTCGTCTCTAAATTTCCACTGAATGTGATATAAATTGAGCGGTAATTCGCGGTAACTTCGGATATTGTCACGCACAATTTGCGTGATCAACTCCTCATTTGTTGGCCCATAAACCAAGTCGCGATCATGACGGTCAGTGATTCGGAGCATTTCTTTCCCGTAATCATCATAACGTCCCGACTCACGCCATAGCTCTGCAGGCTGCAAAGTTGACATAAGCACCTCGTGGGCGCCCGCTTTTTCTTGCTCCGCGCGCACAATGTTTGAAATTTTCTGCAAAACCCGAAGCCCAAGCGGGAGCCAGCTGTAAATACCAGCAGCACTTTGGCGCACCATACCCGCACGCAACATTAAACGGTGAGAAACAATTTGAGCCTCAACAGGGTTTTCTTTAATTGTCGGCAAAAAATAACGTGATAAGCGCATAGAATAACTTTCCTTGGACTTTCTTTATAATACCTGTAAGCCCCTCCGACCAATGAGACAAGTATTGAAAAAGTAAAATTTATATATTGCCAAGAAAAAAATATAAGTTAATGTTAACATGTGTTTAGAGGAGTTAATCTTCTTGGGTTTTGGGAGGAGCCTTCCGATTTATCGGATGACACAAAAAGCGAGATCTAGGATTCTAGGTCTCGCTTTTTTT
>CBFHLW010000013.1:0-23596 GCA_965656805.1 Alphaproteobacteria bacterium
GAGCGACTGACCAAGATCTCCTTCAAGATGTTTGCTGATGAATTCTTTAATTTGGCTTTCAGGCAATGCGCCCATAAAGCCGTCTACTGGGCGGCCATCCTTAAAAGCAAATACCGCGGGGATTGATTGAACCTGAAGCTTCTGAGCAATGGCTGGGTGTTCATCAATATTCATTTTGGCCAATCTTACAGCGCCCTTGCCTGCCCGCGTTACATTTTCAAGAATAGGGGTAAGCTGTTTACAAGGTCCGCACCACGGCGCCCAAAGATCAAGCAATACGAGCTGGGTCTTAGATGCTTCAATGACATCTATCATAAAGCTGTCTGTGGTTACGTCGATAATTACGTCAGTCATATTTGAGCCATCTTAATAAGGATTTATTGTTTATTATGTAAAGATGGGGTCTTTTTTGTGAATGTCTACCCCAAATGCGGAAAAACCTATCTTAATATCACTTGTCAAATTCCATCGATTGGTGCATAACCGCGTCTGATCAGAAATGATCACTAATCGTTAAGAGCGGGCGTAGCTCAGGGGTAGAGCACAACCTTGCCAAGGTTGGGGTCGTGAGTTCGAATCTCATCGCCCGCTCCAGCGATTTATAACAAATATCTTATGATAATTTATAATGCTGACCCAAAACCTGATATGGTTTTGTCGTTGCTTATCTTTAATCTGCCGAAGCCAGTGGATATTTGCTGGCGGTGTGCTGTATTGACTTGCCGATAACCATGCTTTTCACTGAGTGGACGTAATAACGATAAGCAGAGCAAGCATGACCTACCCAGATACTGCCGATCACGGCGCTCGGTTTAATGAATTGTGCCAACAAGCCCGTGACGAAAGTCAAGCATTTGAGGCACAGAGGCGGTTAAGCCCAGATTTTGCCCGAGCTATGGCCAAGGAAAATTTGTTCAGATTATTTGCCCCTAAAGATATTGGGGGTCCTGAAGAGAGCCTCATATCTGGTTTAAGTAAAATAGAAACACTTGCGCGGAGTGATGCAGCATCGGGTTGGGTGAGTATGATTGGTTCAACCGCCTCGTTAATGGCTGCTTATTTGGATCAGACCGCGGCAAATCATATTTTTAGTGGAGAGGCTAAAATATATTGCGGTATCTTCGCTCCCCATGGTCGTGCATATGTTGATGGTGATGATATTATTCTTTCAGGCCGGTGGGCATGGGCATCGGGTTCCGCAAATGCAGACTGGATTGGTTTGGGCGCGATGGTGAAAAACGAACAAGACGCCCCGCCCGAGCAGGCACAAATGCAAATTATAATGGTTCCGCGCGAATATTTGATATTTCATGATACATGGCACACGATTGGTTTGCGGGCGACGTCTTCGGGCGATATTGAGGTCCAAAATGCCCGCCTGCCAAAATCATATGCCTGCACTATTATAAATAATGCGCCGCGCATTTCGGCGCCTCTATATCAATTGCCATATTTCGGGTTTTTGGCGCTTGGTGTTGCGGCTTGTGCTTTGGGTAATGCGCAGAGTTGTTTGCAGAGTTTTAAGACACTTGCCATGGAGAAAACACCGGCCAGTTCTTCTCGCCGTTTGGCTGATCAAGGTCGTGTACACATTGCTTATGCACAAGCTCTGGCAAGTTATCATGCCGCCCGCGCGTTATATGTTCGAACCGTTGAAGGATTGTGGGCGTCTGCGCAAACACGGTCTTCCCCCTTTAGTCCCGAGGACAGGGCAGAGTTAAGAATGGCCGCAACTTTTGCGACACAAACCTGTGTAAACGTGGTTCGCACCATCTACGATCTTGCCGGTGGCAGTTCCGTTTATGATGAGAATATTATTCAAAAACATTTACGAGATGCCGAGACGATGACACAACATATGATTACTGGGTCGCAAACATATGAGCTTGTTGGTCGGGTGGCACTGGGCGGATATGCGCCGCACATGCAATTGTGAACGCTTTTTTGGCATTCACAATTGGTTGCGGGCTCTTATGAAATTTTACCACGCGCTTTGAGCGCATCAAATATCATTTGGGCTGCATCTTCAGCTGAGACTTGTTCGGTGTCGATGGTAATTTCGGGACTCTCTGGTGGTTCATACGGGCTATCAATGCCAGTAAAGTTGGCGATTTCACCGGCACGTGCTTTTTTATAAAGCCCTTTTGGGTCCCGTGTTTCAGCGAGCGTGAGTGATGTGTTCACATAGACTTCAATAAACTCACCATCTTCCATAAGTTCGCGCGCCAACCGACGTTCGGCTCGGAAAGGTGAAATAAAAGACACGATCGTGATGAGTCCGGCATCGGCCATCAATTTGGCAACCTCGCCAACACGGCGAATATTCTCGACGCGATCGACATCGGTAAAGCCAAGGTCTTTATTGAGACCGTGGCGCACATTGTCCCCATCCAGTAAATAGCTATGACGCCCATGACTATGCAGCAAGGCTTGTAATGCATTGGCGATTGTCGATTTACCCGAACCAGATAATCCAGTTAACCAAAGAACAGCTGGCTTTTGTCCCTTAAGGCTCGCATGCGCTTCGCGGTCAACCGAAATGTTTTGCCAATGAACATTGGCGGCACGACGGAGGGCGAATTTAATCATGCCCATACCCACCGTGGCATTGCTCATACGATCTATTAAAATAAATCCGCCAAGAGTGCGGTTTGTGTCATATGGCTCAAAGGCAATATTGCGATCAAGAGATAATGTACATAAGCCAATTTCGTTAAGCTCTAATGTTTTGGCAGCGATTTTCTCAAGCGTATTTACATTCACTTTATGTTTGGGTGAATTTACTGTTGCTGTGGCTGTTTGTGCGGCGAGCTTTAAAGTATAGGGCCTACCAGGCAACATTGCCGCCTCATCCATCCATAAAATTGTGGCTTCGAATTGATCAGAGACTTCGACGGGTGCGTCTATTTTTGTAATAACATTGCCACGGGATATATCAATCTCGTCGTTAAGCGTAAGGGTGATAGATTGACCAGCCTCTCCTTGCGCAAGAGCCGTGTCCGCTAAAAGAACTTGTTTTATGGAGCTGGTTTTCCCACCCGGCAACACACGAATGGCATCGCCTTCTTTGATGAAACCGCTGGCAATTGTTCCCGCGAAGCCGCGGAAGTCAAGGTTTGGACGATTGACCCACTGAACAGGAAAACGGAAATCACCTTCTGCAAATGCGTTGGCTGTTGGCGCCTGCTCAAGATGGGTCAAAAGGCTTTGGCCCTTGTACCACGTCGTCTTGTCGCTGGTTGTAATGATATTATCGCCTAATAATGCTGATAATGGGATTGGCGTCACCTGTTCAAAATTCAATGCTTGCGAAAACTGCATAAAGTCGCGGAAGATGTTTTCGAAGACAGTTTGGTCATAGTCAACCAAATCCATTTTGTTAATGGCAAGCACAATCTGACGAATGCCCAAGAGCGACGCGATATAGGCGTGACGCCTTGTTTGGGTCATAATACCTGCACGCGCATCAACGAGTAAAATTGCAAGATCTGCTGTTGATGCACCAGTTGCCATATTGCGCGTATATTGTTCGTGTCCAGGTGTGTCTGCGACAATAAACTTGCGTTTATCTGTCGAAAAGAACCGATAGGCGACATCAATTGTAATTCCCTGTTCGCGTTCGGCGGCCAGGCCATCCACGAGAAGTGCAAAGTCTATTTCCCCATTTTGTGTGCCAACAACTTTAGACTCGCGTTCAAGAGCAGCCAGCTGATCTTCAAAAACAAGTTTTGATTCATAAAGTAAACGCCCAATCAAGGTGGACTTGCCATCATCAACCGACCCGCAGGTTATAAACCTTAAGAGAGATTTTTGTTCTTGCGCAGCGAGATAGGCACGAATGTCATTTTCAATGAGAGCATCATTATGGGCCATTAAAAATAACCTTCCTGTTTCTTCTTTTCCATTGAGGCACTTTGGTCGTGATCGATCACTCGGCCTTGCCGTTCAGAGGTTGATGTGAGAAGCATTTCTTGAATAATATCCTCAAGCGACGTCGCTTCGCTCTCAACTGCTCCGGTTAGAGGATAACAGCCAAGGGTCCTAAATCGGACGGAGCGCATTTGAGGTACTTCACCCTCATGCAAAGGCATGCGGTCATCGTCGACCATAATGAGGGTTCCGTCCCTCTCAACGACTGGTCGCGGGGCAGATAGATATAAAGGCACAATCTCAATATTTTCTCGCAAAATATATTGCCAAATATCAAGCTCGGTCCAATTAGAAATCGGGAAAACGCGAATGGTTTCATCCTTGTTTATTTTGGTGTTGTAGATCGACCAAATTTCGGGACGTTGATTTTTGGGATCCCACCGATGTTGAGCGGAGCGGAATGAGAAAATACGTTCTTTGGCACGACTTTTTTCTTCATCACGACGCGCACCACCAAAAGCGGCCTGAAAGCCATGTGCGTCGAGCGCCTGTTTGAGCGCCTGGGTTTTCATAATGTCGGTGTGAACAGCTGAGCCATGGGTGAAAGGCCCAATATTTTGAGCAAGCCCTTCAGGGTTTGTATGACTAATAAGTTCTAAGCCATATTCTTTTACCTTGCGGTCCCGAAAGGCAATCATCTCTTTAAATTTCCAGCCTGTATCTACGTGAAGCAAAGGAAAAGGAAGGCTCCCAGGGGCAAAGGCCTTGAGCGCAATATGGAGCATGACAGCACTATCTTTTCCAATAGAATAAAGCATGACCGGATTGTCTATTTCCGCAACGACTTCGCGCATAATGTTGATTGCTTCAGCTTCCAGGCGGTCAAGGTGGGTTAGCATAGCTTGTTTCTCACTCTTTTTTAGGCGTATCGGAAAAGCGGCATAAAATACACAAAACTAATGTATATTAAATTAATTAACACTTTATATATGCACAATAAAGGTGATCGTCAAGTTTATTGTGTGTGTAGATAGGTGTATGGCATTTGACTTAAAATCGTTATAGCCCATATATTATTCAACCTTTGTATCCCGAAATGGAGAATTAATATGCTTGCATCATATACATCACCTTGGATGAGCGAAGACCTTCATATCTTCCAAGACGCTGTTCGCAAATTTTACACGCGCGAATTTGCGCCTCAATCTGAAAAATGGACAAAGCAAGGATATGTAGACCGTGAGGCTTGGCATCTTGCTGGCGAGGCCGGTATTTTATGCGCCTCTATTCCTGAGGAATATGGTGGTTCAGGTGGTGATTATCGCCATGAGGCTATTTTGGCTGAAGAAATGGAAAATTGTGCCGTTGCTGGTTTTGGAAATACAGTCCATTCAGCCATTTGTGCGCATTATTTTTTAACATATGGCACTGAAGAGCAAAGACAGCGCTGGTTGCCCAAAATGGCGCGCGGTGAGTTAGTTTGTGCGATTGCTATGACAGAGCCTGGGACCGGCTCTGACCTTCAAGCGGTAAAGACGACAGCGCGCAAAGAAGGTAATCAATATGTCATTAATGGGTCTAAGACCTTTATATCCAATGGGCAAAATGCGGATCTGGTTATTGTTGTTTGTAAAACCGATGCCTCTCAGGGTTCAAAAGGTATTTCACTGATTGTTGTTGAAACAGCCGAAGCCGATGGCTTTAAGCGCGGGCGCAATCTTGAAAAAATGGGCCAGCATGCTGCGGATACTTCAGAGCTTTTCTTTGATGATGTAAAAGTGCCAACGAGCAATCTCATCGGTGAAGAGGAAGGTCGCGGATTTTATCAGTTAATGCAACAGCTTCCCCAAGAGCGACTGATTATTGCTAACCAAGGGGTTGCGGCAATGGAGCGAGCGATCAACCTTACGGTTGAATATACAAAAGACCGCAAGACATTTGGTCAGTCTGTTTTTGATTATCAAAATACACAGTTTAAATTAGCCGAATGTAAGGCGGACTGGATGGCCGCACGCGCAATGGTCGATCAGCTGACAATGCAACTCTTGAAGCAAGAATTGGATGCAAATACAGCGGCGGCTGCAAAGTTTTGGGTTACCGAGCGCCAATGTGAAGTGATTGATAAATGTCTGCAATTATTTGGTGGTTATGGCTATATGGACGAATATCCAATTAGCGGCATGTATACAGACGCTCGCGTTCAACGCATTTATGGTGGATCCAACGAGATTATGCGCATGTTGGTAGCGCGCACGCTCTAACATAGATGCGACCAAACATAGAAAAGGCCGCGTTTTACCGCGGCCTTTTTTTCGGGCTAATGTGAATTAATGTCGGAAGTGGCGCATGCCAGTAAAGACCATAGCAAGGCCGGCCTCGTCTGCGGCAGCGATAACTTCATCGTCTCTTATGGATCCACCAGGTTGAATGACCGCAGTGGCCCCAGCTTCTGCGGCACTCAATAAGCCATCGGCAAATGGGAAAAAAGCATCTGAGGCAACAACAGACCCTTGCGCAAGCGGGGCGGATAGGCCTGCAGCCTCAGCAGCGTCTTGTGATTTGCGCGCCGCAATCCGAGAACTATCAAGACGGCTCATTTGTCCAGCACCGATACCAACAGTTGCGCCGTCCTTCGCATAAACAATCGCATTTGATTTCACGTGCTTGCCAACACGGAAGGCAAATAAAAGATCGTTCATTTCTTGAGGGGTGGGCTTTCGTTTCGTCACACAGTTAAGATCGCTTTCGGTGATGCGCCCGGCATCTCTGTTTTGGAATAAATAGCCACCAGCAACACCACGAATGCTTAAACCGGGGGAGGTTGGGTTAGGAAGACCGCCAGCAATGAGCAGGCGTAAATTTTTCTTACGTGCAATAATTTCTCGTGCAGACTCATCGGCATCCGGAGTAATAATGACCTCGGTAAATAAGGCACTTATGCGCTCTGCCGTTTTAGCATCTAAAGGCGTGTTAAGCGCAATAATGCCACCAAAGGCGCTCACAGGATCGCACCGCAATGCACGATCAAAAGCATCGACGGCGGAATTACCCGTGGCAACGCCACAAGGGTTGGCGTGTTTGATAATGGCACAGGCAAATGTTTGGGCGGGGTCAAACTCGGCAACAAGCTCATAAGCAGCATCTGTATCGTTAATATTATTATAGGAGAGTTCTTTGCCCTGAATTTGTTTTGCAGTTGAAACCCCAGGGCGTAATTCTCCATTAACATAAAAGCCGGCATTTTGATGAGGGTTCTCACCATAGCGCAAGCTTTGTTGAAGTTTACCGCCAACAGCGCGGTATGTCGGCATATCAATATCAAGCGCTTCGGCCAACCAATTTGAAATTGCTGAATCATAAGCTGCGGTGCGTGCATAGGCTTTTTGGGCGAGCTTCTTTCGCGTATCAATTTGCGTAGCGCCATGTTGAGTGTCCATTTCGGCCAGCACAAGATCATAGTCTTCATTATCAACGATAACAGTAACGTCATTATGGTTCTTCGCTGCAGCCCTAATCATTGCTGGGCCACCAATGTCGATATTCTCAATACATGTTTCGTAATCAGCGCCAGCCGCTCGTGTTGCTTCAAATGGGTAGAGATTCACGACCAACAAATCGATGGCGGAAATATTATGAGCCTCCATCGCGCTGAGATGATCTTCATTATCGCGAATAGCTAATAAGCCCCCATGCACATTTGGGTGCAATGTCTTGACGCGGCCATCCATCATTTCTGGAAAATGAGTGAGATCGGAAACATCTTTTACAGGGATCCCTTCTTTAGCAAGGAGGGCAGAGGTGCCTCCTGTAGAGACAATTTCAACACCACGAGAAATCAGCTCTTGGGCAAATTGAACAATACCATCCTTATTAGAAACAGAAATAAGGGCGCGGCGTATGGGGTGTGATTTTGACATGCGGAGGATCCTAAAGGTTGTAGCGACATAATTGAGGGGGCGGTTAGCATGGGTTGGTGATTATAGCAAGGTTTCTAGCGCTTTCTTCGGTTAAGCTGACCAGAAAATTTAAAGGCCCATTGGACCCGGCAATCATGGGGCGTGATGTCACCTTGGAGAACAATTTGATTGGTTCTTTGAGGTTCACCAAACTCATTCATGTAAACGCTTGGTTCTAAAAACAATCGTCCATTTTGTGCAAAGCGTGTACGGAATTGCCAGCCTCTGCCGGAACGGGCAATGAGCAAGCACGACTGTCCACCTGCTTGCAATGTTGGTGTCACGTCGGGGTGGAGGTGAAAGCGGATGGCATAACTGCCCCCAATGAATGGTTGGATACGATCGGGTATAAAGCTATCTTCGCCCCTAAAATCCTGTCCTGTATCGCCTAAGTAAAGACGACGTAAAACATTTACCCCGTGGGTTTCGACAAAATAATTATGTCCAGTTTCGAGCCAGATATTGCTCTCATCATCAATTCGCCGCGAGGTAACATCTAGAGAAGGCACATTAAGCCTTGGGCCAAGGAAACGCCCAATCACCCCACTGGCATAAAATGGGTTGGTCATATTGCGTTCCATGGTTGGACAATTATGCGCCGCCATTCCACGGGTTGCAAGATGCCAATCATCACCACTCATGCGATTGGCACCGCAATTAGTAATGAGACGGTCTTCGCCGTGACAAAATTCAAAAGCTAAAGGGCTCAAGTGAGCCTCTTGGCTCGCCAGACCTTTAGGTGGGGCGAGTGTGTCAACCAATATATTCGTTTTACCAATGACCATACGCTGATAGCCCGTTCGTCGGGCAAATGTGAATAATGCGTCGCGTTTCTTATGTCGTCCAAGGAGTGGGGTAATCTCAGCCGCGTTCCGGCTACCGCCGCCATGAAATTGGCTAAGCGCGCCGTCACTATGACACAAAAAAGCAAGCATGGCCTGCATGCGCGGAAGGTATTCGGTAAAAGTTGACGGGGGATCAATATCTCGATCTAGCAAACCCTGATAAAGCGCAGAGAAGTCAGCTAGAATATGGGATAGAGTTTCAGGCGACCGATTGGCAGGCCCACCATCGACTAAAATATTTTTTTTGAGTTCGCGCCCTACTTTGTCGATTGCGGGGCGAAGATAGTCTATGCAACCACTAAGCCATAAAGCGGATATGGCTAATCCTAGAGCCGCTTCCAGAGCTGCTGGCCCATCTTCACAAAGTTCAATATTGGCACTTAGCAATCGCGCATCACGACCGGCTTGGTGCAATAACGCGCTACGTTCGACGATTGTGATGCGATCACGGGATTGCCCAAGAAATTGGCACCATCGCATCAGCCGCCTTGCGATAATATGAGGTGCGCGTGCGGCTGGTTTGCGATCCAATTGCATCGTGCCAAATTCTGAAATTAATTTAATGCCCATTTGATATGCGGCGGGCGACCCCTCTGCCACAAGATGTGTCAGAAAATGGAAACCATAGAGCTCTTGGGCCCATCGGGTTGATGGAGGCGTTAATAAAAAGGGTGATCCACTGTGGGGCGGTACGCGCGCCGTGGCAAATGAAAAGTTGCCAGCTAAGAGGCGGTGCCCAATCTCTGGTGTTCCAGGGCGTAAATGCCCTGGGTAAGCAAAGAGCACATCGTGATTGGCCGTGCCAGAGCGACGATCGCTTAACGGTAATTTTAAAAGCGCATCGCCCAAAACGACGCGGCTATTCCGCAACATAATGCGTGCGCTTTCAACTAACAGACCTGCGCGATCTGTTCTGCGCATCACGCGCCTCGTAGGGTTGCTATATTTTCGGCATAGGCTGTTGGGCCGCCGACAAATGTTGCTGTACCAGCAACAAGGACATCGGCGCCAGCTTTGATAACATCTTTGGCTGTATCGCGGTTGACGCCCCCATCCACCTCTAGCTCAATCGTGCGGCCGGAGGCTGCAATCATTTTTCGGATTGCTGAAATTTTATCAAGTTGGCTTGGAATAAATTTTTGTCCGCCAAAGCCGGGGTTTACAGACATAACAAGAATGAGGTCAAGATCCCCCATAAGAGGCTCGAGCACAGATATAGGGGTCCCCGGGTTTAGTGATAATCCCGCGCGCGCGCCACTCGCTTTAATGGCTTGAATGGTACGGTGTGGGTGTGGCCCCGCTTCTGGATGAAATGTGATGATATCAGCCCCCGCTTTGGCAAAGGCATCAATATAATTATCAACAGGACTGATCATAAGATGCACATCCATTGGCTTTGTGGCATGAGGCTTAAGGGCGGCAACGACATCTGGTCCAATGGTAATATTGGGAACGAAATGTCCATCCATCACATCGATATGAACATAATCGCAGCCAGCGGCGCAAATGGCGGCGACTTCTTCGCCAAGCCGAGCAAAATCGGCCGATAAAATAGAAGGTGAAATTTTTACTGAGCTCATAAATCAGAATTAAGCATATTTGTGCTAATGCGCAAGATTATCCGGTTAATTTACGCCATCGAGCTACAAAAAAACCATCCAGCCCATTTGGCAATAGGTCGGGTCGCGTACGTAATTGCCCGTCTTTGGTGATTGCAGCTTCTAAAAGCGTTGGTATTTCCGTTGGTAAAATTGGCATTGGCACGAGCTGAGCTTGGCGCTGGCTGAAGGCTTGAGCGCGCTCTTCGCCTTCTTGTGCTTCGAGTGAGCAAACGCAATATATGAGCGTTCCACCTGGTTTGGTAAGTTCAAAAGCGCGATCAAGAAGCGAGTCTTGTAACGTGGCACGTCCTTCTATATGCGAGGCACGACGGTGTAATGCAATATCTGGATGTCGCCTTAAGGTTCCTGTGGCCGAACATGGCGCATCGAGCAAAACATTGTGCCATTGTTGGTCTGGCTCCCAGGTCGTGAGATCTGCTTCAATCAATGAGGCCTTAGCACCACAACGCTTTAAGTTCTGAGATAATTGCGATAGGCGTGAAGTGGAAATATCTAGAGCAGAAACATCGTGCCCAAGATGGGATAGTTGCATTGTTTTACCGCCTGGCGCGGCGCATAGGTCGAGCGTATCGGCTTTTTCAGGAAATAATTGTGCAGGCAGCTGTGCCGCAATATCTTGTATCCACCATGTGCCGCGGTCGTATTCGGGCAACATATCGACAGCGCTGCTATAGATTATTCGAACATGGTGCGGAGCGAATTGCTCGGCATTATAGTCTGCACCGTAATTTGACAGCCAATCTGTGGCATGTTCGGATGTCGAGAAATGAAGGTCTAACGGCGGTGTCTGAAGCAATCTATCAGCGATTTGCACCATAGCATCAGCGCCATATTGAGTTTGCCAGTTGTCAGCCAACCAATCGGGCAGGTTTATGCGGTCGGGTTGTTTTATGGCGGGATCGTCGGGCTTGTCTTCAAGGGACCGCGCGAGATTACGCAAAACACCGTTAATGAGTCCCCTATACATTTGCTCGGGTTTGCCAACGGCATTAACCGTTTCATTAATTGCAGCATGCGGCGCGACATCCATAAAGCAAAGCTGAACAATGCCGACCTGCAGTAAAGCATTGGCAATATGTGGACGTCGGGGAATGGGTTTTTTAATGCGATCATTCATGATTTGCTCGATTTGTCGGCGTCGACGTAATGTCGTTAAAACAATTGCACGTGCAAAGCCTGCATCGCGAGGATCGAGCCCTTCAAGACGATCTCCGGCCTCGTCGAGTGTTTTCCCGCGTTCGATTGTCGCCAGCATATTTGCGGCTGCCCTGCGGAGAGATTTTTTGCCTTTGCTCAAGATGCCTCTTTTCAATCATATAAAAATAATAAAATGTTTTGTAATATGCCTTGGCAAATTTACCTAATGCTATCATATAGAAAAGATGGATGACGAAAAATTAAAGAGACTGCAAGAGGCCACCCGTCGCGCAAACGCCGAAGCTGAGGCGCGTCGAGATAGCAATAAGAGCAAACAATCCGCTGAGCCGAGTGCACCTGAGCGTGGCGGGCGCGATGGCCCTGAGCCCACTCGTTATGGTGATTGGGAGAAGTCGGGCATTATTTGTGACTTCTAAAACGCTCTTTAATCGGCGCGATTCTGGCGATTATTAATTAAATCGTCGACAACCCCGGGATCGGCCAGTGTCGAGGTGTCGCCCAGATTTGAAAAATCATCTTCAGCAATTTTACGCAAAATGCGACGCATGATTTTGCCAGATCGCGTCTTGGGCAATCCTGGAGCAAATTGAATAAGATCAGGAGAAGCAATAGGCCCAATTTCTTTGCGCACCCAAGCCACAAGTTCTTTGCGCAAATCATCATTGCCCTCTTCGCCGGCATTGAGCGTTACATAGCAATAAATGCCTTGGCCTTTAATGTCATGCGGATAGCCAACAACAGCCGCTTCAGCGACTTTAACATGGGCGACGAGTGCGCTTTCAACTTCAGCTGTCCCAAGGCGGTGGCCAGAAATGTTCAAGACATCATCAACACGTCCAGTAATCCAGTAATAGCCATCTTCATCCCGCCTGCAGCCATCGCCGGTGAAATAATATCCGGGATATTGTGAGAAATAAGTTTCAATAAATCGTTTGTGGTCTCCATAAACAGTGCGCATTTGTCCTGGCCAGCTATCTGTAATGCATAAGTTACCCGATGCCGCGCCGACAAGCTCATTGCCTTCAGCGTCAACCAATAGCGGCTTAACACCAAAGAATGGCCGTGTTGCGGATCCGGGCTTCAGGTCTGTTGCACCTGGCAAAGGTGAAATTAAAATACCACCTGTTTCGGTTTGCCACCAAGTATCAACAATTGGGCAGCGCCCTTCCCCGACGACGCGGTGATACCAAAGCCAAGCCTCAGGGTTAATGGGCTCACCTACAGACCCAAGCAAACGAAGCGACTTTCGGCTTGTGCTTGTCACGGGCGTGTCACCCTCGCGCATAAGTGCGCGCAATGCGGTCGGCGCGGTATAAAAAATATTCACTTGGTGTTTATCGCAAACCTGCCAAAATCGTGAATTATCCGGATAATTGGGAACGCCTTCAAACATAAGTGTAGTCGCCCCATTGGCGAGTGGCCCATAGACAATATAGGAGTGCCCCGTCACCCAACCAACGTCAGCGGTACACCAGTAAATATCACCATCATGATAGTCGAAGACATATTGATGCGTTATTGAGGCGTAAACCATATAGCCGCCGGTCGTGTGCAAAACTCCTTTGGGCTTTCCTGTTGAGCCAGATGTGTAGAGAATAAAGAGTGGATCTTCAGCGCTCATTTCCTCGGCCGGGCAGTCGGCATTTACGCTCTCTGCTAACTCGTGGTGCCAAACATCTCGTCCTTCGAGCATGCTCACATTACCGCCTGTGCGACGTATAACGATCACTGTTTTCACATCAGGACAATTTTCGAGGGCTTTATCTGTATTTTCCTTCAGCGGAATGGTTCGTCCGCCGCGCACGCCTTCATCGGCAGTAATAATGCATGTGCTTTCGCAATCTTGAATACGACCAGCCAATGCATCAGGAGAGAACCCACCAAATACAACCGAATGAACAGCGCCGATCCTGGCGCATGCAAGCATTGCGTAGGTGGCCTCTAAAATCATTGGCATATATATGGTGACGCGGTCGCCTTTTTTAACGCCGCGCTGTTTTAGGATATTGGCAAATCGGCATACATGTTCGTGCAATTGAAAATAAGTGATGCGTTCATCAATATTGGGTTCATCGCCTTCCCAAATAATAGCCGTTTGGTCGCCGCGCGTTTCAAGATGTCGGTCAACGCAATTGACGCAGGCGTTAAGGGTTCCGTCTTCATACCATTTGATGCTGACATCATCACGTCCAAAATGTGTATTTTTGACTTTGCTATAAGGTTTAATCCAGTCAATGCGTTTGCCATGCTCTCCCCAAAAATGATCTGGGTCGGCAGTGCTTTCCGCATACATTTTTAAATATGCCTGGTTGTCTATCAGCGCACGCTCGGCAACGTCTTGTGCAACTGAAAAAATCTTTTCTTCAGACATTTTCTTTCCCTTCGACCGACTATTCATCATTTAACAGTAACATGGCTTAACGCGCCTACGCAATATCTGCGCCGGTTAGAAGGTCGCCGCTGGCTTCTTCCGCTTTGGGTTGAGCCCCGCCATTTCACATACGATCTGCCATTCCATATCCGTAACGGGCTGAACCGATAAACGTGAGTTATTTACGAGCACCATATCGTTTAAGCGTGTTTCAGCTTTTACCTCTTCAAGTGTGACAGGTTTTTTGGCGGTTTCGAGAGCCATGATGTCTACCATTCCAAACCGCCCTTTTTCATCCGTGTGATCGGGGTAATGCTCTTTAATGACGATCACCGATCCGATGATGCATTTTTCATTGACGGAGTGATAAAAAAACCCCCTGTCGCCGACGCGCATGGTCTTCATGTTTTTATTGGCAAGATAATTGCGAACTCCATTCCAGTGCTCGCCTTTTTCTCCTCGTGCGCATTGGTCCGCCCAAGACCATGTATTTGGTTCAGATTTAAACAGCCAAAATGCCATTTGATAATGTCCTCTCACTCAACAGTTGATTGCAGGCCTTAACCCTTAGGTTGCTAAACTAGCCTGATATTTATGAGAGGGGCAATAAACTTATATATGGTGGTGCTGAGCCCAAGGATGAATTTCATAGTGATCAACAAGGCCTTTTTGAAAATGGGGGTGACTTTCAACAATTGCCTCAACCTCGCGGCGCGTTTCGGCTTTGAAGATGAATAGATCTCCAATCTCGCTGGCCCTATCTTCAGACATGAATAGTCCAGAAAAAGTGATGTGCTCACCAAAAGTTTTGAGATGTTGAGTGGATTTTTTTTTGCACTCTGGGCTGACACATGTGTGATTAGGCTTTCTAAAACAAATGACGCAAAAATACATGGCACCCTCTTAAGACTAAATAAATGTTGAGAGGTAATTCTGCCTCAAATTATTTCTGGTCAAAAGAACGTTAATTTCAATTCTTTATCTTTAAAGATATTAATTCTATTCGTGTTCGTGAGAGAATGGGCGCTGCAATAAGAGCTGAATAGCAGTGTCCACATTTAAGTCATTATTAATAATTTGATCAACCGCCGCACATATTGGCATTTCAATATTGTGTCTGTCGGCCAATAATTGAACCGCGCGCGCGCTCATCGCACCCTCGCTGACAGATCGGCGAGCGCCCAAAACCTCTTTAATGGTTTTGCCCTCGCCAAGTGCCACGCCAAGTGAAAAATTACGCGAGTTTTTGCTGCCAGCGGTTAAGATAAGGTCACCAAGCCCAGAGAGGCCGGTCATCGTTTCCAAGGTTCCGCCCAGGGCGGCCCCTAAATTGGTCATTTCTGCAAAGCCGCGTGCAGTAACTGCGGCGCGGGCGCTCTCGCCAAGGTTTTTTCCTTCGACAATGCCGCAGGCAATTGCAATGACATTTTTAATCGCACCCCCTATTTCTGTGCCGATAATATCAGAGCTTAAATAGGGTCGAAATGTTTTTTGCCCCAATCCCGTGCTGAGTGCTTGACCCAAAGCTTCATCTTCACAGGCAAGCGTTACAGCTGTGGGGAGTCCGCGTGCCACATCGGCGGCAAAGCTGGGGCCAGATAAAACAGCGATACGTTCCTGCGCAAAAAACTCTGTGGCTACGTCACTCATAAGTTTGAGGGAGCTTTGTTCAATGCCTTTGGAGCATAAAATAATAGGTGTCGTTGGGCGGAGGCATTGTGACAAATTTTTTAAAACAGGCCGTGCAAATTGGGCGGGAACCACCATGAGCACAGCATCGCATGCGGATAAGTCAACCAGATTATCGGTTGCTTTAATGCATTGGGGCAAGGCAACCCCTGGCAGGAAGGTCTTATTTTCGAGCGTGGCATTGATGTCTGCTGCGGTTTCTGGCTCAAAAGACCAGAGCGTGACAGGGTTTATGCCCTTGGGCCCGCCTGCGGCAACGACGGCCAGCGCCGTTCCCCACGCGCCCGCGCCGGCAACACCAAATGTTTTAAATATTGGTAATTTCTTCGGTATATTCATTCGGGCATCATAATCTGTCTGCGCCTTTGCGCAAAGCGGCAAATGTGCGCCTTTTATGTTTCGCTCTCCCTTTAGCTCTTTTCCTATGGCTGGCGCCACCCTGTTGCTGAATATTTTATTGAATATTCACTATTTATTTGGTAATAGAATGAGATGAATGAAGCTGATCCTATTAAAGAGAAGATTCTAGAGGCTGCCCGTACCCGGTTCGGGCATTATGGTTATCCAAAAACAACCATTGCCGAGTTGGCCGACGATTGCTCTATGTCCGCGGGTAATATTTATCGGTTTTTCGCCGGTAAAATCGATATTGCCACGGAAATTGCGCGCCGCGAAACGCTTGAGGCCATGCGGCGGCTGGAAGCCCTGGTAAATTGCCCCTATAGAACAGCGCGTCAGCAGCTTGAAGAAATCATTTTTACAGAATTGCGCATTACCTATCATTTGCTTGAAAACCGTCCAAAGGTATTGGAACTAGCGCAGGTTGTTATTAAGGAGCGGCCTTATTTTCAGCTTGATAGAACCAGGCGTGAGCGTCGATTAATTGCACGCGTTTTGCAAGATGGCATTAAAACCGGCGAGTTTCAGATTGAAAGTGTAGCCCGCACCGCGGCGGCCATTCAGGCCGCAACCCTAAAATATCGACTAGGTCAGCTGATTACAGATCAACCGCTCGAAGACCTAGAGCGAGAGCTTTCAGAGGTCTTAACTATGGTTGTCCGAGGCATTTTAACCAATCGGGAGCTCGCTCATTTTGTCCCAACATGCATACCAGAGCATTTAGAAATTCAAGAACAGGCCTAAATAATCTGATTTGATGTTTAAATAGTGCCTTCTATTTCATTCTTCACCCATTGAAGCTACTTAACTTACTGAAAAATATCAATAAAATTACATAAACATCAGTTTAATAGAAAATAAATAAAAAATAATGAATATTTTGTAATTTATTCATTGATTTCTTTATAGAGGTGCGCTATATAATATGTGAGCAAGGCAAATGGCTCACGGTGATTAGAAAATAAGTGATTACCGGGTAAGTAAAATTAAGACGTTTATTTTTATATTGTATTTATGAGGCAACAAAATGTTTAAAACAGTCAAATCAGCGGCCAATTTTGTTTCAGGAACAAATTGCGCAAGAGCATTACTGGTTGTTTACGGGGTTGCTTTAGTGACACAGGTTCTTCAAGGCTACGTCACCGTATAACCCCAAGGGGTATGATTTTTGGTGCATCTCCCCTCACATTGCACCAATAAGGCCGAAAAGGCCACTTTAGACGCCGATGGACCCTCCCCCATCGGCGTTTTTAGTTGTTTGGTATGATATCCGCGCTTTGATTATTTGTTCATTATAAAAACAGCTAAAGCCATAGAATGCTTATAGGTCGATAAAGCGGAATAAACGCCGCAGGATATGGAAGTTATAAGCGATCTAGCGGCCAACGCGCCCGCGCGTCATGCTTGAGGGCTTCGACTTGACTGGGCATTTTTCCGGCCCGCATATATTCACATCCAACCCAAGCCACCATGGCTGCGTTATCGGTACAAAGCGCCATTGGCGCCACTTTCAACTCCATATTATTCTGGATGGCCAGATCGGATAATTGCGTCCGGATTGCCATATTGGCTGCAACACCACCAGCAACAACAAATTGTTTGTGGAACCCATGTCTTGCCCCGAAGGCGCGCATGGCGCGTTCTGTCCGGTCTGATAAACAGGTAATAATAGAGGCCTGAACGCCTGCGCAAAGGTCATTAATGTCGTTTTGCGTCAATGGGGCGGCCTTTTCAGCCGCTTGTTGCAATGCAGTTTTAAGACCTGAAAATGAAAAATCGAGGTTATTTTGGCCAAACATTGGTCGCGGTAGGTTAAAGCGAAATGGATCACCAAGCTGGGCGGCCGCCTCAACCTGGGGTCCGCCAGGATAAGGCAGACCAAGGAATTTAGCTGTTTTATCAAAAGCCTCACCAACAGCGTCATCAAGGGTTTGACCCAATAGTTCATATTGGCCGAGACCAAGAACGGTAATGAGTTGGCAATGGCCTCCCGAGACCAGTAATAAAAGATAAGGGAAGGTAACATCTTCGCTCATCCGCGCTGTTAAGGCGTGGGCTTCTAAGTGGTTAATCGGCAGAAAGGGTTTTTCCCATGCACTGGCAAGTGCTTTACCGGTTGTGAGGCCAATCATAACCCCCCCAATTAAACCCGGCCCTGCGGTAGCGGAGATTCCGTCGAGTTCTTGCGGTGTTAAACTGGCGGCCCCGATGGCCTCACGAATAATACCTGAAATAAGGGGCAAATGCTGGCGCGATGCAAGTTCAGGGACGACACCCCCATAGGGCGCGTGAGTGTCGATCTGTGAAAAAACGATATTGGATAAAATATTGGCAGATGGAGACCCATGATTGCTATATTGCACAACACTGGCGGCTGTTTCATCACAGCTTGTTTCAATCCCTAAAAATGTAATTGTTTTGGGTACCTTATCCATAAAATACCTTATGACACGCCCAAAGGAAGAATAAAAGCATAAGGAAAGGTAGCAAAAAAAGAGATCCCTGACTTGAAGCAATCCTAAAACCGTGGGAAAGAACAAATACATGGAAGTTACAGCAAAAGCACAGAATATAAATATTGGCACGAGGTCTTCGCCTTTGGCGCTTGCGCAGGCGGAGTATATCCGGAATCAAATGCGCGCGAGCGGTGCATTTGATGATTGCGAGATTGTACTCGTTCCACTGACGACAAGGGGCGATCAAATTTTAGATAAGCCTTTGGCCGAAATAGGGGGCAAAGGTCTTTTCACAGCCGAACTCGATTTAGGTCTTGAAAATGGGTCAATTGACCTTGCCGTACACAGCTTGAAAGACCTTCCTACGCAAGGGTCGGATTTGTTGACCATTGCGGCTACACCAAAACGTGAAGATGTGCGGGATTGTTTGATTTTAAATAAGGCAGCGTTTACGGATACAAATAGGTTTGAAGAATTGCCACAAGGGGCACGCGTTGGAACAGCGAGCCTTCGCCGTGCAGCACAAATATTAGCACGCCGCCCGGATATTGAAATCATATCGCTACGTGGCAATGTAGGGACGCGCATACGTAAAATGGAAGAACAGGGGCTTGCCGGTATTGTATTGGCACGCGCTGGGCTTAATCGTTTGGGGTATCCTGATGAAATTGGGATTTCACTGGATACAGAATTTATGTTGCCAGCGGCTGGCCAGGGAGCCTTAGCCATCCAATGTTTAACGTCGAATACATTTTTAAGAGAAAGGCTCGAGCAGTTGCATGACCCGCTGACACATCAATGCGTTGCTGCCGAACGACACTTCCTAAATCGCTTAGAAGGTAATTGTCGAACGCCAATTGCGGCACATGCAACGATGAAGGGTGATGAGATAACACTCATAGGGCGCGTTTTATCTCTTGATGGCGCGCAGATGGGGGAGGCCACAGGATCGGTCGAGCATCATAATGTGCTAGCCCTTGCGGATAATTTGGCCGAGACATTAATAGAAACAAGTCCCGAGCTCATCCCGCGTCCTGTAGATGTTACCGGATCTCCGCAAAGAGATCATTAATGCGTTTACTTGTGACGCGTCCTGCTACTGATGCCGCCAAAATAGCAAAGCGGTTGCGCGGGTTAGGGCATTCTGTTCACATAGCACCCCTTATACAAATTCATTATCTGCAAAATATATTGTGGCCGGATAAACCACCCATGGCATTTGCTATAACGAGTGCAAATGGTGTTCGGGCGCTTATTAAACTCGAAAAGGAGTTTCAATTAAAATATAAACAGAAGCCGCAGAATGTTCCCGTATTTGCAGTTGGGCCAACCACGGCCAAGGCTGCACGTATCGGCGGATGGCGTGAGGTCTTTATCTCAGAGGGAACTGTGTCAGCATTGATTGAAACAATAGCAAGTGAATATAGTGCACAAGGCGTCGCCAGCTTAAGCGCATCTAAGGTCAAGGCAGCCGGGAAAACGCTATGGCATATTAGTGGCGACATTACAGCGGGTAACTTGGTTGGTGGCCTGCAGGAACGCGGGTTACCCGCGAGGAGAATAAGTCTTTATGAGGCTGTTGCCGCAAAGACAATGCCCCAGCGTATCATGCAAAGGTTGAGCAGTTATGAGGGTGTATTATTATATTCAAAACGAAGTGCGCGTATCTTCACAGATCTTACTAAGTCGCAGGGCATAAAGCCAATTGCCTATTGTTTGTCTCAGCCTATCGCAGATGAAGTTCGTGCGTTAGGTTATGAGACGATCATAGCAGCTACACCAACAGATCGTGCTATGGCAGAAATAATTGGGCGAGGGGATTGAACGTTTTTCGATTAACGCTATCCGCGTTAAAAAATAATATTCGCTGAGTCAAACAAATCTGATTATCATTAGCATGTCACGCCCTGCAAACTCATATCAATAAAGATAACTTAATGGCCAGACCAGAACTAAAGACAGAACCACCAATCATTGAGGTTGAAACATCAAAAGGTGTGGTGTGGCGACAACTTTTGGTTTCATTGTTTGCGGGTGCTCTAATTGGGCTCCTTATTGCGATCTTCTTTTTTTACAAAGAACCAATTTATAAGTTTTTGAGAACTGGAGATCTTCAACAAGTTACAGATCAAACCTTAAATAAAGATAGCAGGATAGTTTCGTCTTCTGCACACGATAAGCCATTGCCGGAGAAAGAAGACCCAATCACTAATGTTGAGGAGGCACAAACAAGGATGCAGTCGGAGTTGAATGATCTTGCGCCATCCAACATAGAAACATCCACCGCTTCTGACGCTGCCCTGCATAGGACGCAGCAGGATAAGGTACCAAATAGAGAAGACAGTATCGAAGAAAGCGATCCATATTCAAAGGTGGCGCAAAGAGATAGAGGAGACGTCGCTCTCATCTTACGAGCAGGAGGCCCTTTGGAGCGTGTGTGGTCGGCTCTCGAATATCAAATTGCCAGCGAAACCCTCGATATACTTTATCCCGCCAGACACGAAACTCTTGAAGGACGAGATGGATTAATGATTGAGGCCTATAGGTGGTGGCAGAGCTTGCCAGAAACAGATGATGTTATAGAAACGGGAATGCCTGGTCCCGTCGACGCGATAGCCAACCGATTAATCAAAAAAACGCGTGGTCGTAGTCTGGCGCAGGACGCGTTTTATCAAGCCACAGCCGCCGGCGATATTGCACTTGCGCTAACACGTATGGCTCAACTATCCGAACGTGATCAGACAGACTTAGACGCGTGGCAACAAAATGCGAGGCTTTATTTGGCGCTTAAGGATGCGCAAGAGCAGTGGGATATGGGAGACTAGGTCGTGTCGACATTTCGTATCATACAATATCTTCTTGGTCTTTTTGTTTTGGCTTGGCTTGTCATTTTTATCTCGCGCATGCCTGGTGATGTCAGTCTGACTTTGGGAAGTGCGCGTTATACAGTTGGGTCTGCTTACGTAGCTCTCTTTATAGTTCTTGCCTCGCTCAGCCTTTGGAGCGTTATGGCTATTGTGCTTTATTTCTGGCGCTTGCCGCAAAAACAAGTTGAACGTCAACGTGCGCGACGTGCTGAAAAAGCACGGCTGGTTTTGGGTGAAACTTATATGGCCCTAGCGCGTGACGATCTTTCCGCGGCGCGCAAATTAATTAAGCGCGCGCAAGCAGGTTTACCTGATGATGAACTTGCTATGATGATAAGCGCAGACCTTGCTTGGCGGGATGGTGATTTTACGCTGGCGCGCCAACAATTTGATGCCATAAAAGCGACTCATCCCCAAGCGGCTTATCAAGGCCAATTCACCATGAGTTTGGCTCAAAATGATGTACCCCGCGCCCGTGCCGCATTAGAGGCGGGGTTGCGTGACAATAAATCTAGCCGTTGGGCCTTGCAGGCATCCTTTGATCTTGCCCTTCATGAGCGGAGTTGGTTACAGGCCCAAGCTGTTATTGGCCAAATGCAAAGGGCGGGATTGTTAACCAAACTTGAGGCACGGCGTTATTCAGCAATGCTTATGTTGGAGGATTTACGTCAAGTGCGCAAAGGATTAACCCCGCGCATGCAATTGCAACGCGCATCAAAGATTATCCGTATGGCCCCTTCTTTTGTTCCAGCTATTTCTGCACTGGTCGAGGCTTTGGTTGCAGATGGTCAAATTAAGAAAGCGCGTTTACGGCTTGCCGCGGCCTGGGCGCAAGCTCCTCATGCGGATCTAGCGATACTGTTTTTAAACCTACATACTGACTTGCCTCTTGATGAACAAGCGGCGCGTGCGCAAAAATTTGTAGGGCGCAAGCGAGACGAAACAGAGAGCTTGCTTCTACGCGCGCATTTGACCATTAGGGCGCGACGATGGGCACAAGCCGAGCAATTACTCTCCTCGTTGTGCGAAGATCAGCCAACGCGTCTGGTCTGTGAATATATGGCCGAACTTAAGCGCGGTCAGGACGATGCTGGTGCTGCCCGAGAATGGTTATCGCGTGCATTAAATGCTCCGAGTGACCCTTGCTGGCATGATGATGGCGTGCCACAAAAGACATGGACGGCGATCGGTCCTGTTTCTAAGCGGTTTGATAATGTGGTATGGGGTGTGCCCAATATTGGTTCTGGTTTAGTCTTGAATAATACGCCTGTAAATCATGAAAAGAATGAGCTCGCTAATGGCTCGCAAGCTAAGGTCGAATTAGGTCTTAGCAAAAATGAGGTTATTGCGCCGTCATCGTGATTGGTGGATTCATTTTTGGATATTGTCTTTAGTTGCGAATACCGCATAACTACTCTGAGCTTAAGAGGAGTTACTATGCAATTTATATTAAGAATTATTTCAGGCTTGTTTGGTCTGTTTTTTTTAACCTCGACCGTGAATTGGATTAGAAGTCCAGGCGATGCTGCTGCAGGCTTGCAAATGACATTGCTTGAAAATCCTGGCCTTAACACTCAGATTGGGGATTTTACGGCCTTTTTCTTTACATTGGCATTTTGTTTGATTTTTGGTGCCTGGCGTCAGCGCCCAGACTTTATTACAGCGGGCGGGATCATGCTTGGAAGTGCAGCGATTTTCCGCTTATCAGCAGCACAATTTCATGGCGCAATATTGTTTGAAGTTGCCGTTATTTTTGAACTTGTTTGCGCCATTATTCTTTTTGCTTATGCGCGTTCGTTGAACCAAACAGAAGCCGAAAGCGCTTAACCCACTCATTGTTATAAAACGCTTCAGTGTTGAAACGTTAATGGAAGCCGCACGAACGTCACGTGCGGCTTTTGGTTTTTTGTTTAGTCTGATTTGTCAGAAATTTAGCTGCGCTTTGTGAGAGATTTAGCATATGTCATCACAATCCATGTTAAGGGTAAAATAAGGAGACTGGCAAAGAGTACCTGGCTTGCCCAACCTTCAGCAAGGCTTTCGGTACGTTGGTGCCATAATGCATTGTCAATAAAAGGGATCGCCATTGCTTCAGTAAATTCGTGTATGCCGTAAATAAGAATTTGCAGCCCCAGCAAGAATAAAATGATCTCACTCATTTTAAAAAAAGACGCGACAGGCACCGCACGTCCATATTTGACCCATGCAAGCGCCCCTAACGCTGCAAGGCCAAGCCCTATCAGTCCTCCGGCAACCATGGCACCTGCGCCGCCGTCAATTGAGAAAGAAGCAATCATTGTGGCCGCTTCGATGCCTTCACGGGCGATCATAAAAAACGTGAAGGCGGCGACAAGGCACCATGC
>CBFHLW010000014.1:0-23084 GCA_965656805.1 Alphaproteobacteria bacterium
AACGAGACCAGAGCCATGCGAGAACCACATTTTTGGACAAAACCCAACTCCATAAATGCTTTTTTATTAACGCCACTCTCTGGCATTTATCGTTTCATCAGCCGCCTGCGCATGACACTGATGACATCACAAAAGGCACAGGCACCTGTCATTTGCATTGGCAATTGCACCATGGGTGGTGCAGGCAAAACACCCATCACTGACTTTATTGCTCAAGCCCTCAAAGAAAATGGCTGGCAACCCGCCATTTTATCACGCGGATATGGCGGCCGCCTCAAAGAGACAATTGCTGTTGATATAAGTCAACATAATAGCGAAGACGTCGGTGACGAACCTTTTATGCTTGCACAGCGTCACAACGTATTCATTGGCAAAGATCGGTTTATCAGCGCCACACTTGCAACGCAAAGTGGCCACAGTATTTTAATTAAAGACGATGGTTTTCAAAACCCAGCCCTCTATCATGACATCAATATCCTGGTGGCTGATGGCGAAAAGGGATTTGGTAATGGCCGCATTTTCCCCGCTGGTCCGTTACGGGAATTTGCCGATGATGCATTAAACAGAACCGACATTGTGGTCGTGACAGGTGCACCAACAGGAAATGGCATGGAAGAATTTATAGGCAAATGCCATGGCCGCGCTATTCCCGTTTTTCATGCAAAAATTAAACCGCAACCTGTTTCTCTGGACACAACAAAATCCGTATTGGCCTATTGCGCGATCGCTCGCCCGCAAAAATTTTATAATACACTCGCAGAGATGGGCTTTACCATTGGATTGACGCGCGATTTCTCTGATCATCATTATTTTTCCGAAGCAGAAGCAGAAACACTTTTACAGCAAGCCGATAAAGAGAACTTATCTTTGATCACCACAGAAAAAGATGCCGCACGACTGAGCCACCTTGGCAAGTCAGCACATTATCGCAACATGCTGTTGGAACGCACAAACGTTCTTCCTATTGATATAGACATATCGGACGAGTTTATGTCCCATATCTTATCGCGGCTGCGCTAAAAACTATAGAAACTTATTGATCTGGCATTGGCGGTACAAGCAATGCGGGATCAAGATTCCGCCCCATCCATTGCAATCGCCAATCAAGATGCGGGCCAGTCACCCTTCCGGTTGCACCCACGGTTCCAATAATATCCTCAGCGCGGACCATTTCACCTTCTCGCACATCTACACTGTTTAAATGCATATAGATCGACGTTAATCCGAGCCCGTGGTCAATAAAAACGAGACCACCCTCAAAATACATATCAGGGGATGCAAGTGTCACACGCCCAGGCGCTGCGGCCTTGACCGGCGTATTCGTTGGTGCGGCCACATCAATTCCGTAATGGGGGCGTCGAGGCTCCCCATTATAGAACCGCTGACTGCCAAATACCCCCGAAATAGGGCCCAAAACAGGCCAAGAAAAACCGTCTGTAAAGCCTAATAAATTGCTAACATCTTTGCGGGCAGCGCGCTTCTTCGCACCATCTGCGCGAATTTTTGCTAGAGCCTCCGGGGCAGGTGTCACATATTTCTGCGGAATACCCTCAATACGTTGAATTTTATATTCTTTGGCGGAAACCGTTAAATTACGTATCTCGCGCCGCTGCGCTGATTCAAACACGAGCTCAGCATCTGTCTCTTGATCACGGTCAAATCCAATCACAGCCCAGTTTTCATTGTGCGGAACAGGCTGTCCGTCAAGTGTTAAGGTTACATCTGGAGCCAGCTCAAACATGAGGAGACCACCCTGAACAATGTGCCCATAGGCTTTTTGAACCAAGGCCCTTGGCCAAAGAGTTTGGTCTGTTAAATCGGGCAAATGTTTTGGACTCGCCTGCGCATGAGATCCTGTCAGAGCAAACAGTAAAATCAATGAAAATCGTTGTATGTTTTCGAAAACTGATCGGCGCATTAGCGATCTCTCTTTGAAGCCTCAAAGGATACAATAGCGTCACGATAAGCCTCTTGCCGATCAACGCTCCAATATTTTAAATCTTCAAGCGAGATCACATCTCCCGTGACGGCACATATTACATGCGTTCCGGGTTTGATGACCTCAAAGTCCCCATCGAGATAGCGAATGCTCGCTTGCGCGCCTAGTTTTGTCGTGTCCATTTTTTGACCTTAGAATAAATCGCCCTGATCGTCACCGTTTGATTTACGATGTGCATTATCAGCTTTTATGTTTCTTTTGGCTTTGCCTGTGGCAAAGGTTTTTGTTTGAGCGCCCACATCATCAGAACCAATAACTCCGTCAACACGCTGAGCCTCAAAACCTTGATTTTCGGCCAGCACAATTCTAACCCGCGCGCCATCAAGCACGGCACTGGCATCACGAATAGGTTTGCCTTTTGTGTCAAGAACAAGCGCAAAACCGCGGGCAAGCACACCTTCATGGCTTAATAGGTCCATCTGACGCGCAATAAACACCAGCTGTTTTTGAGCACTCTCTGTAATATAAGCAATCGCGCGGGTTAGTCGGCGCGCCTGGTCTTCTAAGGGCGGTAATCTCCGAGAGACATCTAAGATACGCGGCTGCAACCGATTAGCGACATGGGTAATCCGAGCTTTGGCGTCTTGGACAAACCGTTGAAGCCCAAAGTCCAGTTTTTGCGATACTATATCAAGGCGTTGACTGGCTTGTGCTACTATATCCTGCGGACGCGGCAATCCGCGCGACAAACCCGATAAATGATTACGATGATTAACTAATATGCGTTCACTCGACTGCACAAGCCGACGCTCAAGATCGAGCACATTAGCAAGCAGCTGCGCCCGCACAGGCACCGCCATTTCAGCTGCTGCTGTTGGGGTTGGTGCCCGTTTATCAGCAACATAATCAATTAAGGTTGTGTCTGTCTCGTGCCCAATCGCCGAAATAATTGGAATCGCTGATGCTGCAACACTGCGAACCACAATTTCTTCATTAAATGACCATAGGTCTTCAAAACTGCCGCCGCCGCGCGCTACAATGATAAGGTCGGGACGCGATGGGCCATCGCCTTCAGACTGAACAGGTAATGCATTAAATCCATCTATCGCTTGAGCAACCTCTTCGGCGCTACCTTGTCCCTGCACGCGCACCGGCCAAACCATAACATGACGCGGAAATCGCTCTGCTAAACGGTGAAGAATATCGCGAATAACAGCACCTGATGGGCTGGTCACAACACCAATTGACCGAGGCAAATAAGGAATAGGTTTCTTGATCTCATCAAGAAATAAACCTTCCGCCGCAAGTTTTTTTCGGCGCGCTTCAAGCAAAGCCATGAGAGCCCCAGCCCCCGCCGGCTCCATGTGTTGCACCACCAATTGATAGCGGGACTGGCCAGCAAATGTTGTTAAATTGCCAGTACACACAACCTCAAGCCCTTGCTCGGGCTGAACCGCCAATCGGCCAGAGATGGCCTTCCAACAGACAGAAGCCAGCACGGACTTATCATCCTTTAAATCAAAATAAAGATGCCCAGAAGCAGGTCGCGCAACACGCCCAAGCTCACCCCGAACCCTGACAAACCCAAAGTCATCCTCGATGGCGCGTTTTATTGCGCCAGATAGTTCACTGACCGTAAACTCGGCGACATTGCTCTGCGGTTCGTCATCATCAAACATATTGCGATCTCATTTGGTGCTTACCTTAATCAATTTTTCATAAGTTTTGCACCCTTAATCGCGCAAGAGGCAGGTGAACATCAAGCCATCTTGTGTATACTTGACCCGTTATAACGATTCCTGCACCTGCGTGCATAATCATTTCATTAGACCTTTGACCCTTTGACCCTTTGACCCTTGGAACTTTGACCCTATGACACACGACAAGTTAAACATTTTGGTGCTCGGCAGTGGTGGTCGCGAACACGCGCTATGCTGGAAAATCAAACAAAGTCCGCTTGCTGGCGCCCTTTATTGTGCGCCCGGTAATGGCGGAACAGGTTTGGTTGCTCAAAATGTCGATTTAAACCCAGAAAACGCGGCAGAGGTGATTAGTTTTTGCCAAAACAAAGCCATCAGCCTTGTGGTCATTGGTCCCGAAGCGCCATTGGTTAAGGGTGTCTCAGATGCCCTGCGCGATGCTGGCATTCCTGCTTTTGGACCCTCAGCTGCTGCCGCGCAATTAGAAGGCTCGAAAGGGTTTACCAAAGACCTATGCGCTGAGGCCAATATTCCCACCGCCGCCTATGGCCGGTTTGAAAATGCTGCTGATGCCCATGAGTATCTCAAATCACACCCAGCCCCCATCGTCATCAAGGCCGATGGATTAGCCGCTGGCAAAGGCGTCATCATCGCCATGAATGATCAAGAAGCCCACGACGGGGTTGATATGATTTTTGATGGTGCTTTTGGGGATGCCGGCGTCCAACTGGTGATTGAAGAATTTATGGAGGGCGAGGAAGCCAGTTTTTTCGTTCTGACAGATGGCAAGCGCGCTATTCCATTGGCAACAGCACAGGATCATAAACGTGTTGGCGACAATGACACGGGCCCCAATACAGGCGGTATGGGCGCTTATTCACCTGCCCCCATTATGACACCAGCCCTTGTTGAACAAAGTTTAGATGAGATTATTATCCCAACACTCACCACATTGGCTAAACGTGGGACCCCTTATACTGGGGTTTTATATGCTGGGCTGATGCTTACCCAGCATGGTCCAAAGCTCATAGAATATAATGCCCGCTTTGGTGATCCAGAATGCCAAGTCTTAATGTCACGACTAGAAAGCGATATTGTGCCCGCACTAATGGCTTGCGCGCATGGCGATTTGATCGATATAGCTCTTGATTGGTCATCCGACACCGCCATTACTGTGGTTATGGCGGCGGCGGGATACCCTGGAACATATCAAAAAGGAAGCCAGATAAAAGGGCTTGAAGCGGCGGCAGAAAATGGGGCAATGATTTTCCACGCTGGAACACAAGAAAAAGATGGTGTTATCATTGCCAGTGGCGGACGCGTTTTGAATGTGACGGCCAAGGGTGAGACAATTTCTCTCGCGCGGGGCATTGCCTATGAGGCGGTTAGCCGAATAAACTGGGATGAGGGGTTTTGCAGAAACGACATTGGCTGGCGAGAAATCGAACGTCAAAAATCATAAACAGTTGCAAAATAAGTTTAGCTGAATACGCTATGCATAGAGGCTCTAATGAGTGATGAGGAGGTGATGATGAAAGACGAAGCTGCAGAAAAATTTGGTGGTACCAAAGACGTTGAAACCAGTCACGCTTTTGACGCGGCGCGCCTTGAACAATATATGCAAGCCCATGTCGAAGGCTTTGAAGGACCGCTTGAGGTTCGTCAATTTAAGGGCGGACAATCCAACCCGACCTATCAACTTATAACACCCAATAAAAAATATGTGATGCGCCGCAAGCCACCCGGAAAACTTCTTCCCTCCGCCCATGCCGTTGATCGCGAGTATCGTATAATCACTGCTCTCCACTCGGTCGGCTTTCCTGTCGCGAAGAGCTATTGCCTATGTGAAGATGAGAGCGTCACTGGCACAATGTTTTATATTATGGATATGGTCGAAGGCCGGATCCTTTGGGACCCCCATTTACCAGATATTTCGCGCGAAGGCCGACGCCCAATTTTTGAAGCTAAAATTGAAACCCTCGCACAACTTCATAAAGTTGATTACGTCTCATTAGGGTTAGAAGATTTTGGAAAGCCCGGAAATTATTTTGCCCGACAAATTTCACGTTGGACAAAACAATATGTTGCGTCCGAAACCCAATCAATTGAGAGCATGAATAAGCTAATGGAATGGTTGCCAAACAATATTCCTGGCGATGATGAAACCTCAATCGTTCATGGTGATTACCGTCTAGACAACATGGTGCTTCACCCTACAGAACCAAAAGTCAAAGCTGTTCTTGACTGGGAATTATCGACATTGGGTCACCCACTTGGCGATTTCACATATCATTTAATGCAATGGTATATGCCAAAAGATGGTGCCTCAACCACAAGCCTATTGGGCTCAGACCTGAAAGACCTCAATATACCGACAGCTGAAGAATATACGGCTCTTTATTGCCGCCACACTGGACGCGATGGTATTGAGAATATGGACTTTTACATTGCCTATAACATGTTCCGGTTGGCAGGTATTTTACAGGGAATTGTCGGCCGCGTGCGGGATGGGACAGCATCAAATGCTCATGCCGCAGCAATGGCTGATCGAGTTCAACCTCTTTCTGACACAGGCTGGGCATTTGCTCTGCGTGCAGGGGCTGTTTAAGAAACGTCACCCCGCATTATTCTGGCGTCATATAGCGCATTAAGTGAAGCGCTGTGTCGCCATATAGGCGCGCGTCGAATAGCTTGTAATGTGCTGGCGGCAGAAATTCTGTACGGGCGCTTTCTTCGACAATGACCAAGGCTTCAGAAGCCAACCAATCACCTTCCACGAGCTGTACAAGCGCGGATTCTGCCAAACTTTTGCCATAGGGTGGATCAAGAAACGCCAAATCAAATTCAGGCCCAACCGAGGCCGGCCGCAAACCAAGTTGCGTTGCATCTCGTTTGTAAATTTTACTTACGCCCATAACGTCCAGCGTGTCCATATTATCACGCAAAACACCACGCGCGACGCTATCTGTTTCAACAAACAAAGAAAAGGCAGCGCCTCTGGAGAGCGCCTCTAGCCCCAAAGCGCCTGTGCCTGCAAATAAATCGATAACCCTCGCTTCTTCCATATCAAAGTCGGGCAAGGCGCCAATAATAGAAAAAAGTGCTTCGCGTGTTCGATCGCTAGTCGGCCGTGTTGCGCCTGAACGTGGTGCGCGTAATGGTCGGCCCCTTAGGTTACCGCCGACGATCCGCACGATCTTGTCCTTTAGAACCAGGTTTATGATTAGACTTTCCAGAGCGCTTTGCGCCCGCCCCTTCTCGCCCAGTCGCAGTGTCAGCACGCTTGGCTTCCAGGGGTTTATTGGTTTTGGAGGTGAAGGTTTTCCCTGCAGGTTTAGATGGTGATGTTGCACCAAATTTTGATTTATTTGCACCACCTGCCCGCGGACGATCGGATGTTAAGTCGGCGGCCGAACCACCCCTTTTTTTAAATCGTTTGCCGCCTGACTTATGCCCTGACCTTAAAGAATTTTCCGGCTCAACTTTAGAGGCTTTGCGGGCAAGCGATGACTTAATGCTATCAGCACCTTTTAAGCGTGTATCGCGCGCACGGGCACCAGCTGAGCGCGTATCTGTTGCGTCAGACTCGGCCTCATCTGCATAGCCTTCGGCAAATTGCGCCCATTTGGCACCGAGTTGTTGACGCAGAACTTTGCGCGGCACTTCCTCCACAACACCTTCATCCAGCTGACCTAGCTGAAATGGACCAAAAGATAATCGGATCAAACGATTAACCTGCAAACCAATATGCTCGAGCACACGCTTAACCTCGCGGTTTTTACCTTCGCGCAAACTCACAGTCAGCCATGCATTGCCACCTTGTTGACGTTCAAATTGGGCGTCAATGCTACGGTAATCAATACCATCAATAGTGATGCCTTTTTTAAGAGCAACGAGTGAAGCCTCATTGGGGCGGCCATAAGCGCGCACACGGTAGCGACGTTGCCAGCCTGTATCAGGTAGTTCCAAATAGCGCTTCAAGTTTCCATCATTGGTTAACAGCAATAAGCCTTCGGTATTCATATCGAGTCGCCCGACAGTCAAAACCCGCGGCAAGTTGCTTGGCAATTTAGTATAAATTGTTGGGCGGCCTTGTGGATCACGTTCGGTCGTAACCAGTCCCGATGGCTTATGATATCGCCATAGACGGGGTGGATCAGGCGCAACAAGAGGTTTGCCATCGACAAGAACAGTGTGCTTAGCCGTTACATTGAGAGCTGGGCTTGAAATTTTACGACCATTGACCTGAACGCGCCCAGCCTCGATCCATTGCTCGGCTTGGCGTCTGGAACATAGACCAGCGCGCGCAATCACTTTAGCAATGCGCTCGCCCTCTGGTATGTCTGTCTGTTTATCTTCACGGGTCATGGTGTGGATGTAGCACGGCTTTGATCGCTTGAATACTCGGGCTGTCACAATTCCATCGACTATACGGCATTTTAAAACTATTCCCTCTATGATTTAGCATTAATTGAGCTAATCTAAGCCGATGAAAACAACAAACTTCATGGATATCGCGCTCGAAGAAGCCCAAATATCAGCGGATAATGCTGAAGTACCAGTTGGTGCCGTCATTGTGTCCCATGAAGGTGAAATCATTGCACGCGCGAATAATGCCATGCGCCAATCAAACGACCCGACAGCCCATGCCGAAATTATTGCCTTACGCGAGGCAGCAAAAATGATTGGAAATGAGCGTCTTACCGATTGTGATCTTTACGTCACACTGGAACCCTGCACCATGTGTGCTGGTGCTATTTCCCATGCGCGTATAAGACGCCTTTACTATGGAGCTCCAGACAGCAAAATGGGTGCTATTGACCATGGCGTCCGCTTTTTTGAACAAAAAACCTGTCACCATGCCCCAGAAGTCATTGGGGGAATGAAAGAACAAGCTTGTGCAAACTTATTACGAGTTTTTTTTACAATGCGGCGAAATAGCTCAAAAAACTAATGCACAAAGAGGCGTTTGTCTGCTTAAATAGAATCAAGATTGAGAACTAAGAGAGAGGGAATTAAATGATTTTCGAATATAATGATAAAACAAAAGAGTTAATTGCACGCGTTGAAGCCTTCATGGACAAACATGTTTATCCAAATGAAGCCACCTATCAGGAACAAATGGATAGTTTTGGCGAAAATCGCTGGCAAGTGGTCCCGATTCTCGAAGATCTAAAAGCAAAAGCAAAAGAAGAGGGGTTATGGAACCTATTTTTACCCGAAAGTGAAAAAGGTTTTGGCCTCACCAATCTCGAATACGCGCCTCTATGTGAAATTATGGGTCGTGTTGGTTTTGCCGCCGAAGTCTTTAACTGTTCAGCACCTGATACAGGCAATATGGAAGTCTTCGAACGTTACGGAAATGAAGATCATAAAAAAACTTATCTCGAGCCACTTCTAAATGGTGAAATTCGTTCGGCTTTCTTGATGACTGAGCCAGATGTTGCTTCATCCGATGCGACAAATATTGAAACACGCATCGAACTCGATGGTGATGATTATGTGATTAATGGCCGCAAATGGTGGTCATCTGGTGTTGGTGATCCACGCTGTAAGGTTGCTATTGTGATGGGCAAAACCAATCCAGATGCTCCACGTCACCAACAACAATCCCAAATCATCGTACCGCTAGATGCCCCAGGCATTGAGGTTGTTCGCATGCTGCCTGTTTTTGGATATGACGACGCGCCACACGGCCATGCCGAAGTTATTCTTAAAAACGTTCGTGTGCCAAAAGAAAACCTTCTTCTTGGCGAAGGTCGTGGATTTGAAATTGCTCAAGGACGTCTTGGCCCTGGCCGTATTCACCACTGCATGCGCACAATTGGCGTCGCCGAACGTGCACTTGAGAAAATGTGTGAACGCATTTTATCACGCACAGCTTTTGGAAAGCGTATTGCTGACCATAGTGTGTGGGAGCAGCGCGTTGCCGAAGCCCGTACCAATATTGAAATGTCACGGCTTTTAACTTTGAAGGCAGCTTACATGATGGACACTGTTGGGAATAAAGTTGCCAAAAGTGAAATCGCGCAAATCAAAGTTGCTGGCCCACGTATTGCTTTGCAAATTATTGATGATGCCATTCAAGCCCATGGTGGCGGTGGCGTCACCAGCGACTTTGGTCTTGCAAAAATGTATGCTGGTATTCGCACATTGCGCTTGGCTGATGGTCCAGATGAAGTGCACAATCGCACCATCGCGCGTCTTGAGTTGAAAAAACACATGGATAACACGACACACAATAATGAAGACAAGACGCTTGACGTACCGCGCGTCTAAGTAAGACTGTTATACATAAATGAAAAGGGCGTCCGATGGGCGCCCTTTTTTATTATGTCTTCAGGTTTATTGCGTCTTCAGGATGCGGCAACCGACTGAGAGTTATCCACGACGACCAAATAAACGTTCAATGTCATGCAATGCCAGTTTAATATAGGTTGGGCGACCATGGTTGCATTGACCAGAATGCGGGGTCACTTCCATTTCACGCAATAGCGCGTTCATTTCTTCTCCGGATAAACGCCGGCCGGCACGAACAGAACCATGACAGGCCATTGTCCCGCAAATATCTTCTAGTCGTTGCTCCAAGGCGAGCCCCCCGCCAAATTGCTGAATATTTTCAGCCATATCCCGAATAAGTCCTGCGACATCACTGACACCCAAGAGGTCGGGCACCTCGCGCACAATCACACTGGTTTGACCATTATGATCACCACCAAAAGATTCAATAACCAAACCCAATGTCGCAAGCTCTTCTTTGCGAGATAATAGCCCATCGGCTTGGGCGTTATCTAAATCAACGATTTCAGGAATGAGTAATATCTGACGTTTAATGCCCTTTTCAGATAATTGCTTTTTCATGCGCTCATAAACCAGACGTTCATGAGCGGCATGCTGATCAACAATGACTAATCCATCGCTGGTTTGGGCAACAATATAGGTTTCGTGCAACTGCGCGCGGGCAGATCCGAGGGGCAAGGCTTTTTCCTGCGCGCTCGCTTGGGTCAGTTCGGCTTCGGGCGGGGTTGTATGCCAGCTTTGATCCTCAGAAAAGCTATTCCCAAATTGGGCCTGATCGACAATGGGTATTCTTGTGACATCGCGGCGTGACGCATAATCCTGCGCGTATCCTATCTGATTTCTTATAAAGTCATTTTGCGGCGCGCCACCAGATTGAAACCGCGACAAAGCCAGATCCGCGACAGTTGTTGAGGCACGGTGCCCTGCCGATGATATGGCAGCACGCAAGCCACCAACAATCATTGAGCGAATAAAACCAGGGTCGCGAAACCTCACCTCGGTCTTTGCAGGGTGAACATTGACGTCTAAGTCATCAGGGTCGAGCTCAACAAAAAGTGCGAGCGCCGGATGACGATTGCCAGCAAGAAAATCTTGATAGGCGCCGCGCACAGCACCATTGAGTAATTTATCGCGAACAGGACGACCATTCACAATAAGATACTGCTTTTGCGCTGTTGCATGATTAAAGGTTGGGACTCCGCAAAACCCCCAAAGCCGAACTCCGTCTCGCTCGGCATGAACCGCCAATGCATTTTCCTCAAAATCACGCCCCATAATGGCTGAAAGGCGTTTTAATGTGGCTTCTTCACCGTGTTCGGGCGGGTATTGAAACATTTTGCGTTCGGCATGAGTTAAGCTAAAACCGATCTCTGGATGCGCCATTGCTAATCTTTTGAGTGTATCGCTAACCGTTTGGCTTTCAGAGCGCTCCGTCTTTAAAAACTTCAACCGCGCTGGCGTAGCGTAAAATAAGTCCCGAACCTCAACGCGCGTGCCTGTACCACCCGCTGCTGGACGCACCTGATGAACGCGCCCTCCTTCTACATTTATTTCATGCGCTGTATCATCGCCTTGACGTCGAGAAATAATTGACAATTTTGCGACAGCTCCAATAGATGGCAATGCTTCACCACGAAAGCCCAAAGTTTTGATCCGAAACATTTTGGCTCCGTCATCGCCTTCAGGGAGTTTTGAGGTTGCATGACGCTCAATCGCTATCTCAAGCTCTTGAGCGCTCATGCCCAGACCATCATCTTCAACGATAATCAAACGCTTTCCACCATCTTCCAATGTTATGGATATTTTTTGCGCCCCGGCGTCAATCGCGTTTTCGACAAGCTCTTTCACAGCATTGGCGGGGCGTTCAATAACTTCTCCAGCCGCAATACGGTTTACAGTCTCAGTTGATAATCGATGAATACGCATTGCTTAGTTTGTGTCTGTTTTAAGCATTCGTCAAATAACCCTTAGTAAGGATTTTTCCTTCTTCAACCGCTGGTTGGTCGAATGCATTTAGGCCCAATAAGTCAGCGGTCAAAATTGTTTCCACCATGAAATGCATAAACAACATACCGATATATGTCGCACTCATATGTTCTAATGTGATGTGACGCACAGGGCGATTATGGGCATTAAGTGTCGCAACGGTTGCTTTGGCCTGAGCCGTCACGATATCACCCATAGTGACAGACCCAAGCCAGGCACTAGACGCATCATTAGCGAGAACCTCACCTACGCGAACCCCTTCACCGCGTTGATCAAATGACATAATGGTAAAAAACTTATCGTCAGGTCCATCGACAAAGAGCTGTAATTGGCTGTGTTGGTCAACAGGTCCCAATGCCGCAATGGGGGTTGAGCCAATCCCTTGTTTGCCCAAACTTTCTCCCCATAATTGCCGATACCAATAGCCAAACTTATACAAACGATCGCTATAAGGCATGCATACAGATATATTTCGACCAGCCCGCATATGCGCAAATTGCAATGCCGCACCTGCCATAGCGGCAATGTCTAAACCTTGCAAAAAAGGTGCAATATAATCGCTCGCGCCCTGAACAACATCTTGAGGTGCTATCCCGCTCAACAAAGCTGGCACCAAACCCACATTTGTTAAAACAGCAAAGCGGCCACCAATCTCATCTTCATGGTCATATATTGGGAACCCATATTGCTCAGCCAATTGACGCAAGGAATTGGGGCCCTTGCCCGCAATTGCTCCAATTTGCTTTGCGGCGTCAAACCACTTGGGTGCTAGGTTAAGAATGCTGGCAATTTGAAATAATGTTTCTGGGGTGTTGCCAGATTTTGAGATTGGCAAAAAAGCCGTATGAGACCAATCAAGACCCTTTATGAGCCCTGCAAAACTATGCGGATCGAGATTGTCGATAAAATCAAGTCGTGGTGTGTTAGGCTGTGCACCAACAGCCTCAACCAGCGCTTGCCCGCCTAAACTTGAGCCACCTGTGCCCAAAATTATAACACGCTCAAAACCACTTAAATGCGTTGCTAAGGCCTCAATCTCTTCAAAATTTGGGTTGGGCACAAAATGAGGTAACGGCGCAGAACCATAATGCCCGACAAGAGTGTTTAAGCGACTATGTGCATCTTCTAAGATGGCATTGGTATCTGGCGTTTTTGCTGTCTTATTATTAAAAAACATCCGTGTCTCCGTAAAGCCTTTCATTCAGCTTATGTACCGCAATAAGCATCTCATCTATATCAGAACAGTATTGCATGTATCATGTGTAATATATTTATTTTAGACCAACTCTGTGATTTCGATTTAGATTTTGATAGAGTAATATTATCTGTCGCATTCATTTGAAACTAGTCTAAAGTTGTTGCGTATTATGAAGCCATCGAACCAGCCTGAAAAAATAGACGGAGAACGCGCCGCTTCACAGCCGCAGACTCACCTATTATTGACACTCTTTGCCTTTATCGGCATCGCAATCGGCTTAATAGACTTAACATACAATCATCCGAGCGAGGCCAATACGCCCTATGCTGTGGCATTTGTTAACGGCACCCCCATTTTACAATCTTCGGTCGATGCGATTATTCGCAAGCAAGTTGGACCTGTAGATGATGCTTTACGCATGACCATAATTAACACATTAATTGATGAAGAATTAGCTATTCAAGACGTGAAAAAAGGTCAATTAATGAATAGGAGCGCAGAGCTAAGAACAGAAGCTCTACGGGCACTCAGCAAACAAAAAGCCTTTAAAGAAGGCTTTTTACCAATTCAAGAAAGAGATCTTGAACAATTTTATCAGCAAAACAAAGCGCGCATGACCCCTGCTCAAGCGCTGCAAATTGACCTTATCTTCATTCAAAATGACACACGCGCTGGCGAACGGCTTCGTGATATCCGTGAGAAACTCGTCGCAGGAAATGCGTTTATTGATGTCGCGCAACAAAACGGGGACATGGCACCTTTTTTACTGCCACGGTCACTTGCGCCACTTTCGCAATTGCGCACAATCATGCCCAAACCATTATTTGAACTCTCAAAGAAACTCGCTGAAGGTGCCATTTCAGACGCCGTTTTGGTCGATGATGGATGGTATTTCTTACATATTATAAGACGCCAAGATGGCCGAACCCTTGCATACGAAACAGTTAAATCATCCATCACGAAATTGCTTGAAGAGCGCGCGCTCGAACGGGCCTTTAATATGCGGATCGAGGCCTTGCGACATCTCGCAACCATTCGGATCGTTGCGCCGCCTCAATCTATAACGTTAGATAGCAGCACGCCCAACCCCTTAGAGGCGTCCATACCAGACCCGGAAATGCCAGCAACGGCAGAAAAGCCAGCTGCTCTTGACCCTTCCTATGAAAGCCCCGATATTCCAGCAGATGATGATCAATAATCATGCGCTTTTTTGTTTTAATTTTAATTATAATTTGGAATGGCTTACTTTCCGCTTTGCCAGCCCAAGCTAAAACTGCACCAGACCCTACTGCTTTTGTTGCTTCGGATTGGACCTGGAAAGGGCGCGAGGTCAGAGCACAATTTTTAATACCCTATACGCTCGTTTTGTTAGATGATAGTGACGCACTGCCCGCACGCTTGACGAATATTTCAGTTGAACAAATGAATCGTAGCTGCGCAACAGGCCAAAATATAAAGCAAACCATGCCAGATTACACAATTGTGACATTAATCTGGACATGCGGGAATGCGCGAACGCCTATTACTATTTCAGACCCCTTACTCAAACAACCACACAGGATTTCAATAAACCGGGGTGTGTTTGCTCAAGAAACCCAGTTCACGCTCACTCAAGACATTCATAAAGCCATTATTAGTCAAGGGGATATGGGCACTTTGACCATTGATGGATTGCTCGGCGCCCATATTTGGCTTGGGCTAAAGACGGGTTGGGCTGGCACCTGGAGCAATGCGCTTGTGATTTTAAGTATTTTTAGCCTCTATATTTATCGCAAACCTAACCGCTCTGGTTTATATGCGGGCCTTATTTTGGGCTATGCTCTTGCCTTAAGCATTGTCCCAACAGTTCATATTGATAAATTACACGCGATAATCGCTGTGACAATTATATGTCTGGCACTTTTATTATATAGCTCAATCACCGCGTTATCGCGCCACTGGTCTTGGCTTTACTTTGGGGCGGCTATTTTAATATTCGCCTTAATGGCAACATCCCTTCCCGTCTTAAGTGCGCTTTCCATGGCCTTTTGGGCTGGGCTCATTCTCTTTTTTGTAACCCAAGGTATTATCTATATGAGCACGCGTCATATAAACGCGATGAGTTTTTCTTTATTGATCGGCTTAGGTGCGGGCCTCAGTCTTCAAAGTTTATCACAGGCGCATGAGGTATTTGCCGAAAAACTCTTGGTTACCAGTATTGCTCAATTCTCTTCGGGCCTATTCGCCTTGGTTTTGCTCATTATCATTATCACGCTGGGTCTCGCATGGATGAAACGCACCCTAAATAAAGATGACATCCTCATCGATAATGTCATTCGATTTGGCGCAATGGGTAGCCTTGGATATATGCTCATCACGCACATTTAAAGACCGCTCTTCACCCGCTCCTAACACTTTGAGTAGAAATAGTTAAAGGCAACTGAACGATCTAGGATCGTTAGAGTTCAAGCGGACGATCAGAAAAGACCATGCCATCTTCATCGGCATAAACCCAATCCTGGGGATTGATGCGTATACCTGCAAAGTTAAGCCCAATATCCAAAATGCCTAATTCGCGTTTCTCAGACTTTCTTGGATGAGTGCCAAGGGCTTTAATGCCGACAGCCTCCGCCTGTAATTCGAGACGATCGCGGACATAACCATGAATAATAATACCTGCCCATCCATTTTCAGCTGCGAGCTTGGCAAGATTTCCACCAAATAAAGCACAATTGGGAGATCCGCCGCCGTCGACAACAAGCACCATGCCACGGCCAGGGGTTTCAACACATTGACGTAAAAGTGAATTATCTTCAAATGTAGACAATGTTTTCACCTGCCCAAAAAAGCGCGTCGACCCACCAAAGTCTTGAAAAATAGGGGCCGGATAACGTAAGGCTGCGCCAAACTTATCCGAGATATCCGTTACTGCATATGTCATTCATTTTTCCAATCAAAGCGAAGCCCGCGATGCAATAACATCGCGGGCCTCAATACTCAAAACTCAGAAGCTAAACTGTGTTTAGCGTCTACTTAGAATTGATTCATCGTGTTGTCTTCTCCAGAAGCGAGAAGCGCATTGTCACCTGAGAAGTATTCTTTGTGGTCATCACCAATGTTGGAACCTGCCAAATCTTGGTGCTTAACAGAAGCTTGTTCACGACGAATTTCTTGACGCTGAATATCACGAACATAAGCCAACATGCCGAGATCACCGAAGTAACCTTCAGACAAGATATCGGTACCAAGTGCTGTTTCGTGATATGTCGGCAAGGTAATCAAGTGATGGAAGATACCGGCATCACGTGCAGCATCTTTCTGGAAGTTTTGGATATATTCATCAGCTTTAGCGGCAAGCTCGCTGCTGTCGAACTGAACATCCATAAGGCCACGTGGCGTGCTCGCTGGATCTGGGTAAGCAGAAACATCTTTTCCTTCTGACTTCCATTCAGCATAGACTTGCTCGCGGAATGACAGTGTCCAGTTAAAGCTTGGTGAGTTGTTGTAAACCAATTTTGCGTTTGGAATGCTTTCGCGAACGCGATTAACCATGCCAGCAATTTGACCAACATGTGGACGCTCAGTTTCAATCCACAACAGGTCAGCCCCGTTTTGAAGGCTTGTAATACAGTCAAGCACAACCCGATCTTCGCCCGTATTGTCTTTAAAGGCATAAAGACCGTTCGCTAAGCGTACAGGTTGAACAAGTTTGCCGTCTTGCATAAACGCCATATCACCATCTTTAAGGTTTGCTGGGTCTGATACAGGCTCTACTTTAAGGAAAGAATTATACTGAGTTGCAAGATCGCCTGCTTGACGAGCTACTGGTACTTTTTGTGTTAGGCCAGCACCGAGTGAATCTGTACGTGCTACGATAATACCATTCTCAACACCCATTTCCATGAATGCATAACGAACAGCATTGATTTTTGACAAGAAGTCTTCATGTGGCACAGTCACTTTACCATCCTGGTGACCGCACTGCTTGGCATCAGAAACCTGATTTTCAATTTGGATACAGCATGCCCCCGCTTCGATCATTTTCTTTGCGAGCAAATATGTTGCTTCTTCGTTACCAAAACCGGCATCGATATCAGCAATAATCGGCACAACATGCGTCTCAAAATTATCAATTTTGGCAAGAACGGCATCTACATCACCACCATTTTTGCGGGCTTCATCGAGCTCGACAAATATATGACGCAATTCTCGGGCATCCGCTTGTTTTAAGAATGTGTAAATCTCGTTGATAAGATTTGGCACAGTGGTTTTCTCGTGCATACTTTGGTCAGGAAGGGGACCAAAATCCGAACGAAGAGCGGCAACCATCCAGCCACTCAAATAAACATATGATTTATCGACAGTTTTGCGGTGACGCTTAACAGCCATCATCATTTGTTGAGCTGTAAAACCATGCCAGCAACCCAAAGACTGTGTGTAATCTGCGTTGTTGGCATCATAAGCAGCCATATCTTTGCGCATAATATCTGCAGTAAATTTTGCGATATCGAGGCCTGTTTTAAAACGGTTCTGCAAACGCATGCGAACAACGTATTCAGGATTAATAGCGGCCCAAGCGCTACCATTGCTGGTAATTTCTTTTTTAGCAGCTTCTACTTGCTGTAGATAATTTGACATAGTTTCACCTTTACATCTTAGGAGGTTATTGGATGAGGCGACTCATACACAGCACACATTATTTTGTCGAGACATGATTAAACGATTGAAAAAATTAAAGTAAAAAACTTTACAAATTTTCAGTATTAGTTTGTATATTATGTAAACCTTGTAAACTTTTATTTTTTATATTATCCTCTAAGCCATTGAGAGAGTGGAACTTTATGACCATGGGTGAAAAAAAACTGGTTGAACGAAAACTATTTGCAGGGGCACGTGTGCGCCGCTTGCGGCGTGAGCTTGCCCTCACCCAAGCCGCAATGGCAGAGGCGCTCGGGATCTCTACAAGCTATCTCAATCTCATCGAGCGCGATCAAAGACCGATTTCAGCCCAGATTCTCCTGCAACTTGTTGATGTTTTTGATATTGACCCTCGCGGGCTGGCTGGTGATGAAGAAGCCCGCGCCCAAGCCCAATTACATGAAGTATTCCTCGATCCCATGTTTCGCGATTCACCCATTAGCAAAAATGAAATGAAGGATATAGCGGCCGCAAGCCCAATTGCCGTTGATGCCATTTCACGCCTATACCGTGCCTATCAAGAGGCAACCTCCACCAAGACCATGCTTGCAGAACGCTTAGCCGACAGCCCCAATACTGAGGGCACAGATGCTCTCTTAGCCATGGAAGAAGTCCGCGACTTCATTAACCAGCAAAGTAACCACTTTCCAGCACTCGATGCAGCCGCTGAAACGCTCTATAAAGAATCCATTGCCACGCATGATGAACCTTATATTGCTCTTCGCCTGCGCCTAGAGGAAAAATTCCATGTGCGCACACGCATCGTACCGCAATCGGTTATGGGCAACACATTGCGCCGATATGACCGCCATCGCCAAACAATGTTTTTGTCCGAATCGCTCGATCAACCTGGTCGCTCTTTTCAGCTTGCCTATCAACTAGGCTATTTTGAGCGCTTAAATGATATAGACGCCATTATCGACGCTTCAGGGTTGCATTCCGACGAGGCCAAGCTGGTGGCGCGGATCTCATTAGCCAATTATTTTGCGGCAGCCACATTAATGCCTTATGGCGCTATGCTCGAGACCGCCGAAGCAACCAATTACGACATTACCCTTCTCAGTCGGCGTTTTGGAGCAAGCTTTGAACAAGTGTGCCACCGCCTCACCACACTGCAACGCGCAGGCGCGCGCGGCATTCCGTTTTTCCTCATTCGCGTAGATAATGCGGGCAATATATCAAAACGTTTCTCAGCAGGCGGATTTCACTTTGCACGATTTGGCGGTACGTGCCCGCGTTGGCATGTCCATGATGCGTTTCGCATTCCGGGCAAAATCACCACACAAATTGTCCAAATGGAGGATGGCACGCGCTATTTTTCTATCGCCCGCACTGTAAGCCGAGACAATTCGGGGTTTGGTGTACCAGACAATCAATTTGCCGTCGGTTTGGGATGTGAAATTACGCATGCAGGGCGCTTGATATATTCACGTGGACTGAATTTTGAGAACCCCGATGCAGATACTCCAATTGGGGTTAATTGCCGATTATGCGACAGAGATAACTGCAATCAACGCGCAACCCCATCAGTCAATCGCCAATTAATGCTCGATGCCCATGTCCGCGGCCTATCACCATTTGGCTTATAAAGGCCGCATTTCATTGCTTGAAAGAAAACTCAGTTTCCGATAGACCAAAGCCATGTCAGAAAAACGCGAAAAGAAACAAAAGAAATTCAAACCAAAAGCGCGGGTTGCCCGAGGCTTTCGCGATATTGCGGGTGAAGAACTCGCACTTCAAAATGCCATGCTCGACACCATCGCTAAAGTTTACGCTCAATATGGGTTTGATAATCTCGACACACCGGCTTTTGAGTATGCGGATGCACTCGGTAAATTTTTGCCTGATGCTGAACGGCCAAATGAAGGTGTCTTTGCGCTCGAAGATGATGACGCTCAATGGTTGAGCCTGCGCTATGATCTAACAGCACCCTTGGCACGTTACGTATCAGAACATTATGAACGCTTGCCAAAACCTTTGCGGCGCTATCAATCTGGCTATGTATTTCGCAACGAGAAACCAGGCCCAGGCCGCTACCGCCAATTCATGCAAATGGACGCCGATACAGTCGGGGCGGCCAGCGCCATGGCAGACGCCGAAATTTGCATGATGGCAGCTGACTGCATGAGAGCCTTAGGCTTAAAACCTGAAGATTTTGTCGTCCGTATTAACGATCGTAAGATTCTTGATGCCGTTTTGGAAATGACTGGCTTACATCGCGACGACGAAGATTATGATAACCGACGCCTCACAATATTGCGCGCAATGGACAAACTTGACCGTTTAGGTGAAGCCGGCGTGCGAGCCCTTTTGGGTGATGGGCGTAAAGATGAGAGCGGGGATTTTACAAAAGGTGCAGGCTTAACATCGGCAGCCATTGATACGGTCTGTGCATTTTTGAATGCACAGCAAGACAGTCGCCAAGCGACGCTCACTGCCATTGAAAACATCATTGGCGATATCGCATGTGGCCAAGAAGGCGTCTCAGAATTACGAGAGATGAACAGCCTCTTCACAGCACTAGGGTATGGTGATGAGCAGATCACCTTTGACCCCTCCGTCGTAAGAGGCCTTGGTTATTATACAGGTCCGGTTTTTGAGGTGGAACTCACTTTTGAGGCTCTGAATGATGAGGGTGAAATTGCCCGCTTTGGCTCCGTTGGAGGCGGCGGTCGATATAATGATCTGGTCAAACGCTTTAAAGGCATTGAGGTGCCGGCAACAGGTATTTCAATCGGTGTCAGTCGCTTAGCAGCCGCCCTCAGCATGCGCGGGACGTTTTCAAAACATGAGAATGATCCTCTCATAGTTGTATTGGTCATGGACCGCGATTACCGAACTCAGACAGCACAGATGGTTCAATCCTTGCGCCAAGCAGGATTACGCGCTGAAATGTATATGGGGGATAGCGGCATGAAACCCCAATTACGTTACGCCGATACAAGAGGTGCAAAATTTGTCATTATTGAAGGCGAGGATGAGCGCGCACGTGGCGTTGTCACCGTCAAAGATCTTGAGCTCGGCGCATCTAAGGCAGCGGAAATATCCGATAACACAGAATGGCGCGAATCCCAGCATTCACAACACGAAGTGAATAAGAATGATATTGTTGCAGAGATTAAAAAGTTGCTGAACAAGCCGGATTAAGGTTTGGGCGTTTGCGCACGCGTTTGATTGTATTTTGATAAAAATAGGGCAATAAATCCAGATAGTGGCCTCATAAAGCGCTGATGTGATAACGCCACAAACTGAAGTTTATTTTTCATTTGTTTCATCTTTTTTATTTGTCTCACACATCATTCTTTGCAACCATTACAACCGAGCTGCTAGAGGTAACAAATGATCATGACAAACCGTGTCTGGGCGTTTATTTGCCTACTTTCTCTTCTCTTTGGCGCCAGCTTCTTCTTTACTCAAATATTAGTGGCACATTATAACCCACTTCAAATCAGCCTTATGCGCACCACAATTGGCGGCATCACCCTTTACGCCGTTTGTCATTTTATGGGATTTCGCTTCCCCAAAAATCCGCGTTTTTGGTCAAGCGTTATGATGCTTGGTCTGCTGAATATTACCTTAGGCGCGAGCCTTAACGCCACTGCCCAAACATATTTATCCTCCAGCATCGCATCGGTTCTTAACGGATTAACGCCAATAATGACCATATTCTTCTCTTTTCTCTTGCTTCGCGATCACCAGGGCAATTTCGCTAAACTGATTGCAGGTCTGATCGGATTGATTGGCCTTTCAATCATCGCCACAAATGGAAAGGTCCCCGAAAATTGGGGAAGTTTAACTGGCTATGCATTCTGCATTGCAAGCACGACATGCTATGCTTTGGCCAGTATCTATGGGAAAACACAGGTGATTCATGGATATGATTACAAAATCATGGCTGCAGGTCAGCTCCTTAGTGCCAATATTTTCCTAATCCCAATGGCCGCCCTCAGTGGCGACTTATTTTCCTTTGCAACACCAAATAACTTAGAAATTATGGCCATAATAGGCATGGCTATCCTAAGCTCAGCAATCGCTTATGCGATATACTTCTATATTTTAACCCTCACAAGCGCGACCAACTTGGTTTTTGTTACACTCATGGTGCCCGTATCAGCCATTTCCCTTGGCACCATCATCTTGCATGAAACAATGTCTGATCTACAAATTCTAGGCACAATTATCATTGGACTATCTCTCATTGTCGCCGATGGTCGTATTTTCTCAATTATTGGAAGAAAGCGTCACTCTTAACTATTCACACAGAATTTGAATATTATAACAAATTTCTTTTAATTTTTATCAATAATCACATTTTAAAATTCATTTTTTATGAATATTTAAATAAAATATTGAATTAAATTCAAAAAATGTGTATTTTTTGATAAGGAGGTATGTGATGTTAACAACAAGCTCACAAGTCATTGACGCATTAGGTGGAACCCAAACCGTGGCAAAATTGCTAAATGTTGGGCCCTCTGCCATTTCGAACTATCGAAAAAAGGGGTTTCCGGCTCGCGCGGCTTTTATTTTAGCACGACAATGTGAAATACAGGCCTTGAAGGTCTCACCATCGGTTTTCGGTGTTCCGATGCAAGAACCAGATCAGATTTGGCGACGCCAGACGCCGCTCAATAACACGCGCGATAATGCTGTTTTGGCATTATTCAAAGCCTCAGGATTTAGCCAATGCGATACGAGCATATTACAACCCGCCGACCCCTTCGTGGACTTACTGGGTGAGGAAATGCGCCGACGATTATTTACATTTGAAGATCCGCGCGGAGAAACACTCTGCTTGCGGCCAGACCTCACCATTCCAACAGCTATGAGTTTTATAGAAACAAACCAGTTAGACCAAACCCGCCTATGTTACAGCGGAACAGCTTTTCGTTATCAACCTCGCGGGGCAGGCAAACCAGAAGAATTTTCACAAATCGGCATCGAAATTCTTAATGGCGAAAAAAAACTGGAAGATGAAATCGAAATTGTCTCTCACATGATCGATGCGATTAATGCGGAGGGGGTTAAACGTTTTGAAATATACATCAATGATCTCGCTTTGTTTGCCGCTTTGTTAAATGATCTTAATTTGCAGCAAAGGCAAAAAACACGCCTTATGCGCAGCTTTGCTCATGGCGGAACATTTAAAACCACGCTTGACGCATTGTCTCAACCAACAACATTCGTTGCCCATGATTTCCCGTTTAATAGCTCCGAGGTAATCGCCGGCAGGACGGGGGCAGACATCCTTGCACGATACAAAGACAAGGGTTCGGCTGCAGAC
>CBFHLW010000015.1:0-23018 GCA_965656805.1 Alphaproteobacteria bacterium
TGGGATTTGATAAAGGCACCGCCCGCTGTTGGCGGATAGCTCGCATCACCTTTTCCAAAGAGAAGGTATTGAATACCTGCAAGCTGTTGGCGCCACCATACTGCTGAGCGATGCAGGGTGACTGGTTGGGTAGACTCATATTGGCTAACAACACCATAATGGTCTTGCAGATTTTTACCCACGCCCTTGAGCGCATGGACCATATTGATCCCATAAGGAGTTATATCATCGGGGTCACCGACACCGCTCCGCATTAAAATTTGTGGCGAGTTGATAGCACCCGCAGATAAGATAACCTCCCGTCGCGCCATTATTTTTTGGCGTTGACCACCAATAACAACCTCAACGCCAACAGCCTTATTGCCCTCAAAAATAACTTTATCAACACTCACATCGGTAATCGTTTCAAGGTTCTTTCTTTTTAAAGCAGGATGCAAATAGGCTTGAGCGGCACTCGATCTTCTCGCGTCTTTAATTGTATGTTCGTAACGCGCAAAGCCTTCTTGTTGCCGGCCATTGAAATCGTTTGTTGCCGGAAAGCCCGCTTGCACGCCAGCTTCTACAAACTTATCCAGCAATATATCATTTTGGCGATCAGACTTTTTAACTTGAAGTGGGCCGTCATGACCATGAAATCCTTCATCACCATCACCAGCAAATGATTCAGCCTTCTTAAAATAAGGCAAAACACTCGCATAAGACCAACCTTGGTTGCCAAGCTGGTTCCAATGGTCAAAGTCCCATGAATGCCCGCGAATATAAACCATTGCATTTATACTTGAGGAACCACCCCACCCGCGCCCGCGTGGCCAAAATAATTTTCTGTTGCCAACATTGGGGTCGGGCTCGGTTTCGAAACCATAATTATGATCATTTTTTTCGGGAACCAGCTGCGAGTAACCAGCAGGCATATGAATAAACAGACTTTTATCTTTGCCACCTGCTTCGAGTATGATCACTGTTTTATCTTGGGCTTCAGACAAGCGCGCGGCCAAGACGCAGCCAGCGCTACCAGCACCAACAATAATGTAATCAGCTTCTTTTTGAATAGTCACATGACACTCCTAACTTTTAAACGATTTCACTTAGAGAACACGCAGTTCTTTCTTATATCTTTGCCAATTCTCTACATAATGTTCGGCCATCGCCGTCATTAATTTCTCATTATTTACATCTAGAGTACGAATGATTTTACCTGGCATGCCAAGCACCATAGAATTATCCGGTATTTCCTTACCCTCACCAATGAGCGCATGTGCGCCAATAAGGCAGTTTCGTCCGATTTTAGCACCGTTTAAAACAGTTGCACCAATACCGATCAGAGTGCAATCGCCTATAGTGCACCCATGCAACATCGCCATATGCCCAATTGTGACGTGCCTGCCCAAGGTGAGCGGATATCCCATATCCGTATGACAGACAGAGCCATCCTGAACATTCGAATTTTCACCAATGGTAATGCGCTCATTATCTCCGCGCAGCGTAGCACCAAACCAGACGCTCGCATTTTCCTCTAATACAATGTCCCCAATAAGATGCGCATTATCCGCCACCCAAGCCTGGCCAGATGCTGGCAATTGAGGTTGGCGATCACCTAATTGATATAAAGTCATGTGTTTCCCTTTTGATTTATGGGTATGAAACGTGTATTCATCGTGGAGAAATTTTGAATAAAAATCTACTCTTTTAGGAAAGTAATTGAGAATAATGTTTAAGCGCTACCTTTCATCGAATGTGACCGAGGAAGAATGGCCTATTTGGCGCGTTATTGCTATTTTTGCAATAACGCTACTCATTGGGCTTGGCGGCGCATTATTCTTTTTCTTTGGACCGACCTGGAAAGACATATCTGGCGATATCGTTTCTCCGACAACGAGTACGCGGGCTATTAACCTTGAAGTAAGCAGCACATTGCTTGCTATACCATCAAATTATACCCGATACGGACGCGACAGACGCGGCTCAAAACGAGATAATGTTGAACTTCATGCCCTTTTGCCAGATCTCAATGGCTATACAAGCAACCAATCAGAGGCATTTGAAAGTAGCGCACTATCATCTGACTTGCTTCTCATCACAATTACGCGCATCGAACATAATATGACACCCAACAAGCTTATCGATGATGTTTATCGGCCAATCCTCTCTAAAAGCGCAAGCGGAGGTGGGCTTGATGCAAGAACAGGTTTAAAAAAGAGCTTCTTTGCAAAAGATAGCATGTATGCCAATGCAACATTTTATGAAACAATATTGCGTGTCGATGATTCTCAAAAAAGTCCTTTTTATATCTGTTCTCGGAGCTTAAATCATGGGGCTTGGTGCACCGGTCGTTTGCGCATCGGAACTACCGCACAAGCCATTTTCCGTTTTTCCGAACAGCACCTCAAAGAGTGGGAAGATATAAATCAACGCCTATCACAGAAATTAAGTCAGTTTAGAGCTGACGCACGCAAATAAACGGGTGGTATACTCCAAAGACTTTGAAATTAACCACATTTATAAAAAATACTGGGTTTAAACTGTTGGCAAATCAAACTCGAGGATTGCCATATTGAAGTCATAAGATACCTCACCTTCATCCTCATCTCTGAATAATGTACCAATAAATTCATCGGTTAAATAGACTTCAACCATATCGTCTTTAGCACCGCGTTTAAGCGTCAATTTTTCATTTTCAAACTTTAATCGCATAAACGCTTGAACGCGCAAGATCTCATCATTATTCATAATTATGTCCTTATTCCGCCAACCAACTTCTAAGCAAAAGCAACGCCCTTGTTTATTACCAAATCAGCTATTCATTCTCAATACGGTGATCCATAAGCCGTGATGGCTCATTTGTCGAGACCGAACCGACAACTTGTGCCGGCACACCAACCGCGGTACTGAAAGATGGGATGTCTTGCAAGACAACACTTCCACTTCCAATTTTAGAGCATTCACCTACTTTAATATTGCCAAGAACTTTCGCGCCGGCAGAAATTAAAACACCATCTCCAATTTTGGGGTGACGATCCCCTTTTTCTTTGCCATTCCCCCCAAGCGTTACACTGTGGAGCATAGAAACATTATTACCAACAACTGACGTCTCGCCAATCACGACACCCGTCGCGTGGTCGATCAAAACTCCGCGGCCAACAATCGCAGCGGGGTGAATGTCTACTTGAAACACCTCTGAGGCACGATTATGAATATACATCGCGATTGAGCGCCGACCATTCTTATAGAGTGCATGAGCTGCACGATAAGACTGTAAGGCCATAAATCCTTTATAATAGAGAACGGCATCCAAATAACTTTGGCAGGCAGGATCACGCTCTACAATAGCTAGAACATCCGCCCGCATAGCGTTTCCAATTCCCGGATTATTTAAAAACGTATCTTCAAATAGCATACGCAAACCATCTGATGACATCTCGTCATTACCAAGCTTAAGTGCAAGGTGCAGCGCCGAGGACTGTTCTAAACTTTTATGACTCAAAATAACGCGATTCATAAATTCTGCTAAAAGTGGCTCATCAGTGGAAACGCTCAGGGCTTCAGAAACCAGATGATTCCACACACCATCACCATCGGCGCCATCGTTTATATCTGGTATTTGGCTCATAATCCCTCAATTCTGGCCGATAAGAATGATCTATATTTCAGACTACACCATAATCGGCTACTGTGCTTAAGTCCAGACAGTCGCGATGCAACAAAAAAACGGAAATTTAAACTAAGGCAAATTATGACATACATTACGGTCAACAATCTCAAAGTGTATTATGAACAAAACGGTGCCGGGGATAACTGCCTTATTCTAAATGGTTCGGGCGGCGACCTTCGTTTTCGTCCAAATGTCATGGACACACCACTTTCAAAATCATTTCGCGTCACAAGTTATGACCAACGCGGCCTGGGGCAAACAAGCAAACCTGATGGCATATATAAAATGTCTGATTATGCTGACGACGCCGCAGCTTTAATGACAGAACTATTTTTAGGTCCTACCTTTGTTTTAGGTATTTCATTTGGAGGAATGGTTGCTCAAGAGCTTGCTATCCGCTACCCAGATTGCATTAAAGCGCTAGCACTTTTCTGCACGTCACCTGGGGGTGCCGGAGGCTCATCCTACCCACTTCATGAACTTGCAAAGCTTAATCCCGACGAAAGAGCACGAACTTCAATTAAGCTTAACGATAATCGCATCACTGATGATTGGATTTCACAGCACCCAGAACAATATGAAGTTCTTAAAGCGCATGCGAATCGTGACGCCTATAACCATGAAGAAAATTATCTCCATGGATACGCAAAGCAACTGGAAGCGCGGTCGCATCATGACTGTTGGGATAGGCTCAAGCAAATAAAGTGTCCAGTTTTTCTTGGCGGCGGCACATATGATGATATTGCCAAACCGAGTAGCATGAAAAAGATGGCTTCACGCATTCAAAACGCCCAGTTAAACTTTTATAATGGCGGCCACCTTTTTATGACCCAAGACCCCAGCGCATTTTCTGATGTAGCTGATTTCTTTAGAACGCAATAAAGGACACCCCCAAATGCCTTGTCTTGAAACCAACTGCGACCTTATTAATGCGGAGCAATCACAGCATATCGTAACCATCATTATTAACAATGAAGCACGGCATAATATTATGACGCGAGAAGCTTGGGAGGCCATCCCGTCGTTAATGTCTAAAATAGCGGAATTGACAGATATACGTCTTGTTCTTATTCGAGGTGCAGGTGAAAAAGCTTTTATTGCTGGCGCAGATATTTCTGAGTTCGATGATGCTTTTTCTGGTCCCTCAGGAATGGAATATGATATGGCAACGGTTAATGCTTTTGAAGCAATTTCAGCCTGCCCGTTTCCTACAATTGCTGCTATTCGAGGGTATTGCATTGGAGGTGGGCTTGGGTTGGCACTTGCCTGCGACATCAGATTGGCCAGCGAAGATAGCACATTTGGCATACCCGCTGGCCGTCTCGGGCTTTCTTACCCGACGCAAGCCATCCATCGCTTATCCAGCATTGTCGGCTCAGCAACCGCTAAAGATATTGTTTTTTCTGCTGAACGCTTTAATGCAACGACCGCACTCGAAAAACGGCTTATTAACCGCCTATTCTCAATTGCTGAGTTTGAGGAAAAACTCGCCCAATATTGTGAACAATTATGTTCTAACGCACCATTGAGTTTGCAGGCTGCCAAGTTTAGCATTGATCAGGGGCCAATGGGTGATTTAGAGGCAATGCATCATTTTGCGCTTAACTGCCTGAGTAGTGAAGACTATGCCGAAGGCCGTATTGCTTTCAAAGAAAAGCGAGCACCTATGTTCAAAGGCAAGTAAAAAATAAATTAACAAATAAAAAGGAGACATTCATGGCACTAGATTTTACAGGAAAAGTGGTTGTTATCACGGGATCATCGGCAGGCATTGGAGCTGCTGCAGCACGTGGCTTTGCCGCTGGCGGCGCTCGCGTCGTTATTAACTATGCCTCCAACGAGAAAGCTGCACATGCAGTCGCAAAAGAATGCGATGATTTAGGTGGCGAGGCCATTGTTGTTCAAGCAGACATGTCGACCGATGAAGGACGCAAAAACCTCATAGACTGTACCATAGAAAAATGGGGCACCATCGATGTGCTGGTTAACAATGCCGGCACCACAAAATTTGTCGACCACAGCAACCTAGACGGGCTAAACCCAGATGATTTTGACAATATATACAAGCTCAACCTCATCGGCCCATTTGAAATTATAAAACTTGCACGCCCTTATTTAGCAAAACAAGGGGGGTCAATTGTCAACATCGCATCAGTTGCTGGCGTGCGCGGAGTTGGCTCTTCTCTAGCTTATGTTGCTTCCAAAGGGGCTCTCAACAGCTTAACACTTGGGTTAGCGCGCGCCTTGGGGCCTGAGGGTATTCGTGTCAATTCTGTTTGCCCAGGCTTTGTTGGAACCGATTGGTTCAGAAATGTATTTGGCGAAGAAGGCTTTAATAAAATTGTTGAAGGACAAAAAAAAGTCACGCCATCTGGGCACGCTGCTTCAGCTGAGGACATAGCAGGACCAATTGTATTTTTCGGCCATGAATCGAGCCACCATGTCACGGGTCAACATCTGGTTGTTGATGGCGGGATGTTGCTCGGCATGCCCACCAAAATGCAAATGCAGCAATAACCGCGTCACCAAGTAACCATTTGAGAGCCAAACATGACCCAAATAGAAACGCTAAAAGCACATGTAAAAGATGCCATTGATGCTATGGCTCCGATGTTGATTAAGGCGAGCCATGATATTCATGCCAATCCAGAGATTGCGTTTCAAGAACACTATGCGCACGATCTTTTAACGGACTTGGTGGAGAGCGAAGGTCTCCACGTCGAGCGAGGCGCTTGCGGTTTGGACACAGCGTTTATAAGTGAATTTGGCGCTGGGGCACCCATTGTTGGTATTTTATCAGAATATGATGCCTTACCCGGCATCGGCCATGCCTGCGGTCATAATATCATTGCAACATCTGGCTTGGGGGCAGCTCTCGCCCTCGCAAAGCTTGGCAATGCCCTTCCTGGTCGGGTACGTTACCTTGGCACCCCCGCTGAGGAAACTGGAAATGGTAAAGAGATCATGGCGCGTCAACATGCATTTGATCACCTCGATGCAGCGATGATGGTACATCCTGCTGGCTATGATCTCATCACGATGCCTAGCCTCGCTGTCAATGAAGTGCGTGTAACATATACGGGGAAATCTGCGCACGCTTCAGCGATGCCATCAGAGGGCATTAACGCGCTTGATGCTTTGGTCACGGCTTATCAATCTATTGCTCAACTTCGACAACATATTCGTGCGTCCGAGCGAATCCACGGTATTTTTACGGAGTCAGGCCTCGCCCCCAATATCGTGCCCGACCGCGCCTGCGGGACATTCTATGTTCGCGCCGCCAATGGCATTGCGCTCGCAGATCTAAAAAAACGCGTTAAAAATTGCTTCGAAGCTGGCGCCCTTGCAACAGGATGTGACGTTAAGATTGATTGGGCTCTAGCGGACTATCTCGAAATTAAGGATAGTTGGTCAATTGCTGAGCGCTATAAACAAAATGCTGAGAGCATTGGACGGGGTTTTTTAGATATAGAGAAAGCCCGCAAAATGGGTGGCGGATCTACAGATATGGGTAATATCAGCCATCGCATCCCGTCCATTCACCCTATGATCGCCTGCGCACCACCTGGCGTCGTTATTCATAATCCTGAATTTGCCCGCCATGCCGCCTCGCCTAAAGGTGACCAAGCTGTTCTTGATGGCGCCAAAGCATTAGCAATGACCGCAATCGATGTGATCTGTGATAAAGATTTGCGCGCCGATGCCCATGAAAAATTCAACAAGACGGCAAAAGAATCAGCCGCCTCCTTAATGCAAGCCTATCATCACGATGGTGACCCCAGCTTAGGTGGATGTGGGTGCTGCTAAATATACAAAACCATTTGCATGCGGAAGTTAGCTTGGGTAAGAAGTATGCAAGCTTAGGAGTGAATAGATGGCTGACAATCATATTATCAAAGTTGCAAATGATAAGGGCGTAGATGAAATTTTCGTTGGTGTTCGCGCATTTGAATGTATTGGCGCAAATGAGCCCTATGATCACCCTCATATTTTCCTTGAAATGGGTGATGAAGACGATATTGTGTGCCCTTATTGTTCAACACGTTATCGCTTCAATTCAAAATTAGGAACCACCAAGTCAAAGCCTAACGGTGCGATTTGTAGCTAATTTTTTACTGGCACTGCGTGTCACGCAAGCACGTGAAAAACCATCTTTGAACTCGCAGTCATTTACACGACTTTGCCCTCTATAAAACCTAATGGGCATTCACCATCTATGACATCCTAATGCCTACACACAAAAGACAAAGAGTTTGTATTGTTAATATCATTCGCGTAGAGACCTGTTATGCAAAAATCATTTATTCGTATCACCGTGCTTATTTCCGCTCTTGCAAGCCTTGTGACCGCTGGAGTTTTCTTTTTGACGACACCAGATATCCCCCGCGAGGTCATGGCACAACGTTATGCGAATGACGCATCCGTTTTTCTAAATTGGGACAATGGGGATAAGGTTCATTATAGAGACGAGGGCAATCCATCAGCACAGCCAATTATTCTTATTCATGGCTCCAACGCATCTTTGCAAACATGGGAACCCTGGGTTAAGCTTTTGAAAAATGATTACCGGCTCATCAGCCTTGATCTGCCAGGACACGGTCTTACTGGCGCTATGAAAAACACAAGTTATCAGCCCGACGAAATGGGAGCATTTATCATAGAGTTTGCCGAACGGTTGAGCCTAGAAAATGTTGTACTTGCTGGCAATTCAATGGGTGGGTATGTGAGCCTCGAAGTTGCCCTGCGCAAGCCAGAGCTTGTTAAAGGCTTAATATTAATATCATCCGCAGGTATGCGGCGAGACGCAGATGATAAGGGAAGCGTTGGAGCTTTTAAGCTTGCTCAATCTGAAATGGGCCGCGAAATTCTAAGGCGGGTAACACCTCGTTTTATCATCGAAGACACAATCAAAAAGATTGTCGCGGATCCCGACACATATGTCACAGATGAACGCGTCGATCTTTATTGGGAAATGCAGCGCATGGAGGGTACACGAGACGCAAACCTCAAGCGCTTTCAAGGTTATGACACACGTGGATCTGTTGAAGACCAAATTAGTATGATCACAGCACCAACACTGATTTTATGGGGTCGCCATGACACATTGATCAAACCAAAATATGGCGAGCGAATGCAGAAAATCATTGTGGGAAGCGAACTCATTATATATGACAATGCCGGACATATGGCCATGGACGAAATTCCAGAGCAGTCCGCACGCGATGCGAGTCGTTTTCTATCTTCGTTAAACTAATCAATTCACGACATTCTATGAGCCGATAGACACATAAGCCCGTCGAACAAATGAATATCCATTATGATAAATAAAGAAGTTTATGAGGCTGCTAACCACCACTATTCACCTTTATAAGGTGAAAGATATGGTGGCCCCGGCCGGACTTGAACCGGCACTCCTGTTAGGACACAGATTTTAAGTCTGCTGCGTCTACCACTTCCGCCACGGGGCCATTGGCTGGCTTATAACACGGGTTTTATTTTGCCTCTACGGTAAATGTTTCTCCAATGCGTAAAATTTGCGCTTTATTTCCTGCAGCAACCTTAAAGCGCGCCATAGGCTCAAGAAAAGGCTCAAAAGAAAGCATAAATGTCCCCCAATGCATGGGCACCATAGCATTGCACCCAACATCAAGCCCGACTTGAACACCACCCTCGGGATCCATATGAGCCCCCCGCATCATGGGGCGTGGATTGTAGGCACCAACACTCATTAAGCCCAAATCACATTTTCCATAATTTTTAGCGATATCTGCTCCAATATCCTTAAAAACGGTCGGATGTGTTTCCGTATCACCTGTATGATAAATTGTTGCTCCATTGCCGTTCATGGCATAGGACATCCATAATGTCTTATCTTTATCAAATCCGGTTCGAGACGACCAATGAATGGCTGGATAGGCCGCGACCTCAACCCCTTTGACCTGCGTGCGCTCATACCAGTCGAGTTCAACTATAGCCTTAAAGCCCATATCCTTTGCATAAACGCCCAAACCCAGAGGGACAATTAAAGTCACACGCCCTGGATTTGGTAAATTTGCCAATGACTCAAGGTCGAGGTGGTCATAATGCGAGTGGGAGATAATAATGGCATCAATATCAATGAGATCATCCAGCTCAATAGCTGGGCGCACAATGCGAGATGGACCAGCAAAACTCACTGGTGAAGCACGTTTTGAAAATATAGGGTCTGTCAAAACCTTAACGTCACCAAGTTTTACAAGAAATGTGGCATGACCGACCCAGGTCACACTATTGTCACCAGCCGTAGCAAGTTGGGATTGAACTTCTTCACTCTCCAACGCAAAATCTGGCGGAATATTATCTCTATATCCCGTGATGTTTCGCCAGATCATTTTACTGAAAAATGACAGGCGCACTGTCAAAGATGATCCATGTTCAGGGCTGTTTGGGGGGTTACGAAACCCGCCATCAATATGATGATAAGGTTTACCCTGCAAACGATCACTCATACTAACTCCACAACCAGTCACACTCAGACACAACCAAACAAAAAATGTACCCTTTAATAAGCGCATATTAACTCCATAAAAAAACGGCAACCCAAAGGTTACCGTTTTAAATATAGACCGCTTTTAAAAGCTGACGAATATTAGCCGTCTAGGCCTTGCCATACTGGCCAGCAGTTTTTACCAGCTTTAGAAGCAACAGCTGCTTGAGCTTCTTTAGCATCAGCACCACTTTGTGATGTTGTGTAATCGTCTTTACCTGTGCACCATACGTAAAACTTATGGTTTCCAGACTGTGACATAGCTTCAAAACTAGAATCTAGAGCAAATGCGCTTGGTGCTGACATACCAGCGATAACAGCCAAAACAGCTGCTGATTTCGTGAATTTTGACATAATAGCCTCCCCTTTAAATTCAATAATTAAATAATGTCAGAGTTTTTAAATGAATAAAACTTAAAGTTTTGTAATATTTCAACACAGAGGGGTTTAATATTCTTTAAAGGGTTTAAGGCAGCTAAAACCCTTTACTTCTCGGGCCGCTCAACCACTGCACCACCAACATCCTGAATGTGTTTGGCAATTTCATGAGCCAGCTTATCCAACAAATCTTGATCCGTAGACCGCGCAACAACACTGACACCAGCGCTTCCAGCAATATAATAAGGGTAAAGTCCGATAGATACATTATCATGATTTTTTTGAAGCGCTTCCATACGATCAGCAATCGTGCCTTCAGGAACATTCCCTGTAATCGTCACGGATCGCATTTGTTCGCCACCTTTAAGCTTTGACAAAATACCATCAAGCATGGCCTGCATGATTTTAGGAATACCAGCCATAACAAATACATTTTCAATATAGAATCCAGGCGCTGCACTGACAGGGTTGTCAATAAGCTCTGCACCATGAGGAATGCGCGTCATACGTTGACGTGCGGCATTAAATTCAACATCAGACTGAGCATAATGCGCCTCAAGACGACGATAGGCTTCCTCATGAGGACCAATCCCAACCCCAAAAGCGGCAGCAACGCAGTCAGCTGTAATATCATCGTGGGTCGGACCAATCCCACCTGTTGTAAAGACATAATCATAGTTTTTACGAAGGGCATTAATGGCATCGACAATTCGGTCTTCAACGTCTTGAACCACACGCGCTTCAGCGACATTTATGCCGATTTCGCCAAGAACATTAGCAATATGGCTTAAATTTGCATCTTTTGTTCGCCCTGAGAGAACTTCATCGCCAATAAGCAGGACAGCGGCAGTAACGTTTAATGGTTTTGGGTTAGACATGTGCATCCGTTTCTAATCAGGAGAGATCTTTACCTGTTAACTTAGTCTTATAGACACGACAAGCAAGCAGATACAATTTTTGAAAGCTAGAATTTATATGCCAAGCATGGTAGTTGAATGGGCACAATAACGTCAAAAAAAGACGTTGGAGGATGTCGTGATTTATATGCAAGCAATAGAGGCGCCCGATCGCAATACGGGCTTAATCAAACTTCACAGCGCTGAAGACTTTGAACACATGCGTGTTGTAGGCAAAATGGCAGCCAAAACCTTAGACTCCCTCACCCAATTTGTTGATGTTGGGGTCTCAACTGATGCGCTTGATCAAAAAGCTTTAGAGATTATACAAGATTTTGGCGCTTGCCCTGCCCCGCTTAATTATCGTGGTTTTCGTCGTAGCATTTGTACATCAATAAACCATGTTGTCTGTCACGGCATTCCAGGCGAGCGCTATTTAAAAGATGGCGACATTGTTAATATTGATGTCACTTTGTTTTATAATGGTTGGCATGGCGACCACAGCCGCATGTACGGTGTTGGAAGCGTTCCGATTCGTGCCAATCGATTGATGGATATCACTTATGAGGCCATGATGCGAGGCATTGAGGTTGTTCGTCCTGGCGCAACACTTGGTGACATTGGTGCTGCGATTCAAACTTATGCTGAAGCCGAACGTATGTCAGTTGTCCGTGACTTTTGCGGTCATGGCTTGGGGCGCATATTTCACGATGCCCCAAATATCCTCCATTATGGCCGCGCGGGTGAAGGCCTTGAGCTCAAAGAAGGTATGTTTTTCACAATTGAACCAATGTTAAATCTTGGTAAACAAGCCGTGAAGATTTTAAATGACGGCTGGACAGCGGTCACGCGCGACAGGTCTTTATCTGCTCAATTTGAGCATTCCGTTGGCGTGACATCAACAGGTGTTGAAATTTTCACGACTTCATTAACCGGCTTAGACACACCGCATCGCAAGAAAGACACAGCTTAAACCAAACTTATACAAACTGGCGCCGTCAAAAATAAAAATCATGCCATCAGATAATACTCATCATGCAATAGGACACCGAAGCCGACTAAGAGAGCGTTTCTTGGTTGGTGATAGTCACGCGCTTCACGAATATGAACTCCTTGAGCTCATTTTGTTTCGCTCAATTCCTCGTCGTGATGTTAAGCCATTAGCAAAAGACCTCATTAAACGATTTGGCGACTTATCAGGTGTATTGGCCGCAAGCTATGACTCGTTAATTGAATGTGAGAGCATCACGCCGAATATTGCAACTGACCTCAAGTTAATTGAAACAGTTGCGCTAAAACTGGGACAAGCACGAATCATTAACCGTACGCTCCTCTCATCATGGGATGACCTCATAAATTACTGCCGCGCCAAAATGGCAGAAAAAGCAACAGAAGAATTCAATGTTGTGTTCATGGACAAAAAGAACCAGGTCATTGCGTTTGAGACAGTTTCGCGTGGAACTGTCGACCACGCCCCTGTCTATCCGCGCGAAGTCATGAAACGAGCGCTACAACTTAATGCATCTGCTATTGTGCTTGTCCACAATCATCCAAGTGGGGATCCGACCCCGAGCAAAGCTGATATCGACATGACTCGGCGGATTCAAGATATTTCAGCTAATTTATCGATCCGTCTACATGACCATATCATTATTGGCAAGAAATCTGAGTTCAGCTTCAAAAACCTGGGGTTAATAGCGTAATTCTCAACCTATTTCGCCTCCACTCGCTTTAATCTGAACGCAAAATCGGCTACAGCAAGAAGATCAAGGAGAGACGAATGATTCCACGTTATGCACGCCCTGAAATGACTGCCCTCTGGGAGGCCGAAAGTCGCTTCTCAATCTGGTTGGAAATTGAAACGCACGCCATGGACGCTATGGTTAAGTTAGGCATTGTCCCTGAAGAGGCAGCCAAAGCAGTTCGCGAACGTGGTGGCTTTGACGTCGACCGCATTGATGAAATCGAACGCGAAGTTAAACATGATGTGATTGCGTTTTTAACTAGCCTCTCTGAACATGTTGGACCAGAAGCTCGGTTTGTGCACCAAGGCATGACATCATCAGACGTTCTTGACACATGTTTGAGCGTTCAGCTTGTTCGTGCCGCCGATATTTTGCTTGCCGACCTTGAAGAGTTACTTAAAGCAATCAAAACGCGGGCCTTTGAACATAAATTCACACCTACGATCGGACGTAGCCACGGCATTCATGCCGAGCCCACAACCTTTGGTCTTAAATTGGCTCAAGCCTATGCTGAATTTGATCGCAACAAAAAACGGCTTGAAATGGCGCGTGAAGATATTGCCACCTGCGCCATCTCTGGTGCCGTAGGCACATTTGCAAATATTGACCCTTCCGTTGAAGCACATGTTGCACAAGCTATGGGATTAAGCATTGAGCCTGTTTCGACTCAAGTTATTCCGCGCGATCGCCACGCTTTCTTTTTTGCAACATTGGGTGTCGTTGCTTCCTCTGTTGAACGTCTTGCTGTTGAAATTCGTCATCTCCAACGAACAGAGGTTCTTGAAGCTGAGGAGTTTTTCTCTGAAGGACAAAAGGGATCCTCGGCCATGCCGCATAAACGTAACCCTGTTCTGACCGAAAACTTAACAGGTCTTGCTCGCCTCGTTCGGGGCATGGCTTTGCCGGCGATGGAAAACGTAGCTCTTTGGCACGAACGCGATATTTCACATTCATCCGTAGAACGCATGATTGGCCCTGATGCGACAATCACGCTTGACTTTGCCATTGCGCGCCTCACAAACGTCGTTGCAAATCTATTAATTTACCCTGATCGCATGCATGCCAATTTGGACAGATTAGGCGGCCTTGTTCATTCTCAGCGTGTTCTTCTTGCATTGACGCAAGCGGGCGTAAGCAGAGAAAGTTCTTATCGGCTTGTGCAACGAAATGCTATGCCTGTATGGCGTGGTGAAGGCCAATTTCTAGACCTGTTAAAAGCTGATGATGAAGTGATCCTCTCAGATTCCGAACTCGAAAGTTTGTTTAACCTCGACTTTCACTTCAAGCATGTCGATACAATTTTCAATCGCGTATTCGGGTCTGTGTAAAGCGCGCCCCAAAGGAGATACTCATGTCGAAACGCCGCCGCATTTACGAAGGTAAAGCAAAGGTTTTATATGAAGGACCAGAACCAGGAACATTGGTTCAGTTCTTTAAAGATGATACGACAGCATTCAACAATGAAAAGCATGATGTCATTGAAGGGAAAGGTGTTCTTAATAACCGTATTTCAGAACATATTTTCTTAAAGCTGGCTGATATTGGGATCCCAACGCATTTTATCAAAAGCTTGAATATGCGCGAACAGCTTGTGCGTGAGGTTGAAATTATTCCAATAGAAGTGGTTGTTCGCAATGTTGCTGCTGGTTCCATTTCTAAACGCTTAGGACTAACTGAAGGTGAGCCTTTGCCTCGCTCGATCGTTGAATATTATTATAAAAATGACGCGCTTGGTGATCCAATGATCAGCGAAGAGCATATTACAGCTTTTGGCTGGGCAACACCGCAAGAGCTCGATGAGCTTATGTCAATGGCTCTTCGAATTAATGACTTTTTATGCGGTCTCTTTAGTGCGGTTGGCATACGTTTGGTTGACTTCAAGCTTGAGTTTGGTCGCCTATGGGAAGGCGAATCCATGCGCATTATTTTGGCTGACGAAATCAGCCCAGACGGATGTCGACTTTGGGATATGAAGTCAAATGACAAAATGGATAAAGATCGGTTTCGCCAAGATCTTGGCGGTTTAATGGACGCTTATCAGGAAGTCGCAACACGCCTTGGCGTATATACGTCCATTGGTCATGACGGTAAATCCGGTCCTGTTTTGGTAAATTGAGGAAAACATGAGAGCTATTATTCGTATTACCCTAAAAAATGGCGTACTTGACCCACAAGGAAAAGCAATAGAATCCGCGCTTGGTCAACTTGGGTTTGAAGGCGTAGAAGAAGCGCGCCAAGGCAAGCTTATTGAACTTAAAGTCGCTGAAAAAGATCCAGTCAAAGCCAAAGCAAACATTGCGCAAATGTGTGAGAAGCTGCTTGCCAATACTGTTATCGAAAACTATGCCATTGAATTGTTGGACGCATAATCCATGACCGCAACTGTAATCGTATTTCCTGGCTCAAACTGTGACCGCGATGTAGCCGTTTGTTTAGAAGCCGCCCTCGGACAAGCGCCCATTATGGCATGGCATGGCGATCATCAATTGCCTGACTGTGACGCTATAATTTTGCCAGGTGGCTTTTCTTATGGTGACTATCTTCGAGGTGGTTCAATTGCAGCCCAAAGCCCAATCATGCGCGAGGTTGTTTCTGCTGCGCAAAAAGGCATACCTGTCTTGGGGATCTGCAATGGCTTTCAAATTTTAACCGAATGCGGCCTTTTGCCAGGCGTATTGATGCGTAACAGTGGTCTCAAGTTCATTTGTCGAGATGTCGACTTAACCGTTGGTAATACGCAGACACCGTTTATGACTGGTTATAGGCGTGACCAAAACATCACCCTGCCAATTGCTCATAATGAAGGTAATTATTTTGCAAGCGATGAGACACTCGAGGCTTTAGAAGACAATGACCTTATCGTCCTCCGCTATGCTGGAGAGAACCCAAATGGCGCCAGCCGCGCAATTGCAGGTATTCGAAACCATGCTGGTAATGTTGTTGGTATGATGCCCCACCCCGAGCGACTGGCCGAAGCCGCTCTTGGAGGTGAGGATGGTCGCGCAATCTTTGACGGCCTAGCCTCTTTTTTAGCTAAGTAACGGATTAATCATGAGCACTGACACCTCACAGCGTATTGAGCAAAATAATATTGAAATCACAGATGCTGTGGTGGCTGAGCATGGCCTAAAGCCTGACGAATATAAGCTCGTTGTTGAACATATGGGGCGCACCCCTAATATAACCGAGCTCGGTGTATTTTCCGTTATGTGGTCTGAGCATTGCTCCTATAAGTCCTCGCGTAAGTGGCTTGGTAAACTCAACACAAAAGCCGCTCATGTTATTCAAGGACCTGGTGAAAATGCAGGTGTTATCGATATAGGAGATGGTTTAGCTGCTATTTTTAAAATGGAAAGCCATAACCATCCGTCTTTTATTGAACCCTATCAAGGTGCAGCAACAGGCGTTGGCGGAATTATGCGCGACGTCTTTACAATGGGCGCTCGACCAGTTGCTAATATGAATGCCCTTCGTTTTGGAGATCCAAGCCACCCCAAAACACGCCATTTGGTTTCTGGCGTGGTCTCTGGCATTGGTGGTTATGGCAATTGTATTGGTGTGCCAACCGTCGGTGGCGAAGTTAATTTTGACAAAAGCTATAATGGTAACATCCTTGTTAACGCAATGTGCGTTGGCATTGCCGCCACAGATAAAATTTTCTACGCAGCAGCCTCTGGTATTGGTTCCCCTGTCGTTTATGTCGGGTCAAAAACAGGACGAGATGGTATTCATGGCGCAACAATGGCCTCAGCTGAATTTGATGATGCCTCTGATGAGAAACGCCCAACTGTTCAAGTTGGCGATCCATTTACCGAAAAACTTCTACTTGAGGCTTGTCTCGAGCTCATGGCCTCAGACGCTATTGTCGCCATCCAAGACATGGGTGCGGCTGGCCTCACCTCATCATCTGTTGAGATGGCCTCAAAAGGCGACATTGGCATTGAGCTTGATCTTGACCATATTCCCTGCCGAGAAACCAAAATGACCGCCTATGAAATGTTGCTTTCGGAAAGCCAAGAGCGCATGCTTATGGTTTTAAAACCAGGGCGCGAAGCTGAAGCGTCTGCAATATTTGAGCGGTGGGGATTAGATTTTTCCGTTATAGGCGTCCTAACACCCACCAAGCGAATGGTTATTAAACACCAAGGGGAGATCGTCGCAGATATGCCTCTTGGTCCACTCGCTGACGGTGCTCCGCTCTATTCAAGACCTTATGTTGAAACACCTAAACGGCCAGTTATTAAGGCAAGCGACATTGCGCATAGCTTATCTATATCCCAAGCACTGGAAAAAATGGTTGCGCTCCCTGACTTGGCAAGTAGACGTTGGATTTGGGAACAATATGACCATATGGTCATGGGAGATACGGTTGGACGTCCAGGCGGCGATGCCGCCCTGGTGCGTGTGCATGGCACACAAAAAGCACTGGCAATCGCCACCGATGTTACACCAAGATATTGTTATGCAGATCCAGTCGAAGGTGGCAAACAAGCTGTTTGTGAAACTTGGCGCAATATTACTGCAACAGGAGCAACGCCACTGGCAATCACAAATTGCTTAAACTTTGGCAATCCTGAGCGGCCTGAAATTATGGGTCAATTTGTGGGATGCTTAGAAGGCATGAATGAGGCAAGTCTAACCCTCAACTACCCCGTCATTTCTGGCAATGTATCCTTATATAACGAAACCAATGGCACAGGGATTCACCCGACACCTGCAATTGGCGGCGTGGGCCTTATTGAAGATTACAAAAAAGCAATTAGCATCGCACCATCCCGCCAAGGCTTGAGTATTTATGTGGTGGGCCAAACCATAGGACACCTTGGCTGTTCTATTTATCTTCGGGATATTATTGGCGCCGATGACATAGGCGCACCCCCGCCCGTAAATGTTGAAAATGAAAAAACGAATGGTGATTTTATTCGTACGCAAATTTTGAACGGTACAATTAATGCGGCGCATGACGTCTCTGACGGTGGGGTCTTGCTAGCCCTATGCGATATGGCATTTACAGGGAAAATGGGTATTCAAATTGAATACACACCGAAGGATCCTCACGCCTTCTGGTTTGGCGAAGATCAAGCCCGGTATGTGGTCGCTGTCGAAAATGCATCTGCTTTTGAGGCCGCTGCGGGGGACGTAAGCATCACTAAAATTGGAACAACGGGTACTGATACATTGACATTTGCCGACGGCGTTTCCATATCTTTAGAGACATTACGCATGACAAATGAAAATTGGCTTCCTGAATTCATGAACCAAAGACCCGTTTAAACGCAAAATTGAGAGATATTAGAAATGGCAATGTCTGAAGTTGAGTTAAAAACATTAATTAAGACTGCTCTTCCTGATGCCGAGATAGAGATCACAGACTTACGTGGAGATGGTGATCATTATGCCGCACGTGTTATCTCAGAGCAGTTTATTGGCAAGTCACGTGTGCAACAGCACAAAATGGTTTATGATGCCATTAAAGGCGGTATGGGCGACGCCCTACACGCATTAGCCCTACAAACCAGCACACCAACCTAAGTTTATTAGAAAGCGCAAAGAGCTAATTATGAGTGATATTAAAGATTATATTCAAAACGAAGTAACCAATAATGACGTTGTGCTTTTCATGAAAGGCACACCGGTTTTCCCACAATGCGGATTTTCGGGACAACTCGTCCAAATCCTAAGCCATCTTGGCGTTGCCTTTAAAGGGGTTAATGTCTTAGAAAGCGATGACCTCCGTCAGGGCATTAAAGATTATTCAGATTGGCCGACAGTTCCTCAACTCTATGTTAAAGGCGAATTTGTAGGTGGATGCGATATTGTGTCAGAAATGTTTGAACTCGGTGAGTTACGTGACTATTTATCTGAGCAAGGTATTTCTTTTGCTAACTAAGGCTTCTGACAGAACCTGCAAAACACCAATATTTTGATTGAACTGATAAGAATTCAGGCAAAGTCGCTTTTGCGGAATAAAAAAGCCAACTAAGGCTAATAAACCTGGCCATACCTCAGGGCATTTACAGCTAGGCTGGATTTCCTAGAAACTGCTCAATCGCCCTCATGATACACCAGATGGAATGAGGCATATGCGCTCTTGCGGCATTGATTGAGGTAAAATAACCGCACTCAAATACCCAATAATAAAAAAGCCCGCCAAATGGCGGACTTTTGTAATTTTGAGCACCCGTTTGACACAGGTCAATTCTAGTTGCGTGAATAAAATTCGACCACCAAATTTGGTTCCATTTGAACTGGATATGGAATATCCGACAATTTTGGAACGCGTGCCATAGACACAGATAGTTTATTATGGTCCACGGCAAGATAATCAGGAATATCACGCTCTGCGCTCTGAATAGCTTCAAGAACAATATTAAGTGTACGTGACTTTTCGCGAATTTCGACAATATCACCTATACGAAGGCGACGGCTACCAATGTTACAACGACGACCATTCACAAGAACATGACCGTGGTTGATGAACTGGCGCGCAGCGAAAACTGTATTAACGAATTTCGCACGGTATACCAAAGTGTCGAGACGTGTTTCAAGCAAACCAACAAGATTTTCTGATGTATCGCCTTTTAAACGTTGGGCTTCAGCATAAATACCACGGAATTGTTTTTCCGTGATGTTTCCATAATACCCTTTAAGTTTCTGCTTCGCGCGCAACTGCAGACCATAATCTGACAATTTACCCTTGCGGCGCTGCCCGTGCTGACCTGGACCATAGTCACGACGGTTTACAGGGCTTTTTGGACGACCCCAAATGTTTTCGCCTAAACGACGATCAATTTTATACTTTGCGCTAAGCCGCTTGCTCATGCGGTATCCCTATTCTCTAATTTAATTAAGATGCCATTGACATCTTTAAATGTGAACAAACCGTTTATCAGTCCATTCTTGATTGCGCGGAGTATAGTCACAGGCCGCTTATTGTCAATTACCAAACCACAGGAAATACGACGTTTTAACTATCTTCTTGGCGCTCGGGACTTGCCGTATTTTCAGAGACACCTTTTGATATTTCTCCGACACGCACACGGATCTCGCCATTGTCGATATCCCGTGGCCAACGCAACATTGAGTTAATCATGCCTCTAAAGGTCCGAATATCTTGTTCCGTTAAGCTAGCTCGGTGAAACATGTTTCGAATATTTCGCATCATGGCGGGCTTTTTCTCTTCTGGCGCTAAAAAGCCAGACGAATCGAGTGCAGCCTCGAGGTGGGAAAACATACCTAAAACTTCATCACGGTTTGCGGGACGGGTATCAGGTGTCGGCAAAACCTCCATCGTGGTTTTATCGGTTACTTTATAAAGCTCATAAGACAATAAAAGTACGGCCTGGGCAAGGTTGAGAGAAGAAAAGTCAGGATTGAGCGGCACACGGCATAAAACATCTGCTTTTGAGATATCGTCATTATCCAGCCCTGTTCGCTCGCATCCGAATAGAATGCCAGCACGAGCGTCCTCATGAGCCGATGCAAGCCCTTCTATGCGTTTGGCCACCTCCGCTGGCGTCAAAACGGCCTTGACCATATCACGGGCACGCGCTGACGTGGCAACGACGAAGGATAAATCAGCAATAGCGTCATTTGTTGATGAAAACTCTCTTCTATTTTCAATCAAAGCGTCCGCCCCCGCAGATGCCTTAAAAGCACGCTCAAGCTGCCACCCGGGACGAGGGCTGACAAGACGCAAATCAGTAAGGCCAAAATTCAACATGGCGCGGGCAACAGACCCAATATTCTCTCCTAGCTGAGCTCCAATAAGGATTATAGCTGGTGAACAATGCTTTTGGCTCAGATATGCATTTTTTTTACTCATTTTCTTGACTTAATTTAACTGCTACCTTTAATCAACAAGAACTATTTGCTATTAGTTAATGCGATTTAGGGAGAAAAACTCATAATGTCTAAAATAAAGGTTAAAAACCCAGTCGTAGAGCTTGATGGCGATGAGATGACACGCATCATCTGGCAACTCATAAAAGACAAATTAATTTACCCATATCTTGATATTGACCTAAAGTATTATGATCTTGGCATAGAAAAGCGCGATGAAACTGAAGATCAAATTACCATCGATGCTGCAGAGGCTATTAAAAAATATGGCGTTGGCGTCAAATGCGCCACAATAACACCAGATGAAGACCGTGTTGAAGAATTTGGCCTCAAAAAAATGTGGCGTTCACCTAATGGTACCATCCGAAATATTCTGGGTGGCACAGTTTTCCGTGAACCAATTATTTGCCGCAATGTACCGCGCCTCGTGCCAGGCTGGACAGACCCTATCGTAATCGGGCGCCATGCATTTGGTGACCAATATCGCGCAACAGATTTTCTTGTTCCAGGCAAAGGCAAACTCACCATGCGTTGGGAAGCGGCAGATGGTAGCGACAGCCGGGAGTATGAAGTCTTTGACTTTCCCTCCAGCGGCGTTGCAATGAGCATGTATAATCTTGATGACTCGATCCGTGATTTTGCACGCGCTTGTATGCTTTACGCCCTCGATCGTTGTTGGCCTCTTTACCTCTCTACAAAAAACACAATCTTGAAAGCCTATGATGGTCGCTTCAAAGATATTTTTTCTGAAGTTTATGAAGCAGAATTTAAAGATGAGTTCATTGCAAAAAACATAAGTTACGAACATCGCCTGATCGATGACATGGTTGCATCAGCTCTCAAATGGCCCGGAAAATTTGTTTGGGCTTGTAAAAATTATGATGGCGATGTGCAGTCGGATACAGTTGCCCAAGGCTTTGGTTCTTTAGGTCTGATGACATCAGTTCTTATGACCCCCGACGGAAAAACAATGGAAGCCGAGGCAGCACACGGTACCGTTACCCGCCATTACAGGGCATACCAAAAAGGGCAAGAAACATCGACTAATTCTATTGCCTCAATTTTTGCATGGACCCGAGGTCTTGCAAAACGTGGGGACATGGATGGCAACGAAGAGCTAAAGGAATTTGCAAAAACCATTGAGACTGTCTGCGTAAAAACCGTTGAAAGCGGGTATATGACAAAAGACCTTGCACTTCTGGTGGGATCTCAACAAAAATGGCTCAGCACACAGGGCTTTATCGATAAAGTTGATGAAAATTTACAACGCGCTATGGAGAAATAAGAAGAAATTTAGGTCAAATTGAGCGGGTTTTATTTTCACATACTTTAACTTTCTTTTCGTATAAGAAAAAAGCCTGGTCGGAAGTCCAACTAGGCTTTTTTTATTCTGAACTACTTAATTGAAACTCTTTAATCAGAAATAGCCGAGATTATTGCATCAATGGCGAGTTCTGCTCCATCACCATTTGGTCCACCGGCTTGGGCCATATCTGGTCGTCCGCCACCCCCATGTCCTCCAAGCGCCGTCGAACCAAGACGAACCAGGTCAACCGCGCTAAAACGCGCCGTTAAATCGTCGGTCACTCCGACTGCAATTCCGGCCTTGCCCTCATCAATCCCAATAAAAACAACAATGCCACTTTTAATGTGTTGCTTTCCATCATCAACCAAACCGCGCAGCTCCCGCGCAGGCAATCCATCCATGACACGAGCCATCAACTTTATGCCATTGAGGTCTCGCACCCCATCATCAAGATCGCCTTGGGCGCCGCCCATAGCCGCTTGCTTTTTAGCTGCAGCAAGTTCACGTTCAAGGCGTTTACGCTCTTCCATTAATTTTTCAACACGAGACACCACGTCCCCTGGGCCAACTTTTAAACTATCCGCAAGTAAGCGCACAGTGTCTTCCATCGAATTAAAATATTCGACGGCTCCTAAACCTGTCCGCGCTTCAATACGCCGAATACCTGCTGCCACCG
>CBFHLW010000016.1:0-22619 GCA_965656805.1 Alphaproteobacteria bacterium
GCCTGATTGGGACTTTAGTAAGGTGGAATTATGAATTATGATGATGTTGTTTTGGGCCGTCGGAGCATTCGCGGCTATAAGCCGGATCCAGTGCCTAAGGCATTAATTGAGGAAATTCTCAGTATCGCGATGCGGGCGCCGTCGTCTATGAATACGCAGCCGTGGAATTTTTATGTCATATCGGGTGAGCCACTTGATCGTATTCGTCAAGGCAATACGGAGCGTAATTTAGCAGGTGTTCCACATAGTCGAGAATTCCGCATTGGCCAAGCCTTTGAAGGTGAGCACCGAGAGCGTCAGGTTGGTGTTGCCAAACAGCTTTTCTCTGCAATGGAGATTGCGCGTGATGATAAAGCCGCGCGCCAAGACTGGGTGTTACGTGGCTTTCGTCAATTTGATGCGCCGGTCTGTGTTATTGTTACTTATGATCGTATTTTAGCAGAAAGCGATGATACAGCTTTTGATTGCGGAGCTGTGACAACAGCTTTGGTCAATGCGGCCTGGTCGCGCGGACTTGGCGCAGTGATTAATAGCCAAGGCATCATGCAGTCGCCTGTTGTGCGAGAGCATGCTTGTATCGCCGAGGATCAGGTTATTTTAAAGGCCGTCGCACTCGGATGGCCTGACGAGACATTTCCAGCCAATGCTGTAGTTTCAGAGCGTAAAAGTGTTGAAGAGGCAGCAGTCTTTGTTGGATTTTCTGATTAGTGTGAATTGAGAGGTGCCTTTGCGCATTGCTTCGCTTGGCCCCCTTGGCCCCTTGGCATCTCTCTTAATTCGTTTGTTTTGGGTTAAATCATCCTGGGTTATTCTTAGTCCTAGACAAGAAGACATAAACAAGAAACAAACTCATTAGACATAAAAATATTTTTTGGCGCTTTGTTTTTTCTTTCAAACTTTAAATTTATGCTCTTCTGCCATTATGAAAAACGAAACCAGATGTTTTGTGACCTGTAAATTATGGCTGTTATCAGGTGACGCAATATATATCATAATAAATATGCCCAGGTTTTCCAGGTTGCGCAAATGAGAGCTCACTCATCGCGCCAATAAAGATGTGGTCGTTAACCCAGGCATATTCTGGTGATGCTGTTTTCATGACGGGATTCGTGATGAAGCTAATATCGTCACGATGGATTGTTTCTCCAGCTTGCATGCGTGTGGCCACTTCGGCGCTGGGTGTCGCACGCCCCACATATGTTACGAGAATAACACCATCCGGCATTTGGATAGACGCACGGACATCGAGCTGAGACGTCCCTCTTGGGCTTACCGACAGCCAATCACCAGACGGAGCAATAATTTCGCCTTTGGCGCCTTCAAATCGGCCGCAACCTAAAACAACACCACCTGTCACCTCAACGATTTGGCTAGAGGCATCGACGGCATAGCCTTCGGCAAGAATGGCTTCCATTCGAAATACTTTTTCCAACTTAGGTTCTATATCAGACATATGATTTTCCTTCCCTATCAAACGGTTCGTGATTATTTTGTCTGCTAAACAACTTTTACGCTAGAGTTAATTTAGGTGTGTGGATTAAAACATGGCACACCACATTTTTTCCTCTTTCATAAGATTGAGAGAGTTTAGCGCGATAGGTTTGGTTCATTTATGAGTACAGTTTTTAAAGCGCGCTATGTTTTGACTTCGCTATTAACCCATTGACTGATCCGTTTGCAGGCCTCTTTCATGTCTGTCTCGGAACCAGCAAATGATAAGCGGACTGCCAAATGACCCTCGAAGGGGTCAAAATCAATACCGGGTGTAAGTGCGACGTGCGCTTCGTGAAGAAGCCTTTTGCATAAGTCTTTGCTGTCAGAACTAATGGTGCGCGTATCTGCATAGAGGTAAAAGGCCCCCTCTGGTTGGGTTACATTGCCCAGAAATGATTTTGGTAAATGAGACATGAGAATATCTCTATTGGCGCGATATCGCGCAACATGTCCATCAAGCTCACTAAAGCTCTCGTCTTTTGTAATGGCAGCGAGAGCCGCAATTTGTGAGAGTGTAGGTACTGAAATAATCAGGTTTTGAGAAAGCCGTTCGAGCGGATCTATGAGCTTGTTAGGGACAACCATCCACCCGATCCGATATCCTGTCATCGAGAAATATTTGGAAAAAGAATTCACGACAATCGCACTTGGTGTCAGGTCTACGGCACTCGGGGCTGGTCCGTCAAAGGTGACGCCGTGATAGATTTCGTCTGAGATCAAGCGTATGCCTGTTTCATGACAATAGTGGGCGATTTCTTTTAGTTCAGAAGCATTTAAGGTGGCGCCCGTTGGATTCATGGGGCTAGCTAAAATCAGTCCATTTGGTTTTTCTTTGAGCGCGCGTAAATGGGCGACATTGAGTCGCCAATTTGCATCCGCGCGCGTTGGTATATCAAGGACACGCAAGCCAAGGACACGCAATAAATTGCGATAAGCCGGGTAGCCAGGGCAGGGCAATGCTATCACATCACCTGGTTCGAAACAGGTTAACAAGGCCATCTCAAACCCCAGCGAAGATCCAACCGTGATCACAATACGTTCTGGGTCAATATGTTTTCCATGCCAGCGTTGATAGAGCGCGGCTATGGCATCTCGCAATGGTGGCATGCCAAGGGCAAGCGTATATCCATGGCTTGCGATCTCAGGCAAAGCATCATTGATCGCTTTAATTGCAGGAGCCGGGGCTGGTGTGCGTGGCTGTCCGACTTCTAAGTGTTTAATATTTATTCCTTGCGCTTCCAGTGCTTGTGCATCGCGCATGACATCCATAACAATGAAAGAAGATAAGTCCATGTGAGATGCAATTTTCAAGGAAATCTCCTTAATGTTTTGGTGAATTTATTTTGAATATCTTTTGTTTGCTTGCCATAATTTAGCTTTGTGTCAAACTATTTGTGTCAAACTATTTGTGTCAAACTATTAAATTATTCTGGGGGGATAAAAATATGATCACAGGATCTTGCCTATGCGGTCAGCTTCACTATGAAGCAGATGAAACCCAAGTCATCGGTGCCATGCACTGTCATTGTTCAGATTGTCGTAAAGCGACGGGTTCTGGCAAAGCAAGTATTGTTAATTTCCCCAAAACTGCCATACAGCTGTCTGGAAACTATAAAACTTATGAGACAATTGGCACGCAAGGCTCCCATATTAAGCGCGGGTTTTGTCCCGATTGCGGGTCGCAAATGATTACACTCATTGATGAAATGCCCGAGATTATGTTTTTAAAAGCGGGCACCATGGATGATAGCGATTGGATCACATTCGGCGCAAATTTATGGGCAAAGAATGCGCAAAAATGGGACCCCATTGACTCCTCATTAATGAGTTTTGATGAGAACCCCGTCAACTCTTAAGGGGGGGGCATCAAATGATTGACCGAGAGTTATAGAGGAACGCAAATATGTCTATTCTTAATGATATGAGCTGGGTCTTGGGTCTTCGGACACCATTTTTAACGCAGTTCCTAGAGCTTGTAACCTTATTGGGCTATGGCGCATTTTTGATCACATTTGTTGGTTTTGGTTATTTCTTTTTCTCGGGGCGCTTGTTTCATCGTGTTGCACTGCTGCTCATGACGTCGGGTATAACGAATTTTTTATTGAAGGATGTCTTTCAAGATGCGCGGCCAGATCCAATGTATCAGATAGACTCGCGCGTTGGCACAAGCTATGGATTTCCCAGTGGCCATGCGCAAATTGCCGTGACCTTATGGGGGCTGATAGCCATTGAAACACGTAATATGCTTTTGCGTGCTGCTTGTATTTTAATTATTGCACTCATTATTTTTAGCCGCCCTTATCTTGGCGTGCACGATCTTGGCGACGTGCTTGGCGGAACACTCATTGGATTAGGCTTGCTGGCGATTTGGGTGGCCTCAGATCGTGGTTATACACCGCTTGTAAAACTCAAAACATTGGGTTGGCCACTTGTGCTGGTGCTTATAATAGTCGCGCAAGCCTTGGTGGCTTATATGTGGCCGACCCATCCACTCCACACAGCACCATTTTGGTTTATGGGCATGTTGCCTGGTTGGTATCTAGGCGTAAGCTTATTGGGTTATTGCAACCTGCGCCATGGGCTATTTGTGCGCTTGCTTGTTTCGATCTTAGCTGGCTGTGTGAGCTTTTTTGGAATGGTATTTACGATGCGATTCGCAAATAGTTTCGATGGTGGCACGGTCTTAGATAGTCTGGCTATGTATGGGATTGGTGTTGGGTTTGGGTTGCTGATCACAGGGCTTTTGCCATTCCTATTTCACAAATTGAAATTGGCTGATCTATCTTAAGGAACAGATATGGATATTAACGTTGTTCGCATAAACCATTGCGGTGGCCCCGAGGTTATGACGCTCGAGAGGCAGCATTTACCGCCCCCAATGCCGAATGAAGTCCAACTTAAGATTTCGGTGATCGGTTTAAATATGATCGACACATATCATCGGAGTGGACTTTATCCCCTCGCTTTACCCTCTGGCTTGGGGTGTGAAGCTGCGGGTGAGGTTGTTGCTATTGGTGCTAATGTCTCGCGTTTTAAAATTGGTGATCGCGCTGCTTTTTCGATGGGGATTGGGGCTTATGCCGAGGCCATGAATTTATTGGAAATGCAATTGGTGCCAATACCGAATGGGGTGAGCGATGCTCAAGCGGCCAGTGTTTTATTAAAAGGTATGACAGTTGAGTTTCTGCTTCATCATACCTTTCCACTTCACGGTGATGAGACAATTTTATTTCATGCCGCAGCGGGAGGAGTTGGTTTATTAGCCTGCCAATGGGCGCGGGATATTGGCGTGCAATTAATCGGCACAGCTGGCACGCAAGAAAAATGTGACTTAGCTGTGCAAAATGGTGCATCGGCGTGTTTTATAAGTGATGACCCGCAATTGCCCGCATTATTGCGCGAAGCTTCGGGCGGGGAGGGTTTTCCTGTTGTCTATGACAGTGTAGGCAAAGCCAGTTTTCTGACAAGTCTGGAGGCGCTTAAGCCGTTTGGGATGTTTGTGAGTTTTGGAAATGCCTCTGGGCCAGTGGATCCGATAGCCCCCAGCCTTTTGGCGGCCCATGGATCGCTTTATTTCACACGTCCGACACTGGCGACATATGTGGCAGATATAACGCGTATGCAAGTCTCAGCTCAGAAAGTGTTTGATAAAGTTATCAGTGGCAAATTGTCGGTTCAAATTAATCAAACCTATGCCCTTTCAGATGTTCAGCAGGCTCATAAAGATTTGGAAGCGCGCAAAACGACAGGTTGTAGCGTTATTATACCCTAGGGAGTAAAATTGTGAGTGAGAAAATTTGTATCATTGGGGCAGGTTGCTCTGGATTTACGATGGCCAAGCGTCTTAAAGACTTTGGTTTAGATTATGATCAATTCGAGGCATCTGACGATATCGGTGGTAATTGGTATCATAATAATCCAAATGGTATGTCTGCTTGTTATGAATCTTTACATATTGATACTTCGAAATACCGGCTTGCTTTTGAAGACTTTCCTGTGCCGCATGATTGGCCAGATTTTCCACACCACAGCCAACTTTTGCAATACTTTAAAGACTATGTTGCTCATTTTGGTTTACGGAAAAATATAACCTTTAATACACGTGTGGAAGATGCAGCGCGAGAGAGCGATGGGCGATGGCGTGTGCGACTTTCAAATGGAAAGACAAATTATTATAAGACACTCATTGTTGCGAATGGTCATCATTGGGACCCTAGAATACCCACAGAATATAAAGGTACTTTTAAAGGAGTTCAGTTCCATAGCCATGCTTACGATTCACCCTTTTCGCCTCACGACCTAAGAGGCAAGCGAGTTCTCGTTGTGGGAGTGGGTAACTCAGCAATGGATATTGCCTCAGAAGTGTCGCAGCGACATATTGCTGAAAAATTATTTATTTCAACACGCCGTGGTGTTTGGATATTACCAAAATATATTAATGGTCAAGCGTCGGATAAAGCAGTTTTTCCGGAATGGATGCCAAGTAAAATAGGCCTAAAACTTGCGCAATGGGCCATAAAGAAAAATATAGGTAAGATGGAAGATTATGGTCTTCCTAAGCCCGACCATGAACCGCTTACCGCGCATCCATCGGTTTCAGGTGAATTCTTAACCCGTGTTGGTTGTGGTGATATTCATGTCAAACCGGGTATTGATAAGCTCTTGCCTACCGGCGCTGCTTTTGCTGACGGTACGAAAGAAAAAATAGACGTTATTATTTGGGCGACTGGCTATGCCATAAGCTTTCCATTCCTAAAGCAGAATGAGTTGGCGGTTGTGAACAATCAATTTCCACTTTATCGGCGTATGATTAAGCCTGGTTGGGATAATTTGTTTTTTATGGGGCTTGCTCAGCCATTACCGACATTGGTCAATTTTGCTGAGCAACAATCCAAATATGTTGCTTCTGTTTTGTCTGGGCGAATTAACTTACCAAGTGCAGAAAAGATGAGCGCGCGCATTGAGGCTGATGAGAAGCGGTACCTCGGGCACTACTATAAGAGTGAGCGGCATACTATGCAGGTCGATTTTAATAAATATGTCGGCGATATTAAAAAAGATATGGGACGCAAATGGATCTCAGCGCCATAAACGGGCTCGATGCACTGTGCTTTGACTATGTGACAATTCCCTCAGGGCGCTTTCGTGTGGCACGTTTGGGCGAAGGTCCAATTGTTATGTTGCTCCATGGTTTTCCTGAAAGTTGGTATAGTTGGCGGCACGTGATGCGTCGTTTAAGCGATGCTGGCTATTGCGTCTTAGCGCCTGATATTCGTGGTTATGGTGAGAGCTATAATCCGACTGATCCCGCAGCTTATTCTATAGAAGAGCTGACCAATGATGTATCGGCCCTCATTGCCCATTATGGTGCGCCAGCGGCACTCGTAGGGCATGATCATGGTGCACCAATCGCCTGGATAACAGCTTTGCGGTTTCCTCATGTTTTACGCGGGGTTGCGGGACTTTCTATTCCTTATATGCCGCCTGGGCCACGTCCGGCCCTTGAGGAGTTCAAGTTATTCTTCACAGATCGAGATTTATTTTTCTATCAGGTCTATTTTCAAGAAATTGGATTAGCAGAAGCTGAGTTTGATGCTGATATGGCTGCGACCTTAGTAAAGTTTTATTATGCTTTATCAGGTGAAGCACCGGATGGAACTTGGCCGACAGATAAAAAACACGGTGATACGCTTGGTCATAGATTGGTAAATAAACGCCCAAGCTGGTTGCATGAGGCAGAGCTCGACTATTATATCTCACAATTCAAGATTTCAGGATTTCATGGACCACTTAATCGTTATCGCAATCACGAAACAGATCACGCTTTTTTGACCAGCTTTAGCGATAGTCTAATCCGTCTACCGAGCCTTTATATTGGTGGTCGTCGTGATTTGGCCCTTAAAATGTTTCGAGGTGACATTGTTGACGCCATGAAGCCTCATCTCGGAGATTTGCGGGGCGTCCATTTAATTGATGGTTGTGGACATTGGACCCAGCAGGAGGAGCCAGAGATGGTGTCTGCTTACATTCTCGATTGGCTAACCCATTTATAAATGTGTTTTTTGGTCGGTTGACCGTGCGTTATGATGCGCTGGTTGGAACGATACGTAATGTTTGGGCTATTGTCTTTGCTGTTTCGCGATCGGGCCCAAGGGCAACTGCGACGCGGCGATATGGCTTAAGGTTGGGTTTGCCAAAAATACGAATATCTGCATTCTCGATTGCCAGAGCTTTATCAACGCCTTCAATGTTGTAGGCGCCAGCGCCATCATGATCGGCGCAGACAACGTGGCTTGCGCCACTTCGCTGTAAGCTAATGGTTGGGATAGGTAGCCCTAAAAAGGCCCGCGCGTGCAGGTCAAATTCTGTTAAGTCCTGTGTATAAAGAGTTACCATGCCGGTATCATGCGGCCGCGGGCTCAATTCGCTAAAAATGACATCGCCTTGTTTGGTCACAAAAAACTCTACGCCAAACAGACCAGCGCCGCCCAGTGCTTTGGTTATTTTGCCAGCCATCTCTTGGGCTTGTCGCAGGGGTGATCCCTGGCAGGCCGCGGGCTGCCAGCTGAATTGGTAATCACCACGTTCTTGGACATGTCCTATTGGAGCGCAAAATAAGGTATCGCCTTGAGCTTGCGTAATTGTTAACAGGGTGATCTCGTAATCAAAATCGATAAATTCTTCGATAATGACTCGTGCCCGCTTGCCGCGCATATTGGCAATCGCAAAAGACCAGGCATTACGCAATTCCTCATCTGTCTCGGCCACACTTTGGCCTTTCCCCGATGAACTCATGACAGGTTTAATCACATAGCGTGCGCTTGAAATATTTTTGGCAGCGGCCAATAATTCGTCCTCACTTTCCGCATAGGCATATTGGGCGGTACGCAAACCAAGTTCCTTTGCGAAATCACGAATACGGTCGCGGTTCATGGTTAAATTAACGGCTAATGCTGAAGGAACAATATGGTATCCAGCCTTTTCCTTTTCCACCAAAACCTCAGTCGCGATGGCCTCAACTTCTGGAACAATATAATCTGGCTTATGTCTTTCAATAGCCTGAGCAAGGGCTTGGGGATCAAGCATATTAAATATGTCGCGCGTATCAGCAACTTGCATAGCGGGCGCATTATCATAGGAATCGCAAGCAATGACGGTTTTGCCAAGACGCTGTAGACTAATAACCAGTTCTTTTCCAAGCTCACCACTACCGAGAAGCATAATTTTTGCGACCATATCATTCTCCTTTATTATTAAATTCTATGGTGAGTCTTCTCAAATCTATGCCAATTTTGTAAATCAATTGGCCATAGAAACCTGGTTGCGATATCGTAATCAAAATATGGAGGAGATCGCGACGTGTCAGAGTTAGTCAATAAAGCGTTACAAGTTCAATCGTTGGAAGATAATTACGCTGGATGCCGTTTGGTTGAATTATCGTTTCCTGTACCCAAACCAAACGAGATTTGTTTACGCATTGAGGCGGCAACTCTTGGGTTTCCTGACCTTCTCATGACCAAAGGAGCTTACCAGCATAAGCCAGATTTACCCTTTGTCTCAGGGACGGAAGTCGCTGGTGAAGTCATTGCCTTGGGAGATGAGGTTGAACATTTTAAGCTGGGTGACCGGGTTGCCGCAGGTAAGATGGGGGGTGGCTTTGCACAATTTGGCTGCTATGACGCGGCGAGTGCGCGTCACTTGCCCGATAATATGACCTATGCATCTGGCGCTGCCTTGGTGTCTGCCTATTTAACGGCTTATGTGTCATTGGTGCGTCGGGGTCAGCTTGAGGGTGGTGAGTGGGTATTGGTGCATGGAGCGGCAGGCGGGGTTGGGCTTGCGGCGATTGACCTTGCCAAACATTTAGGAGCAAAGGTAATTGCGGCCTCGCCGTCGCAGGAAAAATTAGATCAAATTTCTGCGCTTTATAACATTGATGCTGTTGTTAATACGCAACAAGGGTTTCGTGAGCAGGTTAAGGAGATTACGCAAGGTAAAGGGGCTGATGTGATTTATGACCCGGTCGGCGGGGACGTATTTGATGAAAGCACGCGCTGTATTGCTTGGGGCGGTCGCCTTTTGGTGGTTGGCTTTGCCTCGGGTCGTATTCCCCAGATTTCAGTAAATATGCCTCTAATTAAGGGCTATGGCGTGATTGGTGTGCGTGCGGGTGAGTATGGACGTCGGCACCCTGAAAAGGGGCGTGAGAACTTAAATATTATTTGGGACTTGGCGGCTAAGGGGCTTATTAAGCCGCATATATGTGCCGAGCTTCCATTATCTGCATGGCGACAAGCCTTTGATATGATGAGTGACCGTGCCATAGTTGGGCGTCTTATTATAAATCCTCAGCTCGATTAGGACCTATTCACGCTATGGCATTTCCGTTCGATATCAAAGAACCGCTCGATGAGGCGGTGGACATGGGGTGGACCCCGTTTGGACGCCACATTGGTCTTAAAGTTTATGGCTTTTCTGATGATGAAATTTACACGGGTCTGGCCTGGCGCAAGGAGCTTATCGGGAATCCTCAAAATATGAGTGTTCATGGTGGTGTTATTACCGCTCTAATTGACCAGTCCTTTGGTGCCGCGGTTATTCGAAAGTTGCAAGACCATATTGCGATTGCCACGATTGAACTTCGTTTAGACTATATGCGTCCTGCTAAGCCCTTTCAGGATATTTATTGTCGAGCGACGTGCTATCACACAACGCGACAGATCGCCTTTTTGCGTGGAAGTGTATTTCAAGATGACCCAGATAAACCAATCGCGAGTGGTGTGGCGACATTCATGATTAACGCAAACCGTTCAGCCCCTCCTATAGATGCCAATCGGGAGGCTTTGATGAAGCGGCGAGGTCAATCATGAAACGTGAGGATATTAAAGCGCTTTTGACAACCATGCCATTTGTGCGTGACTTAGGTGTTGATGTTTTGGATATCCATAAGAATGGTTTGATTTGCTACATGCCGTTTGCCGAAAAGCTCATTGGCAATGTTGTGTTACCCGCCATCCATGGTGGGGCAATTTCAACATTTCTAGAGTCGAGCTCGGTTGCCACGGCCAATTGGAGCGCATCTGATTTCGGCCTGACGGATATTGCTCTGCCAGTGAGTGTGTCACTTGAGTATTTAAGATCGGCAAAGGCGCAAGACCTCTATGCCCGCACCGAGGTGGTTAAGCAGGGTCGACGATTAGTGCAGGTTATTTGTCATTGCTATCAGGATGATCCTGAAAAGCCGGTCACAATTATGCATGCGAGCTTTATTATGACGAAAAGCCAGGGCGCTTAAACGCGGCGCGGACACCTTTGGGGGGCTTAAGCCCCCTCGAGTTCGTGCCGATGCTTTTTGCGCTCATGCGGGCAAAGATATCGTTTCCGTAAACGTAGGCTGATGGGAGTGACTTCGAGCAATTCATCTGGATTGATATAGGCCATCATTTCTTCCATGGACATTTTGCGCGGTGGCACAAGAATAACTGCTTCATCTGCTCCTGTTGAGCGAACATTGCTGAGTTTTTTGCCTTTTAAAACGTTAATCTCAAGATCGTTCTCACGGTTATGTTCACCAACAATCATCCCTTGATAAACAGGTGTTTGGTGACCAATAAACATAGAGCCGCGGTCTTGCAGGTTAAAAATCGCATAAGCGACGGCTGTGCCTTGCTCAGTTGCGATAAGCGCACCATTACGGCGACCAGAGATAGGTCCGCGGTGCGGTCCATAGCTATGGAACACGCGGTTGAGAACGCCTGACCCACGTGTATCTGTCAAGAAACGGCTTTGGTAACCAATAAGACCACGCGAAGGTGCTAGGAATACAAGGCGTGTTTTACCAGCTCCTGTGGAGCGCATGTCTTGCATATCTGCCTTACGCTTGTTCATTGCGTCTACAACCGTGCTTGAGAATTCATCATCAACATCAATTGTGACTTCTTCGATCGGTTCGAGACGATTACCGCTCTCATCTTTTTGGAACAAGACTTGTGGGCGCGATACAGTCATTTCGAATCCCTCGCGGCGCATCGTTTCAACCAAAACGCCAAGCTGCAACTCACCGCGACCACCAATATCAAACGCATCTTTATCTGCACTTTCGCGGAATGTGATTGCCACATTCGTTTCGTCTTCAGCGAGTAAGCGCTCACGGATCATCGTCGACGTCACTTTAGTGCCTTCACGACCAGCATAGGGTGAGTCATTCACAGTGATTGTGATGGACATGGTTGGCGGGTCAATTGGTGTCGACGGAATCGGATCCTGGTTGCTGGGTGCGCAAATTGTGTCAGCAACAGACGCATCTGTAAGACCAGCGATACAAATAATGTCACCTGCTTTGACTTCATTGACAACCACACGGTTTGGCCCTTCGAATTTTAATAGTTTTGTCAGGCGGCCTGTCTCGATTGTTTTGCCATCAAGATCGATTGCCTTGACTGCGTCATTGACTTTTGCGCGTCCTCGCACGACGCGGCCAGTTAGACAGCGCCCCATATAGGGGTCTTTGTCGAGCAGAGTGGCGAGCATAGCAAATGGTGCGTCTTCATCGACATTGGGCTCGGGCACAAGTTCAATGATAAGCTCCATAAGAGGCGCCAGGGAGTCGCGCGGTTCAGTCAAGGACGTGGCGCACCATCCGTCACGGCCAGATGCAAAAAGATAGCTAAAGTCGAGTTGTTCTTCGGTTGCATTCATAGCAACAAAAAGGTCAAAGACTTCGTCAACAACTTCCTCGGCACGAGAGTCTGGTCGATCTGCTTTATTGATAATAACGATGGGTCTCAACCCTTGGGCGAGTGCTTTGCCAAGAACAAATTTTGTTTGGGGCATTGGGCCCTCGGCAGCGTCGATCAATAAAATCACCCCATCGGCCATGCCAAGCACGCGCTCGACTTCACCGCCGAAGTCGGCGTGGCCTGGTGTGTCAATAATATTAACCACCGTGTCTTTCCAGATAACAGATGTTGGCTTAGCCAAAATTGTGATGCCGCGCTCTTTTTCAAGGTCGCCGGAGTCCATCAAACGTTCGGACACTTTTTGATTATCGCGGAACATGCCGCTTTGCTTTAAAATAGAGTCAATTAATGTTGTTTTTCCATGATCGACGTGCGCAATTATTGCGATATTTCTAAGAGACATAAATTGGGGGCTTTCTTACTAATTCGAGAAGATGTTTACTCCGTCTCGAACGTTGAAGAAACCCCCATTGGTAAATATTTATAAAATTCGTGTAGCCCGAATTTATCTGGCAATTGCGCGCCTTAAGGACGAAGCGCCAAAATCTCTTTCTCTGATGTCAGAGTCATAATTTGCGGGCCCATACTCGATTTTCATATTATCTAAATTATAGCGATCTGTACTAAATTGATAAATGGCGTCGAAATCTTGCCGACATGCTGGAACTTCGTAATAATTTTTAATAAATCCAACCTGACCCGCGATAAGCTCATCATTTTCATCATAAAGGTCTGCGCCTACAGCAATCCAGCTATCTTCATCGTAATAGGTTACACGACGATGATAAGTATGATTGAATTGTTCTTTTTTGAGCGTTGCTTCCACAACCCATACCCTGTGTAATTCATAGCGCAAATAGTCTGGATTCAAATGGCCAGGCCTGATGATGTCTTCAAGTGTTGTGCTTTCTGCACTGGCTTTATAACTATTATAAGGAATATAGATTTCTTTTTTGCCCAAAAGCTTCCAATTATAGCGATCTGGGGCACCATTTCCGATAAACATATCATCGGAATTACGTGTGCCAAAGCCAGAAATCATGGGCGCATCATAGCTTACAGAATTTGCAGGTGCCGCCATGACTTTGCGGTTGTCAGGCCGGAACATATAGCCGTTTCGAGGGTTTTTGACCTGATCAATCGTGTTGGACATTGAAAACCCTGACCCAGACATGCGCGGTGGGGCGCTCCAAACAGCAAGCCATTCCATTTCTACATCGTTATTCATATTTTCTACAGATTGGAGCTCGGGGTCATAATAGTAACCCAGCATTCGGTCGTCTCTTACAACGCGGACAAAAGTACCGTCGGATGTAACAACCCCGCCAGTGATTTTTTGGGTAACCCGAAACCCTTTGTAATGAAGGTTATGGTTCCAATAAACCTCAACACCTGATTTGGGAATCGGAAACGGACTTGAAATCGCCGCACCGGCAATGCCATTACCGTCATTGGTGAGGGAAGCTGTTTTGGCGTTGCGGGCAAGGGCATCATAGACAAATTCAGGAAATGCACATGATCGCCGTGTCGGATAGACATTCATTTTATAAGTTTCGGCATGTCGTTTGAACATCGCTTTATCAAATTCCGTAAGGTTTTCTGCGTATTTCCCGACATTTTTACTTGTAATTGAGGCGATTGCTGAATCGCTCGCGAATGGGTCAATATGGGCTTTGCCCTTAACATACCCCTCTGGTGGTGCGGTGAGGCCGCCAGTCCAAGCTGGAATTGTGCCGGCAGAATTTCCCGCTTGCTCGGCGCCAATTGGGGTTAAACCTTGAGCGATTCCCTCTACGGCACGTGCATCAAGCATCACTGCTGTTGATAAAAAAAGAGCCAAGGTTAACCCAAGAGAGCTTTTGTGAATGTGTTTTTGAGTTCGTTCCATGATCTTAATTCTCCCTATGTCTCGTAACTATGACGCACGCGTCACTTTTTGTCTAGGCGATTAAAATCGATCAAAATCAATTTTTATGGCCATAAGCCGATAGCTGGTGTAGATAAAGATAAAGCATAATGGAGAATGACATGAGCGACAAACATCATATTGAGACACTTTTGCTACACGCAGGATGGCGCGCAGATGCGACGACGGGCTCTGTGGCTGTTCCCATTCATCAAACGACCAGTTATCAGTTTAATAGCACAGACCATGCGGCCAATCTTTTTGCTCTGTCAGAGCTTGGAAATATTTATACGCGCTTACAGAATCCAACAACGGATGTACTTGAGCAACGCGTTGCTGCTATGGAAGGCGGCGCGGCGGCGCTTGGGGTTGCGTCTGGTCAGACGGCTTCAGCTATGTCTATACAAAACATAGCCCATGCGGGTGATAATATCGTCTCGTCCACCGATCTTTATGGCGGGACTTGGAACCTTTTTGCAAATACATTTAAGGATATGGGGATTGAAGTCCGCTTTGTTGATCCGTCAGACCCTGAAAATTTTGCACGTGCTGTCGATGACAGGACACGCGCGTTTTATGCTGAAACTTTACCAAACCCCAAGTTAAATGTATTTCCAATTGCTGAAGTTGCTGCCATCGGGCGAGCGCATCACATTCCACTAATTATGGACAATACGGCCGCCCCTATTTTATGCCAACCTCTCAAGCATGGCGCTGCAATCGTTGTTTATAGTACAACAAAATATATTGGCGGGCACGGAACATCAATTGGCGGCATGATTGTCGATGGCGGTAATTTTGACTGGGAAGCTGCGGGAGATCGCCAACCTGCGCTCAATCGGGCGGATCCGAGTTATCATGGGGCTGTATGGTCTCAAGCAGCGAAGCCTTTGGGTCCAATTGCCTATATTTTAAAAGCGCGCACAACATTATTGCGAGACCTTGGCGGTGCGATGAGCCCTTTTAACGCCTTTATGTTCCTGCAAGGCATGGAAACGCTGGCTTTACGCATGAAGGCCCATTGTCAGAATGCGCAAGCTATTGCAACATGGCTTCACCAGCAAGATGCTGTGGAGCGCGTTATTTACCCCTCACAGACGGATGGTGAAGTTCGTCGCCGGGCCGATGCGGTTATGACGGGTGGTTATGGTGGTTTAATGGGCTTTGAGCTCAAGGGCGGTGCCGCTGCCGGTAAGAAATTTATTGATGCTCTCGAGTTATTTTACCATGTTGCTAATATTGGCGATGCACGTAGTTTAGCCATTCACCCAGCAAGCACAACGCATAGTCAATTATCTGAAGCTGATCAATTGGCATCAGGCGTGACGCCGGGTTATGTGCGTTTATCGATTGGTATTGAAAATAGCGAAGATCTCATTTCTGATCTCGGGTCTGCCATTGCGAAGAGTCAGCGTTAACGGCAGAAGATAAGGTTATTGTGTTCAAGAAAATAGGACATTTGTTTCAGGCGTTTGCCTTTCTATTTCTTCTGGGTTTTGCGCGTCTTTTACCAATATCTTGGTCATCAAGATTAGGTGGGCTGATCACACGCGGATTAAGTTATGTTTTGAAGGAACGTGCATTGGGGTTAGCCAATCTCAGTTTGGCTTTTCCAGACATGAGCACAGAAACAAAAGAAAAAATCTCAAAAGATGTTTGGGATAATGTCGGCAGAACAGGTATTGAATTTCTTGCGATTGATAAAATCGCCAGGAATTTTGAAAAACACGTAGATATTGAAGGACTCTCATATCTTACTGCGTCTCGGGAAACTGGGCGGCCAATTTTGGGACTTTCAGGCCATTTTGCTAATTGGAATATTACATTAATGATGGCTATGCGTGAGCTTGGTGACACGATTGCGATTTATCGACCTGTTAATAACCCCTATTTGGATAGAATCATCCGCAAGCATTATCAGTTCATTTCTCCGCGGAGTTTGGCCAAAAGCGAATCAGTATCCAAAATGGCGCATGCCCTGCGTGAGGGAGCAACGATTGCCATGCTTGCTGATCAGCATATGAGCGGGGGCATTGAGGTTGAATTTTTTGGGCAAAAAGTATTGGCGCCAGCAGGACCCGCGATGCTTTCGCTTCGTGTGGGTGCTGAGCTACTTCCTTTCCATTGTCGCCGCGATATGGAGGCTGATGTTCAGCCGCATTATACCGTTAGTGTTGGAGCACCTTTTGTTTCTCATAAAGACAGTAAAAAAGAGCAAATCATTGATTTGACTCAGCAATACTATTCTTATCTTGAGGACGAAATTCGTAAATGTCCTGAGAGTTGGCTCTGGTTGCACGCGCGCTTTTCCAAGTATAATCCGCAGAAAAATGAGCTTCATTAATGTTGGATATCCATCAGTCCGATCAATCGTCCGAAATATTTGATGCCCTTGATGCAATTTTGGATGATGGTCTTATCGTCGTTAATCACAAGTACATTGTTTTGCGCGCAAATGAATATGCCTATGACATGGTTGGGCGGCGGATTTTGGATCAGCCAATTACAAATTATGTGCGTCATCCAGATTTGCAGCTTTGCCTTAGCGAAGCCGCTAACTCGCAACGAGTGCAATCATTCATTTTTACCAAAAATGAGCAAGCTCAACGGCGGTATAGGGTCAATGTTGCTAGCGTTGGGGGCGGGGATGGCCTGTTTGTTTTACGCTTTACAGATTTAACCAAATCAAAAAGTGTTGAGCGCATTCAGACTGACTTTGTCGCCAATGTCAGCCATGAACTGCGTTCCCCTTTAACGGCAATTATTGGGTTTATTGAAACCTTGCAGGATAATCTTGCCGAGGACCCTAAAATTGCGACAAAATTTCTGCCTTTCATGCAGGGAGAAGCCATGCGCATGCAGCGTCTGATTGATGAGTTGTTGAGCTTGTCGCGCGTTGAAGCCGATGAGCATCTTCCCCCAAACGACATTGTTTGGATTATGAAAGTCATTGATAAAGTGGTCGCTCTTTTCGATATACGGTCTAAGGAGTTGAATAGACCAATCATTCTTAATGCAACCTCTAATTTCTATACCCTTAAGGTGAGGGGAGATGAGGATGCTTTGCTGCAGGTTTTCTCTAATTTAATAGAAAATGCACTTAATTATGGTGCCGCTGACACAGAGATTCTTATCGATTGCGAAATCTTACCCGCGCAGGGCAGCTTGCCTCCGCGTATTATTGTCGCTGTGCGTAATCAAGGTATAGGCATTGATCCTGTTCATATTGGACGTGTGACGGAGCGGTTTTATCGTGTTGATAATAGTCGATCACGCAAATTAGGTGGCTCGGGTCTTGGGCTTGCGATTGTTAAGCATATTGTTGGTTGGCACAGAGGCAGCCTGTCAATTACCAGTGTACCAGGGCAAGAGACCGCATTTGCCGTGAAGCTTCCGTTAAGTGTGGATTAATTACTAGTGAACCCCCCAAAATCCCTGCTTGTCACAAAACTGTAACATTAGTGTCACAAAACAGCATTGGTTAGAGTGTTATTTGAGCACGTGGCGATCAGAATCGTCCATTTAAGTATTCTCAAAGGTGGAGACCAAAAATGTATATGAGAAAAGTTTTAACAGGACTTGTGATGGTTGCAGCAATGAGTGGCAGTGCGATTGCACGTGATCAGATTCAAGTTGTTGGGTCGTCAACAGTCTTTCCGTTTGCGACTGTTGTTGCTGAGCAATTCGGCCGTTCTTCAAATTTTAAAACGCCGGTGATCGAATCAACAGGTTCAGGTGGCGGTCTTAAGTTATTTTGTGCGGGTATTGGTTTAAATCACCCAGATATAACAAACGCATCGCGTCGTATTAAAAAAAGTGAGTTTGATAGATGCACTGAAAATGGCATTGATATGACGGAAGTCGTCATTGGTTTTGATGGTATTGTGTTGGCGAACTCGCGCAAGTCACCTCCTCTCTCACTGACGCTCAAGCAGATTTATTTAGCTCTTGCTGCTAAAGTGCCAAACCCAAAGAAAGAATGTAGCGCAGACGCATGTGATCTTATCGACAACCCATATACGAAATGGTCAGAAATTGATAAGTCGCTTCCAAACAAAAAAATCGAAGTGCTTGGCCCACCACCAACATCTGGTACCCGTGATGCCTTCAATGAACTTGCGATTGAAGGTGGCGCTAAGACATTTGCTTACATCAAAAACATGAAGAAGAAAGATAAGAAAGCTTATAAAAAGCTAGCACGTTCTATTCGTGAAGATGGTGCATGGATTGATGGCGGTGAGAATGACAACCTTATGGTTCAAAAACTCTCAGCTAATAAAGATGCTGTTGGTGTGTTTGGTTTTAGCTTCTTAGATCAGAATGCGGACTCAATTCAAGGCGCCACGGTTAATGGTTTAGAGCCGAGCTTTGAAAATATTGCAGCTGGCAAATATAAAGTGTCTCGTTCACTCTATTTTTATATTAAGCATGCGCATGTCAACAGCGTTCCAGGTATCAAAGAGTTTGCCCAAGCATTTACGAACGAAAATGCCTTTGGCCCTGAAGGCTATCTTATTGACCGTGGTTTAATTCCACTTCCAGAAGCGGACCGCGCGAAAATTAGAAAAGATGTTTCATCTCTTTCGAAACTAGAGTTGAATTAATATTATTTTGAGGGGGCTGGTGCCCCCTCATTTTTTATCTATGTGTGCAAAGCACCATTAAAGCGAGGCATTAATGACGACGACTTCATTGTTGATTTGTTTGGCAGCACTCGCATTTTTATCATATGCGTATTCGCTAAGGAAAATCCGGCAACTAGCCGTCCAGTCACCTCAAAAATTACATTCATTACCAAGGTTTCATGGTGCATATACAGCATCTTGGGTTTTTGGACTTCCGGCACTCTTTACCGTGATCTGGTATTTTGTTGCCCCTGCCATTTTGAACATACAATTGCTAGAAGCGCTCAATACCAGTGGCCTTGAGCCCGGTGAGGTTGATTTGCTGATGTCACAGGTTATCTCTGTGGCGAATGGTGATCTTTCACCTAATTTTGTGTCTGATCAGGTTCGTAACCTCTCAGCGAAATATGCTGACAGCAATACGACGTCGCAGATATTGATCACCATTGTTGCTATTATCGGCGCGTTTATTGGATTTTCCATCGCGATACGACGGCTCGCGATACGTTTCACAGCGCGTCATTCGGTTGAACGCTTGGCGCGTGCATTGATGATCTCTGCCTCCGCGATCGCTATTTTAACAACGTTAGGCATTGTTCTTTCACTTATATTTGAGACGATACAGTTTTTCCGGACAGTACCTGTCCTAGACTTTTTAACTGGAACACAATGGAGCCCGCAGATTGCCTTACGCGCCGATCAGATCGGCAGTTCTGGGGCATTTGGCGCCATTCCTTTATTTACCGGCACATTGCTCATAACTGTTTTGGCCATGTTTGTTGCCGTTCCTGTCGGCTTATATGCAGCTATCTTTCTATCTGAATATGCTAGTCCCCGCGTGCGATCAGTTGCCAAGCCAGCGCTTGAAATTTTAGCGGGTGTGCCAACTGTTGTTTACGGTTTTTTTGCAGCGATTGTTGTTGCTCCCTTTTTACGCGATACCGGTGAAAGCGTTGGGTTGGTGCTTTCCTCAGAGTCTGCATTGGCTGCTGGGGTTGTGATGGGGGTCATGATTATTCCTTTTATATCCTCCCTGTCAGATGATGTCATGAATGCTGTGCCGCAGAGTTTGCGTGATGGTGCATTAGCCCTGGGGGCCACCAAATCTGAGACCATCAAACAGGTGATTTTGCCTGCAGCATTTCCAGGTATTGTCAGTGCTGTTTTATTAGCTGTTTCCCGGGCGATTGGTGAAACTATGATTGTTGTTATGGCCGCTGGGGTTGCCGCGAACTTAACAGCAAATCCTTTCGAGTCTGTGACCACGATTACGGTTCAGATTGTTATGCTATTAGTCGGTGACCAAGAGTTTGATAGTCCCAAAACACTTGCCGCTTTTGCCCTAGGGATGCTTTTGTTTCTTGTGACATTAGGTCTGAATATTATCGCCCTTTATGTGTCACGCAGATATAGAGAAAAATATGACTAATTTGTCCATCACAAAAGAACTGTCACAGCGTCGGGCACATATTATCCGCCGGCATCGTGCTGAGAAAAGATATAAGTTATACTGTATCTCGGCAGTTTTAACAGCGGTAGCCGTTTTGATGTTGCTTTTGAGCAGCATAGTTGTGACATCAATTCCTGCGCTAACCGAGAGCACGGTTCGTATGGAATTGCAGCTCAATGAAAGCGTGCAGGATACATTTTATAGCCAAAGCGAGTTGGATAATGTTAATTGGCGTGGCGTGGTGGCGCGCGCGCTCTATGATTATTTTCCTGACGTAACGGCGCGTCGCGATAAGCGCGCACTGTCAAGCATGCTTTCTCTCGGTGCAACTGATGCAGCCTTGGCTGCATTTAGTGAGGCGCGTGTGCGTCCTGGTGATTTGGTGACGGTCAACCTGCCACTTTCCGATGACATTGACCTCGTTGTGAAGGGAATTATTGACCGAACATTGCCAGAAGATGAGCGCATTGTATCCGACAAAACGATTTCTTGGTTATCTGAACTTGAGGCTGATGGTAGAGTGGAGCGTAGATTTGCCTTTACCCTCTTTACCAACGGTGATAGCCGTGAGCCTGAAATGGCCGGTATAAAAGGTGCCTTAATTGGTACATTATGGACCATGTTAATTACATTGGCTGTCAGTCTTCCTATAGGGATTATGGCAGCGATTTATCTCCAAGAGCTGGCGCCTAAAAACCGGTTAACGGATATAATTGAAGTTAATATTAGCAACCTTGCCGCTGTTCCGTCGATTGTTTTTGGTTTATTAGGTCTGGCCGTCTTTATTAACTTTTTCCATGTTCCACGTTCATCCCCCCTAGTGGGTGGTCTTGTATTGGCACTTATGACATTGCCAACGATCATTATTGCCACGCGAGCGGCGCTGGCATCTGTGCCACCGTCTATACGCGAAGCAGCACTTGGGGTCGGTGCCTCGCCCATACAGGTGATTACACATCATGTCTTACCTTTGGCCATGCCAGGAATTTTAACTGGGACGATTATCGGTCTCGCCCAAGCTGCTGGCGAGACAGCTCCCTTATTGATGGTGGGCATGATGGCGTTCATTGTTGATACGCCAACCGATGTCACGGCTAAAGCTACGGTTTTACCCGCCCAGATTTACATGTGGGCGAACAATCCAGAGCGCGCTTTTCTAGCACGTACATCCGCAGCAATTTTGGTTTTATTAAGCTTTCTCCTATTTATGAACGCAGTCGCGATTTATTTACGGAAGAAATTTGAGCGAAGGTGGTAATATGACGCAAGAAGTAACAAAAATCCGTGCCGAGAATGTGAATGTTTTTTATGGCGCCAACCAGGCACTGTATAATGTATCAGTTGATATTCCTAAAAATCAGGTCACTGCTTTTATTGGGCCCTCAGGGTGCGGGAAATCGACTTTCTTACGCTGCTTTAACCGAATGAATGATGCGATCGAAGGTTGCCAAATAAGCGGCAATATTATGATTGATGACGATGATATTTATAGTTCAAAAGTCGACGTTGTTGAGTTGCGCGCGCGTATTGGCATGGTCTTTCAAAAACCAAATCCATTTCCGAAATCTATTTATGATAATGTTGCCTATGGTCCTCGTATTCATGGTTTGACGGATAAAAAATCAGATCTTGATGCCTTGGTCGAAAAAAGCCTGCGCCGCGCTGGCTTATGGGACGAGGTTAAAGACCGACTAACTGCGATTGGTTCAGGTCTTTCAGGTGGTCAGCAACAGCGGTTATGTATTGCGCGCGCGATTGCGGTTAACCCTGATATTTTGCTAATGGATGAACCTTGTTCGGCTTTAGACCCTATTGCAACCGCGATTATCGAAGAGTTAATTGATGAGCTGCGGACAAGATATACGATTGTGATGGTGACGCACTCGATGCAGCAAGCGGCACGTATTTCTCAGAAGACGGCTTATTTTCACATGGGGCAGTTGGTCGAATTTGGAACAACTGACGATGTTTTCACAAACCCATCAGATGAGAAGACCGAAGCATATATTTCAGGAAAGATTGGATAATAGAATGGCACATATTGTAAGCGCATTTGATGAAGACTTTGCGGACCTCACCGATATGTTGGCACGTTTGGGTGGCATGGCTGAGGTGCAATTTACTAATGTCATTGATGCAATCGAGCATCGTAATTTGGATCAGCTGGATACGATTATCAAAAGCGATAAAGAGCTTGATGATATTGAGCTTGAGATTAACGAGCGGGCGTTGCGCCTCATCGCTTTGCGCGCGCCTATGGCCCAAGATTTGCGTCGGGTGCTTGTTTCTTTAAAGGTGGCGGCGGCGCTAGAACGTATTGGTGATTATGCAAAGAATATTGCAAAGCGGAGTAAAGTGTTTATTCCGGGTAATCATTATGATGCGCCAATGGCGAGCGTTTTGCG
>CBFHLW010000017.1:0-22103 GCA_965656805.1 Alphaproteobacteria bacterium
TGTTGATCGACAATCTTTAAATCATAACCATCAAGCGCCACCACTGTGCGCGGCGTATCCGATAGCATTATAATCTCATTTACACCTAAATCTCGAACTATCTGGGCCCCCACGCCATATTCTCTAAGGCGCGACGGCACTTGATTTAAGCGATCTTCGGGGAATAACGCATCAGAAAATGGTGTTGGCGATGTGTTGCGAATAAACACAATCACACCTCGGCCTGCATCATTTATGATTTTCATGGACTCTCGCAATGTCCGTGAACGCGCACCACCTGCTCCAAAAATATCAGATGCAATAGATTCAGCGTGAAAACGAGTCAAGACAGGGTCAGAACCTGATATATCACCTTTAATAAGTGCTATATGCTCTTCATTTTCAATGGTATTTCTAAATACAATCGCATTAAACTCCCCACCATCCTCGGTCATAATCGTCTGTTCATGAACCCGCGCGACAATACTATCTTTGCGACGACGATAAGCAATCAGGTCGGCAATTGTTCCGAGTTTTAAGCCATGCAATTGAGCAAACTGAACAAGATCAGGCAAGCGGGCCATTGATCCATCATCATTCATAATCTCGCAGATAACACCCGCAGGATAAAGACCTGCCAAACGCGAGATGTCCACCGCAGCTTCTGTGTGACCAGCGCGGACAAGAACCCCTCCCTCGCGGGCAACCAATGGAAACACATGTCCTGGAGAAACGATATCCGCTTCTCCTTTGGTTGGGTCAATAGCGACTGATATCGTATGCGATCGGTCATGGGCCGAAATGCCAGTTGAGATCCCTTCACGCGCCTCGATCGAAACCGTGAATGCCGTTTGATGGCGAGATTGGTTCTGACGCGACATAAACTCTAAGTTTAACTGGCTGGCGCGATCCTCATTCAAAGTAAGGCAAATCAAACCTCTGCCAAATTTAGCCATAAAGTTAATCGCCTCGGGTGTTGCCATTTGCGCCGGAATAACAAGATCTCCCTCGTTTTCACGATCTTCAGCATCGACAAGAATGATCATTTTTCCATTTCGGAAGTCCTCCAAAATGTCTTCGATCGGCGAAATAAATTGTTTATATTCAGACATAACGTCTCCTAATCTTGAAGGCGCGCAACATAGCGAGCCAATACATCAATTTCAAAATTCAAACGATCTCCAACACTCATTTTACCCCATGTGGTTACAGACTGAGTATGCGATATAATATTGACCCCGAATTGAGACCCATCGACAGAATTAACCGTCAATGATGTGCCATCGAGGGTAACAGACCCTTTTGCCGCAACAAATTTAGAAAGAGCGTCTGGAATAATGAATGTAAATCGTTTGCTGTCACCTTCTGGATCAATGCTAGTGATCTCGGCAATGCCATCAACATGACCAGACACAATATGGCCACCAAGTTCATCCCCCAAACATAAAGCACGCTCAAGATTTAAACATGTGCCAACTTGCCAGGCATGCGCCGTGGTCACATCTAAGGTTTCTTTAGAGGCCTCGACACCAAACCAACGCCTGCCATCATCGCGAGTGCCACGCTCAACAACTGTTAAACAAACTCCCGAACACGCAATAGATGCACCAATAGCGATTGTGTCTGGGTCATATTGGGTTTCAACATCAAATCGACGGTCACCCATATCATGAACGTGAGAAATTCGACCAATATCTGTAATTATACCCGTAAACATTATTTATTTTTCCTCCGCCATAAGCACATTAAATCTTTGTCGAGTTGTTCTTTAACTTTCAGCTCAAAGCCCTTAATCACTTTGTTAAACTGCATATAGTCCAGATCACCATGTTTGACCATGGTTTCATCTGCATTTACATCATGGGGCGCCTCAAACATAACAATCTCGTCAACAAAGCCAGAAGCGAGAAAGTGCCTGCTAAGTGTAGGGCCAGCTTCAATCATCAACCGATTAATTCCCTGACCCGCTAAATATTCCAGAACTGTTTTTGCATCCAAGTCGGTCAGAACCGTATTGGATGCAAGTTTTAACTTAGCCGGTTCAAGAGATAAGATCTCTGAGCCCACCCTATCCAGCTGAGCGCCCGCCTGAAACCGGGCCCTTCTATCAAGAATATAAACCTTAGGTGACATATCCTGCATGCCCGGCAAACGGCATGTTAGAGCTGGATTGTCCTCAAGAATGGTTCCGATACCTGTTATCAACCCATCATGTTCGGCTCGCATTAAATGAACCCTATTTTTCACCATCGCGCCTGTTATCTCGGGCGACGAATTGGCAGGCGTTCGCATATAACCATTATGCGTCACCGCAATTTTAAGTGTGACGTAAGGCCTGTGGCGCATAAGGCGGGATATGAACCCCTGTGTAACATGAAAAGCACCTTCGTGATTAAGAACGACGACATCCAGCCCAGCTTTTTTTAGTATTGCTTCGCCGCGCCCAGCGGTTCGGGGATCGGGGTCAGACAAACCAATGACAACAGACTTAATACCAGCTTCAACAAGTAATCGGGCGCAGGATGGCGTCATCCCCTCATGGGCACATGGCTCAAGTGTTACAAAAGCAATACCGCCCTTTGCGGCCTTACCTGCCATTGTTAAAGCAACAGACTCTGCATGCGGGCGGCCACCATCTTGCGTGCGTGAAATGGCAACAAGCCGACCATTTTTGTCAAGAATTAGGCATCCGACACTTGGGTTAGGCGCAACGATACCTAACCCGCGCGCAGCAACATGGCAGGCGCGATCCATATAAAGAGTATTATCAATATCTTTGTCTTGTGCGTTCTGGATGCCCAACACGCCATCTCCCTATTTGGGAAATGACATCTCTAGTCAAGATCTGACATTTCCCCCAAAAAGGCTTCAAAATCTTTAGCCTCTCTAAAGTTTTTATAAACTGAGGCAAAACGAACATATCCAACTTGGTCAAGCGCAGCTAAACCTTCCATTACCAATTCACCAATAACCGGCGCTGGAATTTCAGCTTCCCCAAGGTTTTCCAACCTACGAACAATACCAGATACCATACGCTCAATGCGCTCTGCTTCAACGGGGCGTTTGCGCAGGGCGATTTGCACAGATCGCATAAGCTTATCGCGATCAAAAGGCACTTTGCGGCCTGTATTTTTAAGGATTGTAAGCTCTCGCAACTGAATACGTTCAAATGTAGTAAAACGTCCACCGCAATCTGGACAGATGCGACGACGCCTAATCACGGAATTGTCTTCAGTTGGGCGACTATCCTTAACTTGCGTGTCGCCATTAGAGCAATATGGACAACGCATTAACTAGCGACCATAAATTGGAAAGCGTGCACAGAGTTCTTCGACGCGCCGCTGAACAGAACCGCGCCTATCAGGATCAACTTCACCCGCTTCATTTACGGCATCAAGCACCTCAGCGATCAGATCACCAATGAGCTTAAATTCAGCAATACCAAATCCTCGCGTTGTGCCAGCTGGGGTGCCCAAGCGAATACCAGAAGTAACCATAGGTTTTTCTGGGTCAAATGGAATGCCGTTTTTGTTACATGTGATAAAACTTTTTTCCAAAGCCACCTCGGCCACATTGCCGGTTAGTTTTTTTGGGCGTAAGTCAACAAGAACTAAATGATTATCTGTTCCACCTGACACGATATCAAATCCATGTCCCTTAAGCGTTTCTGCCAAGGCGCGCGCATTATCGACCACACGCTGAATATAAGATTTATAATCTGGTCGTAAAGCTTCACCAAAAGCAACCGCTTTGGCCGCAATAACGTGCATTAAGGGTCCACCCTGAATACCAGGGAAAATCGCTGAATTAAATTTCTTTCCAAGATCGTCATGGTTAGACAAAATCATACCACCACGCGGTCCGCGAAGTGTTTTATGGGTTGTCGTTGTCACCGCATGAGCATGGGGCAATGGGCTTGGATGCACACCACCGGCAACGAGACCTGAAATGTGGGCCATATCTACAAGCAAATAAGCATCTACCATATCAGCAATCTGACGAAATCTTGCAAAATCAATAATGCGTGGATAGGCAGAACCACCCGCAATTATGATTTTAGGACGATGTTCTTTAGCTAAAGCTTCAACTTCATCATAGTCAATAAGATGATCGCCTTCGCGAACGCCATATTGGATGGCATTAAACCATTTGCCAGATTGATTGGGTGCTGCACCATGGGTTAAATGTCCACCGGCAGCGAGGCTCATACCGAGAATTGTATCACCTGGTTTGGCCAGGGCTTGCATAACGGCTTGGTTGGCCTGAGAACCCGAATTGGGCTGAACATTGGCATATGAACAGTCATACAGCTTGCACGCACGTTCTATGGCCAGACTTTCAGCAATATCAACAAATTCGCAACCACCATAATAGCGACGACCAGGGTAACCTTCAGCATATTTATTTGTCAGAACAGAACCCTGTGCTTCTAAGACCGCCTGGGAAACAATATTTTCTGAAGCAATAAGCTCAATTTCATGTTGCTGACGACCAAATTCCTTAGTCACAACATCTGCAATGGCAGGGTCACTTTGACTTAGGCTATTGGAGAAGAAACCATTATCTTTGAACTCGGATTCTGTGATGCTTTCCATGACTGCTCCTCTGAATGATATTTCGCAATGTTTAGCATGTCTCTATGCTTCTACAAATATTTTCATAGTCTGTTTTAGTTTTGCCCCCAAAAAAGCCAATAAAAGCACAAAAATATCTTCATCGATGCGACGAAATGACATCACAGACAAGGCCCACTTGAGGGATGATTCGCAAAAGACATTTGACCTTCATTAATCTTAGCCTACAATTCAAACTCATATTTTGATGTTGTGTTAAAAAGGATAGAGATCATGAGCTTTGGGTTAATCAGTGCATATGCAATTACAATCATGCTCATTGGCGTTTGGCTTTTCAGTGTTATGCGTAAAGATGCAGGTATCATTGATGTGTTTTGGGGATTGGGCTACGGCTTAATTGCTGTTTTAGCTATTGCCAACGCCCAAAGCCTCACACCACATGTTTTTGCACTCTATGTCCTCGTTATCCTTTGGGCCGTTCGCTTAGGGGGGCATTTGCTCATTCGCTGGCGTAAGGAAGAAGAAGAGGATAAACGCTATCAAACCATGCGTCGTAATGCCGGTCCTGGGTTTTGGTGGAAAAGTCTATATATTGTTTTTGGGTTACAGGGTCTTCTTATGTATTTAGTTGCTCAGCCCCTCATTCAACTTTTTTCATTTGCAACGAGTACACCAGCAGCACCAATAGCATTTATAATATTTCTTCTTATTGCTGCTCTGGGCTTACTCATTGAAACGATTTCTGACATTCAACTCACAGCATTCCGGGCGGCAAAAACAGGAGGGATATTAAAAACGGGGCTCTGGGCGCGCTCACGTCATCCAAATTATTTTGGTGACGCTCTCTTTTGGTGGGGAATAAGTCTTGCCGCCATTTCAGCTGCTCCAGAAATAATATGGACGCTCTTTGCCCCCATCATTATGAATGTTTTACTTGTGCGAGTTTCTGGTGCCGCATTGCTTGAGAAATACATGAGCAAGCGTGAAGGTTATGCCGAATATCAGGCAAAAACAAACCGATTTATACCTAAGTTTTTTAATTAAATTAATTAATCAAAGCATTGATAAATTTAATTAATTTAACATAAGGTCTCTATCCCCCAAGGTTTCGAACATATCTGATATACTGTTATGCGAAATGTCATCAAAGGTAGCCGGGTGCCATTTGGGATTATTATCTTTTTCGATTATAACCGCCCTGACACCTTCATAAAAGTCATGCCCCGCCATGATACGGGTAACAGCTCTCATTTCCAAACTTAGGCAAGTTTCAAAATCCGCGGCAGAACCTCGACGCATTTGCTCAAGTGCCACAGCACAGCTGGTGGGCGACTTTTGCGCTATAATGTCAGCTTGCAACTGTGCCCACTCCCCCTCATCAGCTTTAAGTGCTCCTATTATATCAAGGACCGTTTGACCTTGAAAAAGCCTATCTATGTCAGCTTGCTGTGATGCAATCGGCGCATCATCAACAGCTTGAGCAAATGGGGCCAGGACCGTGGCAATGTCACGGCTTTCAAGAATTGCTAAGCGCAAAGCTTCCTTTTCGGACTCTGAGACATAATGCGTCGCGATCCCCGCATAAAGGGAATCCTTGGCCTTTAGGCGAGCACCTGTCAGAGCCATATATGTGCCGATTTTACCTTTTAGGCGCGGCAAAAAATACGTGCCGCCAACATCTGGCAATAAGCCTATACCCGTTTCAGGCATGGCAAAGACAGTTCTATCCGTTACAATTCTATATGTTCCATGCACAGAAAAACCAACCCCACCGCCCATGGTTACGCCATCCATTAGAGCGACATAGGGCTTGGGAAATGTCTTTATCAAATAGTTAACAACATATTCTTCGCGATAAAATCCCGTTGCCTCTGGTGCCCCCGACTTACCCCAGTCATGGAGAGCGCGAATGTCACCACCAGCACAAAACCCTTTTTCGCCAGCCCCTTCTATTAACACATGCAAAACGTCATCATCTTGCGCCCACTGCCGTAAAACAGAATCAAGTTGGCGCACCATATTTAATGTGAGTGCGTTGAGGGCATTTGGTCGATTTAAGACGATATGGCCGCAATGCCCGACTATGCGCGTGATTAGTTCGTTTTCCATACAATTTCCCTTAAGAGCTTCCTCGCTTGAAACTAGTGACTAGGTTTTTGGTTTTGTCATGTTTTATAAATCTAAGCAACGTTGTGCCAGCGGCTGATTGCACAATTGAAAAAGAGAGGGTATGAAACCAATATATTCAATAGGTGATAAACGATGAGCACTTCATTTCCAAACACGCGCATGCGGCGGTTGCGCCAGTCTGATTGGTCACGACGTTTAGTGTCAGAAAATAAACTTGCTGTGAGCGATCTTATTTGGCCAATCTTCATCATTGAAGGTATAAATACCCGCGAAAAAATAAGCTCAATGCCTGGCGTTGAACGTTTAAGCATCGACCTTGCTGTTGCCGCTGCACATAGCGCCTTTGAGATCGGCATACCCGTCATTGCTCTGTTCCCGAACACACCTGCTGAAAAAAGAACAGAAGATGGTCGGGAGGCCTTAAACCCTGAAAACCTCGTTTGTCGAGCGGTCCGTGCAATTAAAACGCAAGTCCCAGAAATTGGTATTTTATGTGATGTTGCTCTAGACCCCTACACCAACCATGGCCACGATGGTTTATTGATTGGCGATACGATTGCAAATGATGAAACAGTCGAGATCTTGGTCAAACAATCTTTGGTGCAAGTTGAGGCTGGCTGCGATATTATTGCGCCATCCGATATGATGGATGGACGCATCGGTGCCATTCGTGCCGGCCTTGAAAAAGCTAATCACACTAACACGCTTATTATGGCTTATAGCGCTAAATATGCCTCTGCTTTTTACGGGCCATTCCGCGATGCTGTGGGTTCTGGTGGCCTCTTAAAAGGGGATAAACGAAGCTATCAAATGGACCCTGCAAATAGCTCTGAAGCTCTTCGTGAAATCAAGCTCGATCTTGAAGAAGGCGCTGACATGGTCATGGTTAAACCTGGCATGCCCTATCTTGATATTATAAACCTATGTCGAAATACCTTTGATGTACCTACATTTGCTTATCAAGTCTCTGGTGAGTATGCGATGCTTAGCGCCGCATTTGAGAAAAATTATCTCAATCGCGAGAAAGCAATAGCTGAGAGCCTCATGAGCTTCAAACGGGCTGGGGCCAACGGTATTTTAACCTATTTCGCAATGGAAGCCGCAGAGATTATCAAAAAAGCCTAAAAGTTACGACGAAACCCTATAGATATTGAATTACCTTGCGAATTTACATTCACCATAAATAAGTTTGATAGCGAAAGTCGATGCGTGACTCCCATCATATATTCAGGGGCTTGGCGCAACTGATATTGTGTATCGCGGAATGTAACTGTGCCATTTGGCGTTCGAAAAGTTGGAAACGTCATACGAATATTACCGCGATCAATTCGCGGATTTTGTTTCAAGTAAAGTGTTGTCTTCGGCCCTTTAAGAGAAAGTTCATATGTCGATGCGCGTTCAATTGTTAAGTCACCAATAAGTCCTCCTTGCGCCTCAAGCAAACCATTTGTCCATTGGGCCTTAGCTGAGAGGCGCCAGCCCTCATTAAGCTCTATATCCTTATTGAGACCCACATAAACAGACTGTCCAACCCCGATGGTTGAAACGGCTCCTCTGCCTGCAAAACCGAGAAGACCGTTTTTTTGAATTGAAGCACCGATATTAAATGACGGCAATAGCGATGACGCAGGATTGAACCCTACGAAACCAAGTAATGCGGGGCTTTTTTCTAAAGAACCACCTTGGATATGAGGCGATGACCTCAATGACGTCCCAAAAATTAATCTGTTCTTAGCAAATGATGTATTAAATATAGTTGTTTTGACATTGCTATTTGTTGACCAAAATAAATGACCCGCTTCAGCTGGCTGAGGTGCTTCTGCGTCAAGTGCAGCTAACCTTATATTATCAAACACATTTTCTTCGCTTGAACGAATAATCGTATTTAAGTTAATACGAAAGGGGTCACCTAGAGTATCTAAGGCGATCATACGATCGTTGAGATCCAAATTTTGAATAAGTTTAAAAAAAGCCGAACTTACACTTGCGGCTGAACCGTTATTAAGAGCAAAGCTGCTGCCATCTGATAACGGAACACTTAACACACCCGCTGGGTTTACTGCGGCCGATACATCTAAAAGCCCTTGCCCATATATTTTTTTATCAGCGTATTTACCTGACTTATTTGCACGCGCAAACAAACGAGTGACATATTGCGCTGCGCTGAGCTGATCGCCAAAAACCTCGCGCATAAGGGCCAGTGCTCCTGATACGTAGGCACTGGAAAAACTTGTGCCATTGACGTATCGATATCCACCTGAAGCTCTCGCCGCCTTGATATATCCTGCTTGAATATTACTCTCACCAGGTGCGGCAATACAAAAAGATGATGCAACACCACATTTATTGGCGTTGCGGCCGATATTTCCATCAAGATCGACAGCCGTCACTGCAATAAATTTTCCAAGCAGCTTCTTATAAAAAAGGGGCAATGCTGCCGACACAACAACATTATCAGAACCCTCATTTCCAGAAGAAAATACGTAAATGCTCTCGCCACGTGCCATGCGATCAATACTCGCCCCAAAATATCGACTAGCTGTTAGAAATTGACTCGACGCATTCACAGGGTCATATGTTAGAGACATGCCCCAACTATTATTAACGATCCGGACGTCAGATTTACTAAATTCAAGATAAGCTTGTTCTATTTTGTCCCCACTAATTGCTAGACCATTACTGTTTTTCTCAATACCCCACATTGCAATTTGTGCGTTATAAGCCACACCGTGCATTTGAGGACCTGATCCACGGCTACCCGCAGCAATACTCGCCACAGCCGTTCCATGGGACAAATTAAGATCCGTCGCCGTATTAATTCCGTTTGCAATTTTGTTAAAAGAAATTTTAGGTTTACCCGCGGGCTGGCTTGAAAATTCTTCATGGTTGTAAGCAATACCTGTGTCTAAAAAACCTATAGTCTGACCGACACCTGTTGCCCCTTGTTCATAGGCTTTATCAGCCTTTATAAGATCAAGGCCATTATTACCCGCGTATTCAGAATCTTTTTGCCACGTTCTATCAGGGGAAACATTTGATGACAATTTCCCTAGAGCATCTTTTACATAGGTTGAAGCTGACTCAGAGTTTGTATCAGGCTCTGTTTGCTCTCCCGACGATGATCCACTACAAGCCAACATAATGGGAGATAATAAAAAGATTGTGCCAATTAAAAAAACACGCTTTGAGGACGACGACGAAAAACGAAACAACATAACACACTCCAATAAGCGACAAACAATTCCTTATTTGTTCCTATTCAAGAGGTTTATGAAAGTAACCCATTCTCAAGCATTTGCTTTAATGAGATATTTTGTAATTAAAGAAAATTAATGTCGTGCGCTTACTGAATTACCTAATTGGTTAACTGACAGACATGCCGGCGCGAAGACGTGCGATAAGGCTGGAGGTATCCCATCGACCACCACCCATATTTTGAACATCTTTATAGAACTGATCAACTTGCTTTGTAATGGGTAGGTCTGCCCCATTACGCTCACCCTCATCTATACATATCCTGAGATCCTTGCGCATCCAGTCAACCGCAAACCCAAAATCAAATTCATTTAGTTGCATAGTATGAGCACGATTTTCCATTTGCCAAGATTGCGCCGCTCCTTTTGAAATGACAGAAACAACATCGTCTATCTTCAACCCCGCTCGTTCCGCAAAATTCAAACCTTCTGATAAGCTCTGTAGCAGTCCGGCAATACAAATTTGATTAACCATTTTTGTTAATTGCCCTGCCCCTGCAGAACCCATTAGACAAATTGATTTCGCATATGAGGACATTACTTGTGCCGCGGCACAATAAACATCATCATTACCCCCGACCATGATCGTCAATGCACCGTTAATGGCTCCGGCTTCACCGCCCGAAACTGGAGAGTCTAAAAACCCAACACCTTTTTGGTCGCATGCAGAATAAAGCTCGCGCGCAAGCTCCGCTGATGTCGTTGTGTGATCAACCAATGTAGCGCCCTCAGAAATACCGGCCAAAACCCCCGTATCACCATAAATAACCGAACGTACATCATCATCATTACCAACACACACAAACACAAAATTTGCCCCTTTAGCAGCCTCTGCAGGCGTTTTACAAACAACACCTTTATTTTCGCTCTGCCATTTAACTGCGCGCTCATCTGAACGATTATAAACACGCACATTAAAGGAAGCAGATAAATGTCCAGCCATTGGAAAGCCCATTACTCCAAGACCAATAAAAGCGCATGTTTTCATAAACTCTCTCCTTTGATAATATATAAATAGCCGTGATAATTTATCTTTGGCATATCGTTAAGCCTAAATATATATGATACTCTCGTCATATCTATATTGTTATAGAGCACTCCAATCGTTAACTTTCACGAGGTCAAATTGTTTTACGCTGATGTCCACATGTGGCTGACATTTGCTGTCATTCTAAGTGCAATTATTTTATATGCACTCGACCGCATTCCGATGGAATTGACCTCTCTTATCGCGGTGGTCACTTTACTTCTGATCTTCTCAATTTTTCCTTTAGAGGCACCTTCAGGAGACAACCTTCTTTCCCCTCTTGTCATATTAGCTGGTTTTGCCAATCCTGCCCTTATTTCAGTTTTGGCGCTTTTGGTTATGGGCCAAGGGCTGTTTCACTCTGGCGCACTTGAAGGTCTTATAGACTTTACAACAAAAAATGCAGTGCGCGCGCCCATTCGCTCGCTCTTTGTTGCCTTAGCTTTGGTGCTTTCCTTGAGCGCACTCCTAAATAATACGCCTGTTGTCTTAATGTTTATTCCGGTTCTCGCCGCGATTATTTTACGCGGGCAATTCAAAGGCCGAAGCCATATGTTGTCTCTTAGTTTTGTATCAATACTTGGTGGCATGCTGACACTTATTGGATCATCGACCAACTTGCTTGTGGCAAGCACAGCATTTAAAACATCAGGTATCACCATTGGCTTTTTCGATCAAACAATCCCGGGGATTGTTTTGATGGCTACAGGCATTTTATATATCGTCTTGGTTATGCCCTTCATCCTTGGTCGCGAGACCGAAGAGGCTGAGAAAAAAGTAGCCACGGCAACTGGCCGACAATTTATTATTGAAGTCAGATTACGTGAAAATGATGCTCTCGTCGGCGCAAAAAGTCAGGCTGGTTTTTTTGCCGAATTAGGAAACGCCATGACCCTGCAAATGATAGAAGGGCGACGGGGTGTTATCGTGCCGCCATTTGATGATTACGAGCTTCAAGTTGATGATCGTCTGTATTTGGCAGCCACGCGACGCGAAATTAGCGATATGATGACAAATAGCGACCATCCGCTTGCTAGCAATATCAGCAGCTCCGCCAAGCGAGCTGTTAATGCACATAAAGAGGACTTAATGCTTGCCGAGCTTGTTGTCGCGCCTGGCTCACGAATGACATCGCGCGCCGTATATCAGACAGGGTTTAGCCACGAAACACGCTGCATGATTATTGGTGTTCAACGTCGTACACGGATGTTACGCCATCAAATGTCAGATATTCGACTCGAGTCGGGCGATGTTCTTTTGGTGATGGGCACTCAAAGTAATATCGAACAATTACGCGGAAACCGCGATGCACTATTGATGGAATGGAGCGCGCAGGAGCTTCCTAACTTTGCGCATGCAAGACGCGCTCAGCTTATATTTGCCGGTACTATTTTTACTGCAGCCGCAGGACTGCTCCCAATTGTTGTCGCGGCCCTTGCTGGTGCCGCACTTATGCTTACATCGGGTGTTCTCAACATTCGCCAAGCTGGACGCGGAATTGATTTGCGAATTTACATGCTTGTTGGTGCGGCTCTGGCCATGTCAGAAGCCCTCATGATTACAGGAGGCGCCACATTCACATCTACCCAGCTCCTTTCTCTTTTTGCGGGGCAAAGCGTCAGCATTATTCTCTCCATCTTTTTTATTATATGCGCAATTGTAACGAATATTTTGTCAAACAATGCCACGGCTGTTTTATTCACGCCAATTGCGATTAATTTATCATCACAATTAGGTGTGGACCCAACACCTTTTATTTTTGCTGTGATCTTTGCCGCAAATTGTAGTTTTGCAACACCAATGGCTTATCAAACAAATCTTTTGATCATGTCCCCGGGAAATTACAAATTTATCGACTTTGTAAAAACGGGCGTACCTCTTATTCTTATCATTTGGGTGACATATTCTTTCTTTGCACCCATCTATTTTGGACTGTAAAATAGAACCATGAACCAAGAAACTGGACATCACCCTCCATCTTTCTACCTCACGGATAATGCGCCGTGTCCTTATATTGACGGCAATTCAGAACGAAAAATCTTCACTTATTTGGTCGGAGACAATGCCGATGAGATGCATAACAGATTAACACAGAACGGATTTAGGCGCAGTCAAAACATGGCCTATCGCCCTGCCTGCGAACATTGTACAGCCTGCCGTTCTGTTCGCGTTTGCGTTAATGCATTTAAGCTTAGTAAAAATATGAAACGTGTATTAGCGCATGGCAAGACTATAACTCGACATGTTCTCGCACCAGATGCGACACGCGAGCAATATGACCTTCTCAGACGATACCTCGACACCCGACACCTAACAGGTGGTATGAGTGAAATGACAAGTCTCGATTATATCGCAATGATAGAAGAGACAGAGGTCGATACTCAAATTGTAGAATACCGCTCAAACCAAGGGCATTTAATAGCCTGCCTTTTGCGCGACCGGTTAAATGACGGTTTTTCCCTTGTATATACCTTTTTTGCTCCAGATATGCCTCACCTTAGCTTAGGAACACTTGTTATTCTTGATCAAATTCAAGAAGCCAAAACTATAGGCTTGCCATATGTCTATTTAGGGTATTTTATTAACGAAGTAACAAATATGGCTTATAAAAGCCGCTTTAAACCTTTAGAAGAGTTAACACTTAATGGCTGGGAGCCCTTACGTGACCTGGTCTCATCTAAGTTCTTGGGTAAGCGTTCAAATGTAAACATTCATAAGTAAACACGTTTCGAACAGCATTCATGCTTTACAGTCGTTGCCAAAGATAAATCGCAACAGGGAGAACAAAAAAATGACCCAAACACCTCGGAAAACGAAAAGCAGTCAGCCAAAACCGGTAAGTCGTCGAAATCTATTATCTTCAGTTGCTTTAGGTGCAGCCGCAGCTTCATTTGCAACGCCGGCAATCGCCACAGGCAAACGAACACTTAAAATGGTGACGACTTGGCCTAAAAACTTTCCTGGCCTTGGCACGGCACCAGAAAATATTGCCAAACGCATTCATGCAATGACGGATGGGGACATTACTATTAAGATTTTTGCAGCTGGTGAACTCGTTGGTGCATTTGAGTCTTTTGATGCTGTTTCAACGGGAACGGCCGACATGTATAATGGTGCTGAGTATTATTGGCAGGGAAAATCACCCGCCTTTAGTTTTTTTACCTCTGTTCCTTTTGGTATGACGGCTCAAGAACTAAACTCATGGATATATTTTGGCGGTGGGCAAGAGCTTTGGGATGAGCTTTCATCCAATTTCTCTATCAAACCTTTTATGTCAGCAAATACAGGCGTCCAAATGGGTGGGTGGTATAATAAAGAAATCAACACGCTAGAAGACTTTAAAGGGCTCAAAATTCGTATGCCGGGACTTGGTGGTGAAGTGATGCGCCGTCTTGGGGCTGCCGCAGTTGCTATACCTGGCGGTGAAATCTTTCCGAGTTTGAAATCTGGCGCAATTGATGCGTCTGAGTGGGTTGGGCCATGGAATGACCAAGCATTTGGTTTTTATCAAGTTGCAAAATATTATTATTGCCCAGGCATTCATGAACCAGGCGCTGGGCTTTCAACTGGCATTAACCTTAATGTTTGGAATGAGCTCACTAAAGCGCAACAAGCAATCATCAAGAATGCCTGTATGGCAGAAAATGAAAGCACGCTCGCCGAGTATAACTATAAAAATGCTAGTGCATTAGCGACATTAGTCGAAAAGCATAAAGTACAAGTCCGTTCATTCTCGCCAGAAGTCATGGCAGGACTGAAATCGACTTCGGAAAAAGTAATTCGTGACATTGCCGCAAAGGATGCTTTTACGCAAAAAGTTTATGATAGCTTTAAAGCCTCTATGATCAACTCTATGGAGTGGGGTAAATTGTCAGAAGAAGCCTATACAAGAGCAAGACGCGAATACTAGTTTTATGGCTCATTCTTTCCTTCGAAAAATATCATTTAGTTTGGATGCAGTTAATGCTGCAATCGGTAATGTTGCACAGTGGCTAACCCTCATCATGGTGCTCGTGCAGTTTCTCGTCGTGATCTTGCGTTACGTTTTTGGAATCGGATCTATTCAGCTTCAAGAAGCCATCATTTATATGCATGGCATTCTTTTCTTAAGCGCAGCCGCAGCCACCTGGCAAGATGATAGTCATGTTCGAGTTGATGTTTTCTATGCAACTGCCTCTGAAAAAACAAAAGCGCTCATAAATGTCTTAGGAACTCTCTTTTTTGCAATTCCTCTTGCTATACTTATTCTTTATGTATCTTTTGAGTATGTCAGTCTGTCTTGGGCTGTTCGGGAATCCTCCCGGGAAACAAGCGGACTTCCATTTCTTTTTGTTTTCAAAACATTCATACTTATTTTTGCTGTTCAAATACTCGCACAAGGGATTTCGATTTTGTGTCGAGGTGGCAAATTAACACCACAGACATGATTGCGATAAACACATGAACATTGTCGATCACTTAGACCTTATTCTATTTGCTGTTACTTGCCTTGCTCTAATGCTGGGCTTTCCTGTCGCTTTTACCCTTGCGGGCTCAGCGCTTCTTTTTGCTCTTTTCGGCATGATGCTGGGCGTATTTGATAGCTCATATTTCTACGCCCTCCCGCAACGTATATTCGGGACCATGACAAATGAAGTGCTTATCGCAGTACCTCTTTTTGTCTTTATGGGTACGATGCTTGAACGCGCAAAAATTGCTGAAGATCTTCTAGACAATATGACACATATTTTAGCTGGGGTTCGCGGCGGGCTTGCCGTATCTGTCACAATTGTGGGCGCATTACTCGCGGCCTCGACTGGCATTGTCGGAGCGACAGTTGTCACGATGGGTTTGCTCTCCCTTCCGACTTTATTAAAGCGCGGTTACGACCCAGCAATTGCGAGTGGCGCTATTACGGCAGCAGGAACATTGGGCCAAATCATACCACCTTCGATTGTCCTTGTTTTGCTCGGTGATGTTATTGCAAATGCGTATCAAAAAGCACAGCTTGAACAAGGCATTTTCTCTCCTGAGACTGTTTCTGTTGGTGAATTATTTGCCGGCGCTTTAATTCCTGGTTTCATTTTGGTTGGCATATATATTGTTTACCAAATCATTATAGCCACCATTTATCCGCATAAAGCACCACCAACTCAATTAGATGGCAGTGTAAAGGTTTCACAAGTCCTTAAAAGCCTCATCCCGCCAATCGCACTTATGTTTGCCGTTTTAGGATCAATTTTAGGCGGCATTGCCACACCAACTGAGGCGGCCTCAGTTGGTGCAATCGGCACATTGCTTCTGGCTGGACAGCGACTAAAGCCCAATAGCCGCATGCCACAAATCGGCGCGCTATCTCTTGCGCTCCTTATTATTATGACCATCAACACAGACCTACGCATTAACCGCGACATTCTCAGCAATTTTGATATGGTCGCCATTAGCTTTGCCATTTTTCTATGTGGCACACTTATTTTGTCACTGGCACATGCATTACGCGCAACGTGGCCTGACCGCGTTCTGCTTCAAGTCATGCGCAGCACAATGAACACAACATCTATGATCTTCATCATTCTTATTGGGGCAGCACTTTTCTCGTTAGTGTTTCGCGGTCTAGGCGGGGAAGAAGAAATTAAAGCCTGGCTTCTCAATATTCCAGGTGGCGAAGTTGGCGCTGTCATTGCTGTTATGATTGTTATGTTTTTTCTTGGATTCTTTCTAGACTTCATCGAGATCATCTTTGTTGTTGTGCCAATTGTGGGCCCAATATTACTCGCAATGGACATCGACCCTGTATGGCTTGGCATTATGATGGCAATTAACCTTCAAACATCATTTTTAACGCCGCCATTTGGTTTCGCACTTTTTTATCTGCGCGGGGTAGCACCACCAAGCGTTAAAACAATGCAGATCTATAAAGGCGCAATACCTTATGTTATTATGCAAATAGGATTACTAGCAATCCTTGCCGCTTTTCCAGACCTCATAACCTGGTTGCCTGACCAAATATTTAAATAGAGGCTTACAATGTTCAGTAAAATGTCCCCCGTTCTAATAACGACGATTATATGTGTTATCATCTTCCTTGGGGTCGCACTTTACTTGCGCGATCAAAATACAATTTCAAAAGGCGAAATCGGCCTTGAACTTGGCGTCCCACAAAACCATGCTTTCGTATCTGCGGGCGGTGTTGTCCCTCTCCCAGTTGTTGTTCGACTTAAGAACCTAACGGGGAGCGACATGGAGCTTAAAGCTGAAAATTCTTGTCGCGTTTTTAGATTTATTATCACTGATCGCAACGGCACATTTATCCAAGCCTCTGGCAGCCCTCCAGAGTGTGAGACACAGCCGTCTGAACGGATAATCATTACTGACGGTCAAGTGGTAGAAGAAATTAAAATTGTAGAGCTCGATGCCAAACGCTTTCAAGAAGGCGCGTATCTAATTCAAGCCAAGTTTTGGGGCTATGCAGACGATAAAACCTTTAACCTTGTCCCGAACGAATAATCCTAAATAGTGAGAACAGGGCTACAATCTGTTTGGAAAAGCTGGGCCCATAAGTCCATTGGTGGGGAAGCCTTTCGGACGAATACGTCCAGCTTGCGCTCGCATTCCTTGCCAGTCCTTTAAATCATCGAATACGCGCGTGCGTCCGGAGGCATCTATAACAGAAAGCCCCTCTTTATCAACATAAACACGCGCATCACTTAAGTGCCCATCTCCGTGACGTTGGAGCCTCACACCCTTACCTTTGGCCATCTCTGGAACTTCAACAAGCTTAAAGCAGAGTAGTTTTTTATTCTCACCAAGTACGGCCACCATATTGCCAGAAGCTGGAACGCAAACAGCCGCTTCATCAGGCGCTTTAACATTTAATATTTGCTTTCCAGCACGACGAGCGCTGATCAATTCGCTCTCAGCGACAATAAAACCATTGCCGATACGAGAAGCAAATAACAGTTTTCGCGTCTCGTCATATGGGAAAATTTCAATAATCTCATCACTTGGATCGATATCCAGCATAAGTCGAACAGGCTCACCATGCCCGCGCGCATTTGGCAATTTGCCAGCGTCAAGAGTATATGCGCGACCATTAGATGCAATCAAAATAAGCTTATCCGTCGTTTGCGCATGCAAGACGAACTTACCTTTATCACCTGCTTTATAAGTCAAGCCTTGGCCATTATCTAAATGGCCTTTGGCAGCACGCACCCAACCTTTTTCCGAGCAAATAACTGTAATAGGTTCTTTTTCAACGAAAATATCGAGTGAAACATTCTCATCAACAGCAACGGCGTCAAAAGTAGTGCGACGACGACCGAGTTCGGTTTTAGGACCAAATTCTTTTCTAAGCTGTTTAATATCGCTCGATATAAGCTGCCATTGCATCTTATCGTCTTTTAATAGTTTCTTCAGCTGAGCACGTTCAGTCGTCAGCTCTTTATGCTCACTTTTTATCGTTACTTCTTCGAGCTTGCGAAGGGCACGTAGACGCATATTCAAAATGGCCTCAGCTTGATTAAGCGTCAATTTGAAAGCCTTCATTAAGTCATCACGAGGCTCGTCTTCCTCGCGGATAATACGAATGACCTCATCAAGATTCAAATAAGCTATTAAGTAACCATCAAGCAATTCCAGACGCGCTTCTAATTTCGCTAATCGAGTATTGCTTTTTCGGACGAGAACGACTTTTCTATGATCGAGCCAAGAGGTTAAAACCTCCCTAAGATCCATCACGCGCGGCACACCTTGCGCATCCAATACGTTCATATTAAGCGAAATTCGCGTTTCTAAATCGGTTAGCTTAAAAAGAGCCCCCATCATTTTAACGGGGTCAATGTCTTTACTCTTCGGCTCTAAAATAAGGCGAATATCTTCTGCGCTTTCATCACGTATGTCCTCAAGCATCGGCAATGACTTAGCTTGCATCAGCTCTGCAATGCGCTCAATCAAACGTGCTTTTTGCACCTGATATGGAATTTCCGTAACCACAATTTGCCACTGACCGCGCGGTAAAGCCTCTATTTCATACCGTGCACGTATCCGAAAACTACCACGGCCAGAAGCGTAAGCGGCCTTTATGGCATCTGCGTTCTCGACACATATACCCCCAGTGGGAAAATCAGGCCCCTTAATATAATTAAGTAAAGTATCAATTCTAGCTTCACGCGCTTTAATAAGATGATCAGCGGCAGCTAATAACTCATCAATGTTATGAGGTGGAATACTCGTTGCCATACCAACAGCAATGCCTGATGACCCATTGGCAAGTAAATTTGGAAGACCGGCAGGAAAAACCAGCGGCTCTTCGTCTTCACCATCATAAGTAGACTGAAAATCGACAGTATCTTGATCAAGGTCTAACAGCAGTAACTGCGCCACACGCGTCATACGCGCTTCAGTATAGCGCATAGCAGCAGCATTATCGCCATCGACATTGCCAAAATTACCCTGGCCATCTACCAATGGATAGCGGGCGGCAAACTCTTGAGATAACCGAACAAGCGCATCATAAACAGATTGATCACCATGAGGGTGATAACGACCGATAACATCACCGACCACCCGCGCAGATTTCTTAAACCCTTGACCAGGGTCAAGCCGCAATTGCCGCATAGCAAATAAAATACGCCGATGAACCGGTTTTAAACCATCACGAACATCAGGTAATGCACGATTGGTGATAGTCGATAAAGCATAAGCGAGGTAGCGCGTTTCAAGCGCTTCACGAAGGCCAATAGGTTCTGCAACCGTTTCTTTAATCTCAACTTTGCTCATACTGCCGTTATAAACAGATTCTTAGGGCAGAATTCAACTCAAAAACCGGTTGAGAGCACTTAACATTCGCTCTCGCGTTTCTGGTATGTTTTTTCCATTGGGATGAAGTACTCGTCGCTCAAGGAAATGCTGAGTGAGCGTAAAGCCGTCGATCACATCTTGTAGGCTTGCCTGGGAACCTGATGACTTTAAGAATGGAGGCAAAGGAAAAAGCTTATCTAAATATGGCGCGGCGGCTTCTTCGCAAACTGCGCGTCCACTCCGCGGCGAGATATAATTTAGATTATGGACAACACCCGTAGCAGCACAATGTGATAAATCCAATCCAAATCCAACTTCTTCGAGTAATGCAACCTCAAAACGCACAAATAAAGCAGGCCAGACTTCGGCATCAGCAAGATGATCGAGGATAATTTGAGCCGTATCGAATAGACGTGAAAAGGATTGTCGTTCTGGCAAAATACGCAACCACTCACATAAACACACAAGCGCTGCCAAGGAGCTGGCATTGTTCATGTGTTTTGCCGCATTTGCTTCTATTGGTTCAAGCACCATAACACCGAGATGCTCAGCTAAACGTGCACGCCAATGGGCATCAACAAGATTACCAATTTGCAAGATAGGCTTTTGCTTACGAGATGTGCCTCCCCGCACAAGCCCAGAAAACCGACCATGGTCACGGCTTAGAACATCAACAATTGCGCTTGTTTCACCGTGGCTGCGCACCGAAAGTACTAATGCTGGCGCCTGCCACTCCATGAATTAAGCCTTAAAGTCGAGCCCGAGCACACGGTACCGCTCAGGATCATCCATCCAATTCTGGCGTACTTTGACAAAGAGGAACAAATGAATGCGATGCCCAAAAATGTCTTCAAGCTCACGCCGCGCCAAAGCACCAATATCCCCAATGGTTTTTCCACCTTTGCCTAATAAAATACCTTTTTGTCCATCCCTCTGAACAAATATGGTTTGTTCTATGCGAACACTGCCATCTTTTTTGCGCTCCCACTTATCCGTCTCCACTGTGAGTGTATAGGGGAGTTCTTGGTGAAGGCGTAAGAAAAGCTTTTCACGCGTAATCTCTGAGGCAAGTAGCTGCGAGGGAATATCAGCAGCTTGGTCCTCGGGATAAAGGTAAGGTCCCTCAGGTAAGTTTGAAATAAGCCCTGCTCTTAAATCCTCAACGCCATCACCATTTAACGCAGAAATCAAAAAAATATCTGAGAAGTTTGCGCGCTGATTAAGCTTATCAACAATGGCCAGCAAGTCCCTGTTCGCAATGCGGTCGATTTTGTTTATCGCAAGATATACAGGCTTTGTAATGTGCTGAACGCCCTCCAGCACAAGGTCAGCTTCTTGTTTTCCAACCGCAATCGCATCGAGCACAATCAAAACGGCATCAGCATCATTAGCTCCAGCCCAGGCTTCTTGAACCATAGCGCGATCAAGGCGCTGATTAGGTTTAAAAATTCCAGGCGTATCAACCAAGATAAGTTGGGCGTTTTCATGCTGGACCACGGCTCGCAAACGCATGCGTGTTGTTTGCGCTTTATGCGTAACAATGGTTACCTTCTGGCCAGTCAGCCAATTCACCAGTGTCGACTTTCCCGCATTTGGCGGGCCTATAATAGCAACAAAGCCGCATTTCGTTTGTGTCATTTACCTAAATCCAATTCCTAATTTTCTAATTGCGACAATAAAGCTGCTGCAGCAGACTGCTCGGCCTGACGCCTTGAACCACCCTCACCCCTCGCCGTTCCAACGTTTTCAACAAGCACCTCATATAAAAACATAGGCTCATGGGCAGGACCTGTTTGTGACAGTTTCTTATAACTTGGCAAGCCATGACCCGCTTGCATCGACCACTCCTGCAATTGTGTCTTCGGGTCAACAAAAGGCTTTTCCTGCAATCGTGCCCCCCAATGAGTAAGAATAAATGTTTTGGCGCTCTCAAGACCACGATCAAGGTAAATCGCACCAATAATCGCCTCACAAAAATTTGAGAGAACACGCTCGGTTAATTTCTCCTCTGCCCGAATGATAAAGGCATCAAGACCCCAGGATTGAGCAATCTGGCCGCAAACCAAGCCACTCCCTAAATGCGCCAAACGACGCGCTAAATGCCCTTCTGCATCATCTGGAAATGCCGCAACTAAATAATCAGCAAGAATAAGTCCGAGAACCCGATCACCGAGAAACTCCAACCGTTCATTGTTTAAAGTGACTTCTTGAATAGGGTGAGACAAAGCAAGCTCAAGTAAGGCCCGATCATTGAATTCATACCCAATGCGGTTTTCAAACTCTTTATATTTACTCATCAGAGATATTAATCATGTTGAACAAACGACTATAGCGAATGGCAAAAGGCCATTCCCAAACGCG
>CBFHLW010000018.1:0-20993 GCA_965656805.1 Alphaproteobacteria bacterium
CAAATATATATAAAAATATACTTACAGCTAATCCAGCGACAAGCAAACGCGAGAACTGTGTTTTAACTTCACGTGTGACCAGATAGATCGAGATCAATAAACCCGCAAAAAGCGCCACCAGAACAAGCGTTCCAAAAAACCCCATTTCTTCCGCATAAATTGTAAAAATAAAATCGGTATGCTTTTCAGGCAAGAAATTGAGGCGACTTTGCGTTCCATCACCAAAGCCTTTACCAAATAAGCCGCCTGATCCAATTCCAATTTTGGATTGAATAATATGATAGCCAGCTCCCAAAGGGTCACGCTCCGGATCAAAGAAGGTGAGAATGCGGTTTTGTTGATATTCTTTCAACTGTCCCCAGACGAGCGGCATACTCGCCAGCAGCAAGGCCGTGGCGGCAAGAAAGTAGCGTATACTTACACCTGCGAGAAATAAGACAGATACACCTGTCACCATTAAAAGAATGGATGTCCCAAGGTCAGGCTGTCGATAAACCAAAGCAGCTGGCGCTACAATCAGGATAATGGGAACGACTAGAAACCGTATTTTAGAAACATCTTCGATATACACGCTCTGATAAAATTTTGCTAAAGCGAGAACAGAACCGATACGCATAAGCTCAGAAGGCTGAAGCTTGATAATACCCAGATCCAGCCATCTTTGAGCACCCATCTCGGTAGAGCCAAAAAACTCAACCCCGACTAAACCGATCAATAATACGGAATAAAGCAAGTAACCACTTTTAAAAACAGTACGCAAAGGAATGCTTGCAATCACAATCATGACGACCACAGCAAACCCCAAACGCAGCAAATGACGCCAAGCCCAAGGTGAAAATGACTCACCACCTACCGAATATTGAAATGCAACACCAACCAATCCAAGCGTGATAGTGAGTAATATGATTGTCCAATTCAGGCTTTGAATCGTCTCCCGAATATTGTTCGAACGTGTTGCATAAAATGACATTAGCTGACCCGCTCAAGTGTTTGCTTCGAACGCGGATCAATTTGCAAAATACGCCTCATGACTTTGCTGACAATTGGCGCCGCGACCGATGAACCGCTACCACCATGTTCGATAACACTAGAAATAACATATTTGGGTTTATCAAGAGGCGCATAACCTACAAAAATTGCATGATCGCGAAGGTGCCAAGGCAGCTCAGCATTCTTAAGCACACCTGTTTCGCGTTCTTCTTCATGAATACGACGAACTTGAACAGTACCTGTTTTACCTGCCATTTTTAAACCATTGACCAAAATGCGCGAGCCAAAAGCAGTTCCCCCAGAGGTATTAATAGTCATATCCATAGCCTTACGTATGACTTCCAAATATTCAGGTTTTATATCTAATACTGTATCAACATCGATTTGCACATTCTCTTCAGAATGCCCCTCACTCTTATCCTGAGATGGCCCGTGTTGAAGAATATGAGGTTTTACATTCGCTTTCCCACTCGCAAGGCGTGCCGTCATTGTCGCTAATTGAAGTGGCGTTGACAAAACATAACCTTGCCCAATTCCAGTAATAACAGTTTCACCAGGTTGCCATGCGGCATCATAATTAGCGCGCTTCCAGTCACGCGAGGGCATAACGCCTGATTTCTCACCAGAGATCTCTATGCCTGTTTTAACCCCATAACCAAATTTCTTTGCCATTCGTCCGATGGCATCAATACCGGTGCGAAGAGCAAGATCATAAAAATAAATATCACAAGAATGGGCAATTGAATTGACCATATCTAAAACGCCGTGGCCTTTCTTTTCCCAACAATGGAATTTTTGTCCACCAAACTCATAAACACCTGTGCAATCTACTTTATGATCGCTTGTCACAACCCCGGCATCAAGGGCTGCCAGAGCAACAATCATTTTAAATACGGAACCAGGCGCATATTGCCCAGAAACAGGTTTATTCAGCATCGGTTTTTTCTCATCGCTGATCAGTTGCGACCAGGTCTTTTCATCCACACCAACGGAAATTTGGTTTGGGTCAAAGGCCGGTGTCGACGCAAGCGCGTAAACCTCGCCTGTCTCTGCATCCATTACAACAACACTTCCACTGTGGTTACCAAGTGCATTAAACGCAATGGCTTGAATCTCTCCATCTACTGTAAGTTTTGCATCAGTACCAACAACACCCTCGCGGCGTTCTAACTCACGCACAACCCGGCCAATAGCGTTGACCTCTACTCGTCTGTTTCCCGCTTCACCTTGCAATTCACTATCGAGAATCCGCTCAAGTCCTGCGCGCCCCTCAAACTCATAACTAACCGGCCGGCCATTTTTGGAACTTTGAGACCCAACATATCCAACAACATGCGCGCTTTGCGGTCCAAGCGGGTATAATCTTTTTTGACCAACAACGGCATTTACACCAGGTAAAAAAGGAGTTTCGAGATTAACCCTTGAAAATTGCTCCCAGCTGATATTGTCAGCAATCGTGATGGGCATATATTTAGGATTAGTTGTTAGGCGCTTGAGTGTTTGGCTATAAGCTCGATCAGACATTGGAATAATATGACGAAGTCGTGACAAAACCTCAGAAATATCACCCGCCTGTTCAGGCATCATTGTAACTAAGAAATTTTGGTCATTTCCAGCAAGTTCAGCTCCATAGCGATCTAAAATACGACCACGCGCGACGGGCAGAGGCTCAAAATTAACGCGATTATCTTCTGCCAAAGTTGCATAAAGCGCAGATTGGTTCACTTGCAAATATTGCAGACGCCCAACGAGAAGTCCAAATAGGCCAAGCTGCCCGCCCGCCATAATAAGAGCGCGTCGCGTAAAAACATCTTCACGTGTTTCACGACGCCGGATCATAAACCCTCCCGTTTATCGCCATCAATTGGCACCACACGTTGCATTAAAAGACCCAAAAAAGGGACGCTAACCGCCGTAAAGCTGAAAGACATGAACAGCCCCCACAGGTCAGCTTCTCCGCGATAGAATAATGCACAAACGACAAGCATAAGACCATAACTTACGCCAATCAAAATAAGGAAGATAAAAACAAATGCTCCCCCTTGTGCCTGGCGAATGATTTGCTTCTGGCTCGAGGATAGCGCAAAGAAAAGGCAAAACACCAAAGGCCAGGTCCCGAGCGCTGATCCAGTCAATGCATCTTGGACCAGACCAAATAAAAATACGAGCATCGGACCTAGAATACCCTCGCTTCGGATACCCCAAAAAAATAAGAATAAGAAATAAAACCCGATCTCGACACGCCCCATAGACACAAATACGCCCTTACTTGCCATAATGGACAGAACAAACAGGCTTGCCAGTAGAAAATTATAGGGATCAATTCTTGATATATTAAAGTTGAACATGAGGCTTGCTTTAATTCTGTAAATCGCGCGGTAAGCCGATCACCCCTTCAGGCGGCTGTGGCTGACGTGCCGAAACAATCCGGACCACATGCAACTCGTTTGGGTCTTGAGCTAACTTGACCAGACCATTTTCGTCTAAAAACCCAACGAGTAGTCCCGCTGGGATTTGCCCGCCATCTCCTGAGGTCAGGACAGTATCATTGACCTCAACCCCCGCATTCTTAGGCAAAAACTCGAGCCTTGGCTGATTATCATTACCCCCTGTTAAAATACCACGAGCGCGTTTTGATCCAACAACAACAGGTATATGACTATTAATGTCAGTACTTAACAAAATACGGCTTGTCTGGGTTCCTACCGTCACGACGCGCCCAACAAAACCGCGCGCACCCATAACTGCCTGCCCAACCAAAACACCCTGCGATAATCCAACATCTGCCAAAACTGTTCGAGCAAAGGCACTGCTTGTATCGGCCACCACGCGCGCACCAACAAAAGAGATATCATCGTCCAATGGCATCGATAAAAGCTGACGATAACGCTCACCCAAAAGCTCTTGGCGAATAAGTCGTGCCTCGATATCACGAAGCTGTTCTAATTCTGATTTAAGCTGAGAATTTTCAAATTTTAAACTTTGATACCCTCGCAAACGATCCAGCCCACTATCAACCGCTTGCCCAGGTAAGTTTAATATGCTCAATAAAGGCATGGCAGCTTGATTTATAGCTTGGCGAAATTGAGCAACCGCGGGATCGTTCTTTGGAATAAATAATAAAACAAGAACAGAAATAGCCACACTCACCAAAGCGATGCCAGCGGCATTTAGGATCGTCTTTCGGTTATTAAATCGTCCGTTCGATCCAACCACTCACAATCTCCCACAACGCGTCTTGTACAAACCCAACTTAGTAGGCGACAGATAACACGTGGCGCATCGTATTAATGTGCTCTAGCGCACGCCCAGTACCAAGTGCAACGCAAGATAGAGGCTCCTCGGCAATACTGACAGGTAGCCCAGTCGCATCGCGCAAGACAACATCAAGATTTTTCAGAAGTGCTCCACCACCAGTCATCACGATACCTTTTTCAACAATATCAGCAGCTAATTCAGGCGGTGTTGACTCCAACGCAAGACGCACACCTTCTACAATCGCAGAAACGGGCTCGGCAAGCGCTTCAACAATCTCATTTTGGTTGATTGTTACTTCGCGCGGTACACCATTCATCAGATCGCGGCCTTTCACTTTAACCTCGCCAGCCGTCTCGCTTGACAATATTTTAGCAGCGCCAACTTCTTTCTTGATACGCTCAGCGCTCGACTCACCCAAAAGCAAATTATGATTGCGTCGGATATGAGCAATAATAGCTTCATCCATCTTATCTCCGCCAACACGGACTGAGCGTGAATATACGATACCGCCAAGCGACAAGACGGCAACTTCTGTGGTGCCACCACCAATATCAACAACCATAGAACCTGTCGGTTCGGTCACAGGCAGACCAGCGCCAATAGCTGCTGCCATTGGCTCTTCGATCAAATAGACACGACGCGCGCCGGCAGATAACGCACTTTCTTGAATGGCACGACGCTCAACAGCTGTGGCACCCGAAGGCACACACACAACAATTTGCGGGTTGGCAAATGAACGACGATTATGCACCTTACGAATAAAATGTTTGATCATCTCTTCTGTAACGTCAAAATCAGCAATCACACCATCGCGCATTGGACGAATAGCACGAATATTACCAGGGGTACGCCCCAGCATCATTTTAGCATCATCACCAACTGCAAGCACACGATTACGGCCATTTTGTTCATGAATAGCCACAACGGAAGGTTCATTCAAAACAATCCCGCGACCTTTTACATAGACGAGCGTATTAGCTGTCCCGAGATCAATCGCCATATCCGCAGAAAACATCGCAAGCAAGCTATTAAACATAATATTCCTCTCTTAGTCCTTTAATCCCTATGCCGAAATAGCATCGGGCGCTGTTTTTTGTCTTTTGACAAGCAATTTATTTAACGCACTAATATAAGCCCGCGCAGACGCAACCAATGTATCGGTATCCGCGCCGCGCCCTGTTACGGTTCGACCATTTTCAGCAAGCCTGACACTGACCTCAGCCTGAGCATCTGTTCCCTGTGTAACTGCATGCACTTGATATAATTGCAATTCGGCCTCATGAGGGAACAATGCTTTAATCGCATTAAATAATGCATCAACTGGTCCGTCACCAACGCTTTCGACGTCGACTGTTTTATCCAATATTTCAAGGACCAAATGCGCCTTTTGCGGGCCGGTCGTACCGGCGACAATACTTAAAGACACGAGCTTTATTGTATCAACACCCTTTGCCACTTCATCATCAATCAAAGCCACAATATCTTCATCAAAGATGTGTTTCTTTTTATCAGCCAAATCCTTAAAGCGACCAAAGGCAACCTGCATTTGGTTGTCAGAGATTTCATAGCCCAAAGACTTAATTTTATCTTTAAACGCATGGCGCCCAGAATGCTTTCCCATAACCAAAGCACTTTTTGAAATACCAACACTTTCAGGTGTCATGATTTCATAAGTTTGATTATTCTTAAGCATGCCATCTTGGTGAATGCCGCTTTCATGAGCAAAGGCATTTTGACCTACAATCGCTTTATTATACTGAACTGGAAATGCTGTAACCGATGAGACAAGCTTTGACGCGCGCGCCAATTCGGTTGTCTTAATTTGTGTCCATTCTGGCATTAAGTCACCACGAACATTAAGCGCCATGACGATCTCTTCAAGCGCAGCATTACCTGCACGCTCGCCCAAGCCGTTAATTGTACATTCAATCTGACGCGCCCCAGCTTGCACACCTGCTAAAGAATTCGCAACAGCCAACCCTAAATCATTGTGACAATGGGTTGATAAAATAACTTTATCAATATTAGACACATTGTTACGGAGCATCGAGATGATCTCAAAATATTCCTGTGGCATTGTATAACCCACCGTATCCGGAATATTGATTGTGGTTGCACCAGCTTTAATTGCCGCCTCAACGGAAAAACACAAGAAATCTCGGTCTGTTCGAGTTGCATCTTCTGGTGACCATTCCACATTATCCGTGTGCTGCCGCGCACGATTAACAGACACACTAATTGCTTCGAGCACCTGCTCGGGCTCCATTTGTAATTTATGCTTCATATGGACAGGGCTGGTCGAGATGAATGTGTGAATACGCGGATGAGCGGCAAATTTGACAGCCTCGGCAGCGCGATCAATATCTTTTTCACTCGCACGAGACAATCCGCAAACTTGCGCGTTTTTAACAACCTTAGCAACTTCACTCACCGCCTCGAAATCACCATTGGAGGCAACAGGGAATCCCGCCTCAATAACATCGACGCCCATATAGTCGAGCAATTCAGCAATTTGTAATTTTTCTTCAAGTGTCATAGACGCACCTGGTGACTGCTCACCATCGCGCAATGTTGTATCAAAAATATAGACGCGGTCTTTCGAGTCGCCTGTTTTAATTATGTCATGTGTCATATCTTAGTCCTTTTTCAGGCGCTGACTAAAACGCCTCTGATGTTTGCTTATTTGTTTAATATCCTCTGAGGTAGCGCCATATAGTCATTGGCTGCCGGTCTCAGAGGCAAATAAGGAGTAACAGGACGTCTGATTGTGTGCTGGAAGTGTTTTGAGGGTCACAAACAGACGCATGCAAAGCTGAGGCAGCAGACAAAATGCCCACCCTATCACTTTTCATCAATGTCGTTTTTGTGAAATCCACTACGAAACACGCCTTCAAAAATAATATTATCTTTTAATATTTATCTAAGCTTTCAAGGGAAAGCAAGGTTTTAGTTAGATTTTAAGCATGCCTTGAAGCGCTTCATTTTGACTTTGAACTTCATTGACCAGAAAATCCATTACCTGCCTAATTTTGGGCATTTTCGCCATGTCACTCCGAACCAAAAGCCAGATTTCAAGCACCCCAATCGTGCTAGGCGGCAAGACTTGCACCAATCGATCATCGGCCTCTGCTGCAATGACAGGCAAGGCAGCGACCCCCAAACCCGCTGCTGCCGCCACTTGGCGGGTCTGCGCACAAGATGCACGCATAACCACTTCGCCAGTGCGCTCCATGCGCGATAACCACCAAACAGGACCGACCGGCATTTCATTGTCTAAAAACCCAATGACCTTGTGACCAGACAAGTCGCGCGATGACAGAGCTTCCTTATGCCGCTCAAGATAAGACTTGCTAGCATAAAGGCCATAGGCAAGATCTCCAAGCTTGCGGACCAGCATATCCCCCTGAGTGGGCCGTACAAGCCGCAAGGCTAAATCAACGTCGCGCAAGTGGTTTAAGACGCGCGGTGCCGCACCCGGCCCTGACAAACCGTGATCAATCATCATATCAAGAATAGCATCTGGTGCCTGTCGATGAAACCTGGCAAGCGATGGCGCCACCAAGACAGACCCAAGCATTGCACTCAGACCCAACCTTATAACGCCCTTTTCATCTGCTTTGCCTGACTGAAAATCTCGCTCAAGCGCTGATAAACGTTCATCGACCGGGTCTAAAGCTTGAAGCAGTCGCGCTCCTTCATTGGTCAGGGCATATCCGCTCCTGAGGCGTTCAAATAAGCGCACATCTAACGATTGCTCCAAATGTCCAATGCGACGCAAAACTGTTGTCGTGTTTACACGCAAAGCACGCGCCGCCGCCGACAAACTACCAGCTGCAGAAACAGCCAGAAAGAAACGGTAATCATCCCAATCCGCAACCCGCGGAGGTGCCTGTTTTATCGTGTTATTGTCCATTCAACGCCTCATATCGTTTTGCCTTTATGCAAAATAATGTTGCGTAATGCAATAAACATAGAAAAAGCCGCCCTCACAAATGTGAAGGCGGCTTAAAATAGAGGAATTATCGAGACTAATTTTTACTTTGGTCAACCAAGCGATTAGCCGTAATCCAAGGCATCATGCCACGCAGGTCTGACCCGACTTTTTCAATTGGATGGCTCTCACAGGCTTTGCGCATTACCTTAATTTCTTCCTGACCACCTTGCATCCAACGATCAACAAAACGGCCAGACTGAATATCCTCAAGAACACGTTTCATTTCAGCTTTGGTCTCAGCTGTCACAATGCGCGGACCCGTTACATACTCACCAAACTCAGCTGTATTTGAAATAGAGTAATTCATATTTGCGATGCCGCCTTCATAAATAAGGTCAACGATCAGCTTTACTTCATGCAGACATTCAAAATAAGCCATTTCAGGGGCATAACCTGCTTCAACCAATGTCTCAAAGCCGGCTTGAATAAGCCCAACAACGCCGCCACACAAGACAGCTTGTTCGCCAAAGAGGTCAGTTTCGCACTCTTCACGGAAAGAAGTTTCAATAATACCAGAACGCCCCCCGCCAACAGCCGCGGCGTATGATAAGCCAAGCGCATGCGCATGACCCGAGGCATCTTGATGAATAGCAATTAAGCATGGCACACCGCCGCCACGCGCAAATTCGCTACGCACCGTATGACCAGGGCCTTTAGGTGCAACCATAAATACGTCCATGTCAGGGCGGGGCTCAATAAGGCCGAAGTGAATAGCAAGACCATGCGCAAACATAAGTGCAGAGCCTTCTTTCATATTGGCATGGAGGTGTTTGTTATAAATGTCGCGCTGAAGCTCATCTGGCGTCAACATCATAACGATATCGGCCCATTTTGCAGCTTCCTCAACAGTTTTAACCTCAATGCCTTCGGCTTGAGCTTTGGCTGCAGAAGGCGACCCCTCACGCAATGCTACACATAATTCAGTTACACCACTATCGCGCATATTCAGGACATGCGCATGACCTTGACTACCATAGCCGACGACCGCGACTTTTTTACCTTTTATAAGCTCAATATCAGCGTCTTTCTCGTAATAAACCTTCATGGTGCGTCTCTCCTCTTGGACAATCTTAATAGTTATATTGTAATTGGTATTCGCTTTATAAGGGTATTGGGCCACGGGAAATGGCAACAACGCCCGTACGTGATACTTCCTGTAACCCAATAGGGCGCATTAAATCAATAAAAGCATCGAGTTTTTCTTTGCGACCCGTTAACTCAAACACAAATGACTGCGGCGTGGCATCAACAACCCGCGCACGAAATGCTTCAGATAAGCGCAATGCCTCAACGCGGTTTTCACCCGAGCCAGTCACTTTAATCAAAGCCAATTCACGTTCAACACTTTCCGCCTCGATCGTTAAATCAACCACGCGATGAACAGGCACAAGACGCCCAAGTTGCGCTTTAATTTGCTCGACCACCATGGGTGTCCCCACCGTCACAATGGTGATGCGAGAAAGATGCGATTGGCCATCCACCTCAGCAACAGCTAAACTATCAATGTTATAACCACGACCAGAAAACAACCCGATGACACGAGCCAAAACACCTGCTTCATTATCCACTAATATGGCAATGGTGTGGCTAAAAACTTGCTTTTCTGTCATTACTGCATTCTCCAAAAAGATGGCACTTCTATAGTCGATAAATTTGCTCGTGACTAGACGAGAACGCGTCCTTCATCAGATACAGCAATCGTTGCCGAGTCACCGCCGAGGATCATTTCATTATGTGCTGCACCAGATGGGATCATCGGGTAACAATTTTCATTCTTAGTAACAACACAATCAAAGATGACCGGACCTGGCGTTTCCATCATTTTCTTAATAGCAGCATCAAGCTCAGCAGGGCTCGATGCGCGAATGCCTGTTGCACCATAAGCCTCCGCCAACTTAACAAAATCAGGCAAAGCTTCAGAATATGAGCTTGAATAGCGACCATTATGCAATAACTCCTGCCATTGCCGCACCATGCCCATATATTCATTATTTAAGATAAAAATCTTGATTGGAAGCCTGTACTGAACAGCCGTTGATAATTCTTGCATGGTCATTAGCACTGAGGCCTCACCTGCAATATCAATCACCAAAGCATCAGGATGAGCCACCTGCACACCAACAGCGGCTGGAATGCCATAGCCCATTGTGCCCAATCCGCCAGAGGTCATCCATCTATTGGGCTCTTCAAAACGATATAACTGAGCTGCCCACATTTGGTGCTGACCAACTTCGGTTGTAATATATGTATTAGGGCCTTTGGTTAATTCATAAAGGCGCTGGACTGCATATTGCGGTTTAATCTCGTTCTTATCTTCTTTAAAGCCTAAGCAATTAATACCGCGCCATTCATTAACTTGCGACCACCATGCCGCCAGCACATCTTTTTCAGGGTTGCTTGCACGCGATTTATAGACGCGGATCATGTCTTCCAGAACATGGCCGCAATCTCCGACAATACCAACATCAACCATGACCGTTTTATTAATCGATGACGGATCGATATCAATATGGATTTTCTTTGAATTTGGCGAGAAAGCATCAAGTCGACCAGTAATACGATCATCAAAACGTGCGCCAATATTGATCATCACATCGCAATCATGCATCGCCATATTGGCCTCATATGTGCCATGCATCCCAAGCATACCAAGCCATTGATCATCGGCAGCAGGAAACGCCCCAAGCCCCATAAGCGTGGATGTGATTGGGAACCCTGTCATTTTAACAAAGTCGCGCAAAAGCTGGCAAGCCTCAGGACCAGAATTAATCATTCCGCCACCTGTATAAAAAACAGGTTTCTTCGCACTAATGATAAGATCAACGGCGGCATTAATTGCCTCCAAGTCGCCTTTAACACGCGGATGATAGGTCTTGTGACGCACAGATGCTTTCGGCACGTAAGTGCCTGTCGCAAACTGGATGTCTTTTGGAATATCAATCACAACAGGACCAGGGCGCCCCGTGGTTGCAACATGAAAGGCCTCATGAATGATGCGCGACAGGTCATCGACTGACTGCACTAAATAATTATGTTTGGTACATGGACGGGTAATGCCTACGGTATCAGCTTCTTGAAAAGCATCATTACCAATCATATGCGTTGGCACCTGCCCTGTGATGCAGATCATTGGAATAGAGTCCATTAAAGCATCTGTCAGACCTGTCACAGCATTGGTTGCGCCGGGCCCTGAAGTCACCAAAACAACGCCTGGTTTGCCTGTCGAGCGCGCATAACCTTCAGCTGCATGGGTTGCCCCTTGCTCATGGCGCACCAAAATATGTCGTAATTGTTCTTGTTGAAACAATTCATCATAAATTGGCAAAACAGCACCGCCAGGATAGCCAAACATATGCTCAACACCGTGCTCCCTAAGCGCTTTTATAACCATTTGCGCACCGGTCATCATTTCAGACATATCTGTCTCTCCTTGATCTATTTTCTAAGCCAAACACCACTCTAAAAACATAGGCCCAGCATGAAAAATAAGAATAAACGCTAAGCCTATAAAGGCCTAGAAAACGGCACAATAGCATCGTTTGGTGACGGGTCAACCCTTTTTAGGAAACTAATGAAAAGAAAGCGCCTATATTATTGTAATAATATTGCTCAGAAAGGCTCTGATAGGTAATCATCTGATTCCGAAACCATGTCATCTGGCGTTTAGCATAACGTCTTGTCTGCATTTTTGCTTGCGCAAGAGCCGCGTCTTGCGTCATGCTGCCAGCAAGAACGGCGCTCAGCTCGGCAAGCCCAAGGGTTTTCCCCGCGGCACCTGAGACGTTCTTATGGTTTGCGCGAAAAGTAGCAACTTCCTCTAGAGCCCCGGCTGCAATCATGCTCTCAAACCGGGCATCGCATCGCTGATAAAGCCAGTCACGCGACGGCATAAGACAAAATGCATTTTCTGTCTGGACAATAGGGGCGCGCGTCACCTCCTTTTGCCAAAGACTTAGCGCCTTGCCGGTCGCACGATAGACCTCAAGCCCTCGCAACACGCGTTGTTGGTCATTTATATGCACGCGGGCGGCTAGATCTGGATCAACCGCTTTCAACTCACCGTGAAGAGCCGAACATCCTTTAAGACCGAGCTCATCTAGGAGCTGCTGCCTAAATGCCTCATCAATAGGTGGGATCTCGACCAAGCCATGGGTAAGAGCTTTAAAATATAAACCTGTACCGCCGACAAAAATCGGACGTTTACCCTGCTCCTCTATATGCGCTAAGGCTGACTTCGCATCCCTTAGCCAGTCGCCAACACTATATTGGATATGGGGATCAACATGGTTGAACAGATAGTGAGGCACTAAGCGGCGTTCTGTTTTAGTGGGACTTGCACTCAATAATAATAGCCCATTATAAACTTGCATTGAGTCTGCATTAATAATCGCGCCATCCAGTTTTTGGGCAAGCTCAACTGCTAAAGCAGTCTTGCCACTTGCTGTTGGGCCTGCGATAAGAATTGAGCTTTGCATGATTAACGCATTTCTTTAAGTGGTACGGATAATGTCTCATATACTTACACTGATTAGTGACGCAGCCAAAGGTTTGGTTGACAACAATTTAATGAGCGATATTGCCTCATTTCTTGCCCTACCCCCTGAATGGCAGGTGCTAGCCCCAACCCATGCGGCTCAAATAAAGCTACCAACCTTATCGCAGGTCGCGCAGGAGAAATTACGCGCACGATATGCAAACACAGAGATTGACCTTATCATCACTACAAATAACGATAAAAAACAGCTTCTTGTTGCAGATATGGAATCAACCATCATTGAACAAGAATGTCTTGATGAACTCGCAGATAAAGTAGGAATTCGAGATAAAATCGCCGACATAACCGAACGTGCGATGCGCGGTGAGCTTGATTTTGAACCAGCATTACGCGAGCGCGTTAAACTATTACAAAACCTTCCCATTACCACACTCGAGGACATTTACCATGAGCGCGTAACACTCATGCCCGGTGCACAAACCCTGATCGCTACACTCAAACAAAATGGCACTTATTGCGCTTTAGTTTCAGGTGGATTTACCTTTTACGCACAACGCATAGCCGAGACGCTTGGTTTTGACTTTTATCAAAGCAATAATCTCGGCATTAAAGACGAGCGGCTGGATGGCACTGTTATTGACCCGATACTTGGCCGCAGCGCAAAAGCTGAGATTTTAGAAGAAATTGCCGCAACGCGTGGCCTTGCTCTAAGCCAGACCATTGCTGTTGGAGACGGATCAAATGATCTTGCAATGATCGATATTGCCGGTTTTGGCGTCGCCTTTCGGGCGAAGCCAGCCGTCGCCGCAGCCGCAAATATTTGCGTAAACCACGGCGACTTAACAGCATTATTATATATCCAAGGTTATCGCAAAGTTGACTTTGCTAAAGCCTAAAAAGATAAGATTTAGTTTTTGCTATCGAGCTTAAGGGCTACGAAACGCGAACCATTAGCGTTACGCAAGAGTAACAAAACTGACCCTTCTTTTTTGGCCTTGAGCGCCTCTATCTCTTTGACAACATCCGAACCATTTTGAACACTGGCCGCGCCAACCTTCGTAATAATATCACCAAGTCGCACGCCACTATCATAGGCCACTGAATTATTATCGAGGTCGCTAACAAATGCCCCTTGAAGGTTTCGATCCAGACTTAGTCCATCACGGATTTTGTCATCAAGCCCAACAAGCGTCATCCCTAAAATAGTCTGTTCTCCAGCATCACTTTTTGTGGATTTATTCGCCGGCGACAAAGAAGCCGCTTCCGTTTCATCTAATTTTCCAGTTACAACCTTAAGTTCTTTTTTTGCACCTTTTCTGAAGACAACGACACTGACACGTTTATCAACTGGCGTTTCCGCGACGATTCTTGGCAGGTCGCGCATCTGTACAATGTCTTGATCATCAAATGATAGAATAACATCTCCTGCCTCAATGCCGCTTTTATTGGCTGGACCACCCTTCGAAACTTCCGATACCAAAGCACCTTGTGCTTTTGGAAGGCCCAGCGTTAAGGCAAGCTCATCTGTAACTTGCTGAATGCGAACACCGAGCCAACCGCGGCGCGTTTCGCCATATTTTTGTAATTGCTCAATAACATTTTGTGCAAGGTCTGATGGAATAGAAAATCCAATACCAACGGACCCACCTGACGGAGAAATAATAGCCGAATTAACGCCAATCACCTCACCATCCATATTAAACAATGGACCACCTGAGTTTCCGCGATTAATAGCCGTATCTGTTTGGATAAAGCTATCATATGGGCCGGCATTAATATCGCGGTTAATTGCCGAAATAATGCCTGCAGATAATGAACCGCCCAGACCAAATGGGTTACCAATCGCGATAACCCATTCGCCGACACGAGACTTCCGAGAGTCACCAAACTTAACGAACGGAAATTTTCGTTTTGCTTTGATTTTAAGGACGGCAAGATCTGTTTTGGAATCTCGCCCAATAAGTTCGGCTATATATTTTTCGCCATCTGCTAAATTAACTGTAATTTCGTCAGCACCCTCAACAACATGATTGTTTGTTACAACAATACCCTCGGGGTGAATAATGAAACCTGAACCAAGAGAGCCAATTTCTCTTTCACGCTGAGGGTTTTGACGAGGCCCTGCATTTGGCCCTTGCTGAGGAAACTTACGCATGAACTCTTCAAACATATCATTAAAGGGCCCTGGGACCCCGCCATGCGGACTTTCCCCAGAAACTTTTTGAGTTGTTGCGATATTAACAACTGCCGGCATGAGACGCTCGGCTAAATCAGCAAAATCATCAGGTGCCCTTCGAGCAGAGGCAGTCTGAAAAGTAACAATAAAAATCAAAGCAAAGGCAGCATTAAATACTTTTAGCATATTCGCGTTCCCAATTTTGTTTCTAAACCGTTAGCCAAACCAACATAATACCGACTAAAAGAGCTGCTAACCCGCCAAACCTCAAATCGCTATCAGACATTTGTTTAACTACTGCCAACATATTTCTTAAAAGTGACGGAAAAAGGGCATAGGCAGCTCCTTCAAGAGCTAAAACCAAACCAATTGCCAAAATCGCCTTCTCAAACATCGTTTAATTTGTTTTAATTGGCGCGAGAGCGATTTCCTTACACATGGTTTCGCTTAAGCTTTGGCCAGTTTTCAATAACCTATCCAAATTCACATCTGACTTTGTTCCTGATGTTTTTGATTTTTTCTCTGATAATAGGCTATTTGGGTCATGCAAAAATTGGAAGAAAGCACTATCGGGAGACAAAACCATCATAGTCTGGTTATCCTCTAATGCCTTTTCATATGCCTGCATGGATCGATAGAAGGCGAAGAAGTCTGGGTCTTGCCCATATACAGTTGCAAAGACACGGTTACGACAAGCATCACCTTGACCGCGAATAATTTCAGCATCCCGTGTCGCTTCAGCCAACAAAACCGTAACAGATTTATCCGCCTCAGCTCTGATTGAACGAGATACTTCTTGACCGCGCGCTCTAAACTCAGCGGCTTCCTGCTCACGTTCTGTTTGCATCCGGCGATAAATCGCTTGCGAGTTGGCTTCAGGTAAATCAGCACGACGAATACGCACATCAACAATTTGAATTCCAAAATCCATCGCCTGCGTATTTACGAGCTCACGAATACGTGACATCAGCTCAGCACGCTTGTCACGCACAACAGCTTCGAATTCTTCCGCACCGAGAACCGACCGCATAGAAGATGTTACAATTGCTGCCAAACGCGAGCGCGCGCGCGACTCATTTTGGAGTGACTTATAGAACTGTAAAGGGTCAACAATTTTATATCGCGTAAAAGCATCCACAACCAAACGCTTTTGGTCAGAAGCAATAAGCTCTTCTGCAGCACTATCAAGAGCGAGTATCCGCTTGTCTAGATAAACTACGTTTTGCACAAATGGTGTTTTAAAGTGAAGGCCTGGTTCAGTAATAACACCTCTTGGATCACCAAACTGCAGCACAAGTGCTTGTTGAGTTTGATGGACAGTAAAAATAGATGCACTTGCTACAAAGCCAAGGCCAATCAGAATTGCTAAAACGATAAGACTAAGAAGTCGTTGCATTATTTTATCTCCCGGCTTTTGTTTAACTGATCAAGCGGAAGGTAAGGCACAACGCCATTGCCACTTTTTTGATCGATCACCAAAGTATTAGACTTGCTTAATACACGCTCAAAGGTCTCTAAGAACATGCGCTGACGGGTTACCCCTTCAGCGTTCTTATATTCCCCCAAAACCGCAGCAAAACGAGAAGCATCACCATCGGCTTCAGCAACAGTTTGAGCGCGATAAGCCTCTGCTTCACGACGAATACTAAAGGCAGTACCCTGAGCTTCCGGCACGACGCGATTGGCATAACTATTTGCTTCATTTCGAGCACGCTCTTGGTCGGCGCGCGCGGCTTGTACATCCCGGAAGGCATCAATAACAGCGGCAGGCGGATCAACCTTTTGCATTTTCACCTGTGTGATACCAATACCTGCGCCGTAACCATCAAGCGTGGCTTGCATCAAATTGCGCACCATTTCTTCGTTTTTTTGGCGCTGTTCGGTCAAAATCGGTTGAATATTGTTTTGCCCAATAATTTCACGCATCGTGCTTTCAGCGACAGCTTTGACGGTTCCTTCTGGATCTTGAATATTAAACAAATATTTCGAGGCATCCGTGATCAACCAAAATACTGAAAAATCAACATCCACAATATTTTCGTCACCCGTCAACATCAAACTTTCTTCTGGCACATCGCGAACAACAGAATTACCACCAGAACGGTCAGCCAACCCGCCGCGCAGACCAATATCCACACGGTTCACGGTCGTTACCTTTGGGGTAAAAACTGTCTCAATTGGCCATGGCAAGTGATAATTCAAACCGGGAGAGGTCTGCGCTGTGATTTTACCAAAACGTAAAACAACACCCTGTTCGTCAGCTTGAACGCGATAAAAGCCACTCAAACCCCAGACAACAAGAATAATAGCAAGAATGAAAACGATACCAGATGCACCGCCAAACCCGCCAGGCAATGCCCCTTTTATGCGCTCTTGTGCGCGACGGATAACCTCATCAATATCAGGCTCATTGGGCCCTGAAGGGCGTTTTGGTCCCCCACCCCATGGTCCGCGGTCGTTTCCTCTATTATCTTCCCAAGGCATATATGGCCCTCCTAAAAATTTATTGAGCAAATTTAACATTTGCACTTGAAAGGTTATAGGCGAGGAGATTACGAACAGCAACGCTCCTTGCTTAGTTTACCTATGCTTTCTATAAGGATGTGGGAATGCGTGCGCAAAATTTCAAGCCGCAATCTCGTCAGAAATGAACAATAGGGGCAAATTATGAGCGAATTATCCGAAAACGAGATCAAGAAAGCGTTGGCTGGCCTTAAAGACCCATCAAAGCCAGGTTCAATCTTAGATAATAATCGCGTCAGCGGCTTTGTTATTCGCGGTGGCAATATTGGATTTTCAATTGAAATCTCGCCTTCTGAAGCTTCACTCTTCGAAGCTTTACGCTTGGAGGCTGAAACTCTTGCCCGAGCAATTCCTGGAGTGCTCTCTGCAACTGTCGCCCTCACCGCTCATTCAGAAACTCCATCGCCGAGCCCAAAATCACCCGAACAAAATGAAAGCAATGCCCAAAAGCGCTCACCCAACCAAGAAGTGCCGCCTGTTTTACAAAAAATCAAACGTGTTATCGCCGTTGCAAGTGGCAAAGGCGGCGTTGGCAAATCCACCATCGCCCTTAATTTAGCTCTGGCTCTAAGTAAATCTGGCCTTAAAACTGGCTTATTAGATGCAGATATTTATGGCCCATCACTTCCAGCCTTACTTAACGTAAACGACAAGCCCGAGGTCAATGACAAGAAAAAATTATTACCAATTGAGCGCCAAGGCCTTTATACAATGTCGATTGGATATATGGTGCCGCCCGAGCAGGCCATGATATGGCGCGGCCCGATGGTTCAAAGCGCCCTCGTGCAATTATTGAACGATGTCGACTGGCCAGAACTTGATATTCTCGTTATGGACTTGCCTCCTGGAACAGGCGACATCCAGTTGACCATCTCACAACGAATTCCATTAGATGGCGCCATTGTTGTGTCTACGCCCCATGAACTTGCATTAGCTGATGTCAAACGCGCCCTCGGTATGTTTAAACGTGTCAACACACCCGTCCTCGGCGTTATCGAAAATATGGCCTATATGGATTTAGCTGATGGCACCAAAGCTTATCCGTTTGGCGATGGTGGCAGCAAAGATTTAGCGACTGAAATGGGCGTTCCGTTTTTAGGGCAATTTCCATTAAGCCCGACCATACAATCAGTCATTCGCGATCACACCACTATTTTTGATCATGCCGAAAGCAGCAAGCTCGCAGAACAATTTGAAACCCTCGCTAACGCCGTCAGCGCTTAAACAAGCCCAGAAAGGGACAGATCATGAGCGAAACAGAGAAAAAAGCCTATAAACTTTTAACAGGCCCAGATGATGCGGTTTTTTGCCAACGCGTGTCTGATGCACTTAAAGATGGCTATGTGTTATATGGAAGCCCAGCCATAACAACAAAACCTGATGGCACGCATTATGTCGCTCAGGCGGTTGTTTTACAGTCATTTATGCTGAAATAAGCCCAAGGGTAATAAAGCTATAATCATAAGTCTCGCCCACATCGGCTTGATTAAAGACGCGGTCTAATTCTTGCCATTTTTCGGGTTGAGTTAGGGTGAAAAATGTATCGCCCTCGGGCGCGGCATGAACACGTGTTAAATGCACAATTGAAGCGTAAGCTTCAAACATTTTGTAAATTTCACCACCGCCAATAATCATTACGCGGCCTCCACCTGATAATGCGAGGGCAGATTTCATATCAGCCACAACCTCCGCACCATTCGCTGAGAAAAGAGGGTCTCGTGTCATAACAATATTAAGACGCTCGGGCAGCGGTCGCCCGATAGACTCCCAGGTTTTTCGGCCCATAATGACACTATGTCCGCGCGTTATATTTTTAAAATGCTTCAAATCTCCCGATAGGCGCCACGGCATCTCACCATTTAAACCAATCACATCATTTTCAGCCGCAGCAACGACAAGCTCAATCGACATATCAGGTGAAAGATCAATCTGCGTCATTGCACGGACTTAAACAGCAACAGGCGCAGGAATATGCGCATCTGGTTCATAACCTTCGAGCTTAAAGTCCTCAAATTTAAAGCTAAAAATATCAGGCACATCTCGATTAATAATCATTTTGGGCAAGGCACGGGGCGTGCGCGATAATTGCAATGCCACTTGATCAAAATGATTGTGATAAATATGGGCATCGCCAAATGTATGGATAAATTCACCGACCTCATAATCGCAAACCTCGGCAAGCATCATTGTGAATAAAGCATAAGACGCGATATTAAAGGGGACCCCGAGAAATATATCGGCAGAACGCTGATAGAGCTGGCAAGACAGTTTCGGCCGCCCCTTTGATTGGGGGGCAACATAAAACTGGAACAAGCAATGGCATGGCGGTAAAGCCATATTGGGGATGTCGGCAGGGTTCCATGCCGTGACAATATGACGACGCGAATCTGGATTGGTTTTTAACTGGTCAACGAGATCGGCAATTTGATCGATAGAATCGTGCCCAGGCTCTTGATGCCCCTTAGGCCAACTCCGCCATTGATGGCCATAAACAGGTCCAAGATCGCCCTTATCATCGGCCCATTCGTCCCAAATCGATACGCCATTATCTTTAAGGAATTTAATATTTGTATCGCCAGTTAGAAACCATAATAGCTCGATAATAATAGATCGTAAGTGAAGTTTTTTTGTTGTGAGAGCCGGAAACCCCTCCTGCAGATCGAAACGCATCTGATAACCAAAAACGCTCCGCGTACCTGTTCCCGTTCGATCAGCGCGATCGATCCCGTTTTCCATAACATGTGATAAGAGTGTGTGATATTGCTCCATAAGCTTATTATTCAGATTCGAACACGTCGTGCGAGGTAAAAAAGATAAACAAAGCTGACAACTCACAGGTTTTGCGCACTACCCATGTTGATCGTTTGGTGGTATATTTATAATGCTGGTTTTCCAGCTATGGCGATACACGGCCTGCGCAATAAACCTTTCGGACCCGGGGGCGGTACCCGGCGCCTCCACCATTTAACCGTCCAATATGCATTTTTGCTTTATTTATTGGACCTTCTATGGGGGCGAAATAGGATCGACGAGGGCGTAAAGGTAGGAACCGTCGCTCGGTATGGTACCGTCGTTATCGGGCCGTTTTGTTAGTTGCAAATGACAACTACGCGGAAGCATCACTTGCTGCGTAAGCAGTACGTGACTTCAATCTAAGCCCAGTTCCGTCGCAGGAATTGGCGGGGTTCGGGCAGCACCTGGCAACAGAAGCTGCCCACTTTTTTAAACGTCATTGCCCGAGCTTTAAAAACGATCATCATGCGATGCGTGCATAAAATTATGACAAATTTATTTCGATTTTATTATACCTAAAAACGAACCCTGTTAAAATAAGCAAGAATTTAGCCTTAACCAAAGACAAATGGATACATCGTGACCGAAGACCTTATGCAATATGACCGCTTAACAGAACGCGCAATGCGCTTGGTTATTCGAGAAGCACTAGAAATTGTTGCTAAAGATGGATTGCCTGGTGAGCACCATCTCTTCATTACATTTAATACAAATGATAAAGATGTTGAAATTGCCGAACGCTTGAAGGCAGATCACCCCAAAGA
>CBFHLW010000019.1:0-20390 GCA_965656805.1 Alphaproteobacteria bacterium
CAGTCAATTAAGGTCAAAATCAGTTTACTTTAATTTCACATTATACCCAATACAATATAAACGCCTTAAGTGCCCCTCAACCATAATTTAGCATAGCTCTAACTTAATAAGAGTGGCAATACAGGATGGATGAGAAGACTAAGCGCTTTAAGTCCGGTAACTCAAGAAGCAAAGTGCTCCGTGACTATGTTGGTTAGCATTAACTTAACGATAGAGTACATGACATTAAAAATGTAAGTGTTATGCGCAATTTCATGGATACAAAATTTTAAATCCCATATTGATAGTTTATTTAAGATATGTTTTGATAGGATTTTATTTGTAAATACGTGAGTTATGTTGTGAGGGTTTTGCTTTGAAAAAATTAGGATTCATTTTGAGCCTGTTTGGACTTCTTGTTGTTTACGGGTGTGCACAAAAGCCTCGTACAGAATTGAGAGAGTGGGCAAGTCAACAGAAGGTGCTAACTGCTGAGCATTGGCAAGATTTGGCTGAATTTACTGCTAATGAACTGGACAAATACTTATCGGCACGAGGTGAAACAAGAGTTTTTTTGCAGGCGAATGCCACAGACTCTGCATTTAATAGGGCTTTTCATAAATATTTGTCCCAGTCTTTATTAGATTCAGGTTACTTAATATCTAAACAACCAGTTGATTCAACTGTAATTAATTTTGGTGCAGAGACTTTTCTATATTCCGACGCCACTGAGGAACAATGGCCATTTAATCGCGCAACATTTTGGGCAACGCTGTACTCATTTAGCGACAACATCATTGACTCAGGAACGAGCGAGTTGACGGGCTTGATTTCGGATGCTGTTGCGATTTCACTTGGCGCAACGTTTGATTATTTGCAGGCCCAAAATCATGTCACTGACGCAGAGGTAGTTGTAACTACTTCGATCCAATCTTTGGAAGACATCAGCTTCTTGAAAAATACAGAATTTTATATTAACCGCAATGATCTGATCCTTTATTGGAGCGATAAACCTCTCGAGCCGCCTCGCCTAAATGGAAGACAGTCAGACCGTGTACTTCCGGTTACACCCCTAAAATTGGTTAAGTGAGGATGAGAACGATGTCTGCCAAAGTTAAAAAATCGTTGATGATTATTTCTTTGCCTTTGATGGCGCTTGTTGGATGCGCTGATACGCCCGAAAGTCTTAATCAGTTTAAAAATCCAACATATGCCATAGATGGCATGAAACACTCCGCATCGGCAATGTTAATTGCAAAAAAAACCTATGATGCTGTCGATATGTTAATCAACCGATCTTTGGTTAAGATAGATCCTAACAAAAATATATTGGCGACAAGTATTGTTGATGTTTCAGATATTGAATCATCCTCTGCGCTTGGAAGACTTATATCTGAACAAATTTCTGGTCGGATAGCGCAGCAAGGATATACGGTTTCCGAACCTAAATTAAGATCAGATTTGTCTGTAAATACGCAAGGCGAAATGATGTTATCGCGTTCACTTGCGGACTTGCGCGCCCGTTACGATGCACAAGCTGTTATTACCGGGACTTATGCTGTTGGTGCAGAATATATTCACATTAATTTAAAGCTTATAGCTCTGGATAATGGTCAAATCTTATCTTCCATGGATTATATTTTACCCGCCTCTGAGTGGTACCAGCGTGATACACGAGTATTAGTGAGCAATTAATATGATGAAGATGATGCGACTCAATCTGGTGCCACTTGGCTTGATATTTTTAGCCGGTTGTAGCTCGATTACCACAATTGCAACAAATTCCGTATCTCAAACGATAAAAGCCCCTAGGATTGAAACTGTTAATAAAGTCATTAAACTTGGGTTGGCTGGTCCTGTAACTGGTTATGGATGTTCGGATGCTAAGCATTTTTTGGATCTTGGGTCAGGATTTGATTTTGATTCTAAGGCTGACAAGGCGAAAGCTGCGGCAGCATATGATGCGCTATTCGGTGATTTAAAAGACCATCCTCCTGTTTACCACGATAAAAAGTTTCCATTTCCAAATGATCTGCTTTTAGCTCCGACTTATCATTACGAGATTCGTGACTCGTTTTTTGATTCTGAGTTATGCGCAGTAGCTGCGGGGTATCGCGCAAAAGTCATTTCTATATCGGATGCAGAGTCAACCACTGCCGAACTAGATGCTTCTAGCGTTGATCAAAGTGTTGCGATTTCAGTAAAAAATCTTAGCGGTGGGCAAATTCAAATCTCCGAGGAGAATTTTGAGGTTCTAAAAAACTTACTGCGCAGCAGCAAATCTGACGAGTGAGTCAGTAAAGTAGTGTTAGCTCATTTAAATCGCGCCAAGCGACTGGTTTAATAAGCCGTCATTAAAATTAGACTTGCTCTGGTATTCTCCATCACAAATCGGCTTAAATTTGAACTGATAATAGAGGCAAGACGGGATGCTTGAAAATGCTGGGCGTTTTATGCATGGTCGTGACTGGTCGATTATAATTTCAGTCGTTAAGCAGATGTCGAATTAATATGAGGTGATACATGATGCGATCATATAAATTGGTAAGAGCGCAAACCCATCCTGGGGTTATTTATTATAAAAATTGCCTCATACTTTTGTTTTCTTTGCTTTATTTAGGCGGGTGTGGACCTCAATATACACTTATGAGCGAGGCTCAGGAAGCCAAAGTTAGTACAGAGCAACACGGCAAAATTATTGCCCAATATGGCGGCATTTATGAAAACCCAGCTGTTACGGCTTATGTTGAAACTATTATGCAAAAAATTGCGAGTGCGTCTGAGCGTCCTGATCGTAAGTTTAAGATTACCGTGCTCGACTCACCCGTTGTCAATGCCTTTGCCTTGCCTAATGGTTACACATATGTCACGCGAGGCCTTTTGGCCCTTGCCAATAATGAAGCAGAAGTTGCAGGTGTTGTTGGCCATGAAATTGCACATGTGACCGCGCGTCATTCCGCTCAGCGCCACACGGCTGCCGTAGGAACAGCTGTGGTGGCTGGTATTTTGGGAAGTGTTGCCAATTCCCAAGTGCCCGGCAGCGGAGATGCGATAGCTGACCTTCTTAATTTTGGCGGTAATGCGGCGGTCGCAGGCTTTAGCCGTAGCCAAGAATATGAAGCAGATAGCTTAGGTCTCCAAACAAGTTTTCGAGCCGGTTATCAACCTAAAAGTGCCGCCGACTTTCTTGAAAGTCTTGGGCGGCAAACAGAGTTCCAAAAGAAATTAACCAACCGTGATCTCCCTGTTGGTTCCGACTGGTTTTCAACCCATCCAAATACGAAAGACCGTGTTGCGCGTGCCCGCGGCTTGGGCACATCTTATGCGCTTGGCCGTGATCACCTGATTATCGGCCGTAAAGCACATTTTAAGGCAATTGACGGCATGGCTTATGGTGATAGTCCTCATGAGGGTTTTGTGCGGGGGCGTGCTTTCATTCACCCTGAGCTTAAAATTTATTTTGATGTTCCTGATGGCTTTAAGCTGATCAATGGAAAAGAGCGTGTGGCGGCAATCGGCTCGGATGAGCGGCTTATCATCTTTGATATAGATAAAATGGTAGATACGCCATCCAATCAAGGTGATTTGGCTCAGTATGTACGCCAACAATGGGTGGGGGATAGCCGTCTAAATGTAAAGACACTGCGCGTATCAGGTTATAACGCGGTGCGTGCCTATACGGTGAAGAAGAGCCAGCATTACCATATCCTCGCTATTAATGGCGAGGGTGGAACCATATTCCGTTTCATGACCCGCATGAAGGTAGACGATAAGGGCCGTGTTTTAGACGATGTTATGAACGCAATAAAAGTCAGAAATAAATTCCCAGTGCCGAGTCCGCAACCATTAAGAGTTAAAGTCATCACAGTTAAAAAAGGTGATACAATCTCAAAATTGGCGAATGCTATGGTTGTTCCGGATCAGCATATCGAGAGGTTTAGGGTCCTCAATGGCCTATCGAGTTTAGATAAGCTGAAGGTCGGCCAGCAATTAAAAACGATTTATTGAGTTTTATGCCTTAAAGCATTTGTTGGAGGATGCGCCCATCATCATCAGCCATAATAAAGGACTTAAGCTTGCTCAATGCTTCGTGTTCAATCTGACGAACCCGCTCTTTAGATACGCCTAATTCCTTACCCAAATCATCGAGTGTCCGGCTTTCATCATTCATCCGTCGCGCTTTAATAATGGTAACTTCCCGGGGGGATAGAGTGCTTAAAGCATTATGCAAAATATCTTTGCATTTCTCACTATCCATGCGCTCAGCAACTTCTTCTTCTGGCACTGGCCGATCACAGGTCAGTGTATCTTGCCATTCAATTTGCCCATTATCACTATCATTGGTCATTGGCGCATTGAGCGAGCGATCTTGGCCTGACATACGGCCTTCCATCATTTCAATGTCTGATTGTTTAACACCTAATGTTTGCCCGATATAATCGCGGCTGGCATCAGACATATAGGCGCCATTATCATTAATTTTGGCGCGCAGACGGCGTAAGTTAAAGAATAATGACTTTTGAGATGCAGTGGTGCCTGTGCGTACAATTGACCAATTCCGCAAAACAAAATCTTGAATGGCGGCTCGGATCCACCATCCGGCATAAGTTGAAAAGCGAACCTCGCGCGCGCAGTCGAACCGCTCGGCAGCGCGCATTAAACCAATATTGCCTTCTTGAATAAGGTCGGACATGGCCAGGCCATAATTCTTAAATTTACCGGCCATTGAGATAACAAGGCGCATATGTGCGCTGGTCAGCTTGTGGAGAGCTTTTTCATCGCGCTCTTCCACCCACAAACGCGCAAGTTCTTGCTCATCTTCCAACTCAAGCAATTCGAGCTTCATCGCACGGCGCACAAACTTCTGGTTTGCAGTTTGAATTTCTTCCATTTCAACTAAAGCCATAACGCAATCTCCTTTGTTAAGGTTTACGTGTTGGCACAGCAAATGGTTCACATTTTATTTAAGAATTTATACTTAAATCGGATTAAACAATAGCCGCAGGCAATAGTGAGGTAATGATTATTCGGTTTCCTCAGAATCGTGAGCCTTTGAGGTCGTTCCGGTTGTTTTAGCGAGAATAGATTCAAGTTCTATAATCGCTTCACCATCGGTAATTTTCCTAATCGTGCCATATTCTCGCGCTAAACGCTCAAGTGCAGCTTCATATAGCTGACGTTCTGAGTAGCTTTGTTCAGGTTGGTTCTCATTTCTATAGAGGTCTCGTACCACTTCTGAAATAGCAATAATATCACCCGAATTAATTTTTGCTTCATATTCTTGGGCGCGACGGCTCCACATGGTACGCTTGACCCTGGCCCGACCACGCAATGTTTTAAGTGCATTCTCTAGCATATCTTTATCTGCAAGCTTGCGCATCCCATTCATTTTGGCTTTTTCAAGCGGCACACGAAGGGTCATTTTTTCTTTTTCAAAATGTATGACAAAGAGCTCAAGGGTAATGCCAGCAATGTCACTTGTGCTGATCTCGGTGATCTGGCCAACACCATGCGCGGGATAGACAATATATTCATTGACGCGAAAGCCTTGGGACACTTTTTTGTCAGATATAACGCTTAGCTTCGGGGCGACCTTGGCTTCTGGTTTTTTTACCTCGACTGGCTTACTGTCACTTTTGGCATTAGCGGACTTAATCGCTGATTTCGTTGTAAGATTCTCTTTTTTAAAGACGCGCGGTTGAGCTTTAATCGCTTCTTTAAATGCCTTTGCGACACTGGCTTTGGTTGCCGGTCTTTTGGATGGTGCTTTTTTAGCAGGTGCTTTTGCCGCTACTTTCGTTTTAGGCTTTTTTGCCTCTATTTTAGCGTCTGTTTTTTTAGGAGCTGCCTTTGGCGCCGCCTTGAGGGCAGGTTTTTTAGCTTCGGGCTTTTTAGTTACAGGCTTTTTAGGCGCTGCCTTTGCAGGTGTTGATTTCTGCGTTTTTTTTGTCGCTGTTGCTTTTGTCGCTGTTGCTTTTGGTACTGTTTTCTTAGGTGCTGAAGTTTTCACTGATGTTGCTTTCGGAGGCGTTTTTGTTGCAGATACTTTAGGGGTTACAGGCTTCTTCGTAGCTGTTTTCTTTGCCGCCGTTGGCTTTGCTGCGGGCTTTTTAGTGACAGGTTTTTTGGCAATCGGTTTTTTGACTTTCTCAGCCTTGGCCGCAGTTTTTGGGGGTGTTTTGCTTTTTGGTGATGCTTTCGATGTTGGTTTTTTCGTTGCCATAATCAATCTCCTTCAAACACCTAAAACTTGAGACGTCAGTGTCTTTTTGCCTCGTCTTAAAGCAGTTAAATGCATTGAAAGCTTGTTCTGATAAACCAAAACGATTTCTTTTGAGCTTTCGAGCTCTGGATGCATATTACCCTAAGGCGACAAGCCCATCAGCGCTCTATTTGTGAGCTATCTTCTGAGCAATAACGGTTTCATCATAAAAATTAAGGGAGCCGCAACCTAAATGATACGGCACATAATATATTTTATTATTGTACCAGAAAAAGAGCTGTATTTCAATCGGTGACGATTAATCCCCTTCGCCAGGTGATTCGCTGAATAAAGTGGAAAATTTATCTGGTGTATTTAAAAAGTCATCGGCATCAGCTGGAGCATCTTTTTTCATTGTTATATTCGGCCATGTCTCAGCATATTTGGCATTGATCTCGATCCATTTATCAAGCCCAGCTTCTGTGTCGGCTTTAATCGCGTCAGCAGGGCATTCTGGTTCACAAACTCCGCAATCAATACATTCATCGGGATGAATAACCAACATGTTTTCACCCTCATAAAAACAATCAACGGGGCAAACTTCTACGCAGTCTGTATATTTGCACTTAATGCATGCTTCGGTCACAACATAGGTCATTTATATTTTCCCTTCCCCAATTTCATATATTATCGATTAGGCGTCTGTTTTTCGGGCATTCTGACGAGCGATTGCGCTGTCTTTATCTGAAACATGTATGAGCCCTGCAATGCGTCGCATCAAGTTTGCTTCATAATCATCCAAAATACCATCAGCGTCCACGACCTGCCACAAGAGCTCCATTAAATGCAATTTATGCTCATATTCAAATTGGCTGTTGATGATATTGGTCCACTGGAACAAATCATTGGCCGTCTCAGCATTCGTGCTTGCAAGCGCGATGAGGCTTACGGCCTCGTCTTCAGACAGGCCAAAGGCTGGTCCAGTAATGCGTTTGAGGACTGTTTCTTCATGTTGATCTAGGCTGCCATCCACTTGGGCGGCATAGGCCAAAAGAACTGCGGCGGCCATATGGGCGACATCAAAGCTTGGCTCAGCTTTGCTGGGTTCCACATTGGCAAATATATTTTTTATACGGTCTAGCATAGGTTATTCCTTAGATAAGCTTCACTCAGAAGGCAAGCCCTGTTTCTTAAATTCATCTATTTGTCGCCGTTGTTTCTTGCTAGGTCGACCTTCCCCTCGGGGGCGCTGTGCTTGGCTTTTGCGTTCTGAAAGGTTTTGAGCTGGGGCAATTTCTTCATAGAGCAACCGGGCCTCAGGGGCTGGCCCGCGTCGGTCGCTAAGACCTGCTACCTTGATAAGATGGAGGCGGTCATGCACAGCAAATGAAATTTCATCATTAACGCGTATTTTGGCGCTGGCTTTATCGAGTTTGTTGCCATTTAAACGGACTTTGCCGCCTGTTAAAAGTGTTTGAGCAAGGCCCCGTGTCTTAACAAACCGAGCGTGCCAAAGCCATTTATCCAGGCGCATGGAAGGTGTGTCTGTCATCGTTTCTTTGTTTTGAGTTGGGCTAGAGCGGCAAAGGGACTGTCTGGATCAAACTTAGGCGCTTTTGTTTGTTTGCTTTGAGAGGAGTGCTTTGCCCTCTTCGTTTTGGGCTTCGGGTTTGATGTTGCAAATTGGGCGGTGCCCTCTTTAGCATTTTTGCCTTTGGTCTTTTGCTTTTTAGGAGTTTGTGGACCTTGGCGATGCGCTTTACCCTGGTTTGCTCCTGTGCGGTGCATAGAGCGGGTCCATATCATATCGCGTGCGGTTGGCGCTTTGGCCTCGTCCGGCTCAGGAGCATCTTCAGGAACGATTTTATCCGACATTTCTGTTTCGATAGCCTTCGATCCGTTTTCGCGCTTAGCTTCTCTGGGCAGCGTGTTTTCGTCATAGCCCAGTTCGCGCAAAATTTGTCCCAACTCCTCAACGCTACATCCCATAATTGAGAGCATGGCGTCATTAACGCGAAAACCTTTAATGGTTTTATCTGCGTCGATAGCTGTTCGGATTAAATCAGCCAGTCGTTCGAGCATATCAATTCGAATAACCCGAGAGGAAAAGGCATGAAAACCTGCGGCGCGGTAAAGCGTAGAGGGTAATGTGTTGTCGCGGACGGCGGAGGTGAGGCCAACTCGGGGTAAAATGTGAAGGTCGGGTTGGGCGGCTCGGTTCAGGCTGATGCTCGTGCAAAGCGCTAAAAACTGGGAAGCAGCTGGCTTTAAAAGCTCAGGAATAAAGACATTATAGGCTCCAAAGCGCACCCCAATTTTGCGTAAGCTAGCGCGTGCAGATTGGTCGAGTTCGGATAAAATATGCGTGATCTCGGAACGTATGAGAGTACCCTTGGCTTCTAAAAGCTGGAAAGAAAGACCACGGGCCAGCCCGTCGAGCCCTTCGGCTGTCGATAGTTTGGCAAGGGCAGATAGTTTGGTATTTGCATAGTCGCGCATCCATTTTTGAATGCGTGCTTCTACATTTTGCCGCGATGGACCATTGAGCATTTCGTCACAAATAAGGCTGATCTGCGGCTGTAAGAAGTTGATACTTTTAATGCTATTATCTGTGTCATTGGGATGGGGATCAAATTTCAATATCGCGACTTTTGCATTTTGCCAAATGATATGACCGCTTTGATCAATGGCAAAGTCTTCGTCGGGCGCGAGTGTGATGGCTTGCGCATGTTTCTGAATAGTCTCGCCAGCCAAAAGCTCTACGGCGCGGCGCGCAGAGCCAGTTGCGGCCCCTTTTAGGCGCGGATCCCTGTGGAGGGTGAGCCCATTCAAGCGTCCAGTAAACTCGCCTTCTATCGTGATATCGCCATTTTCATCTATGTCAGCAAGGACCTCTTCCCGACCTTTTAGTCGGCGCGTCAGCGCGGATGATTTGCCGTCGACAAATTGCTTCGTTAATCGCTGATGGAGCGCATCAGAGAGTCGGTCCTCAACAATTCGACTTCGCTCTTGCCAAAATTGATGGTCGTCCAACCATTCATTTTTATGGGCAACATAATTCCATGTGCGAATATGCGCGATGCGCGTAGACAATGTATCAAGATCGCCATCATAACGCTCGCAATGATTGATCCTTGTTTCGAGCCAATTTGGGTCAATGCGGCCATTGCCATTTGTTAGAAAGAGATAGATCTCGCCCAATAAACTTGCGTGATCGCCGGCCATTGTTTTTCGAAAGTCTGGGATTTGAGCAACGTCCCACAAGAGTTGAACGCGATCAGGAGATCGTGCTCGATCTATGATGTCTGGCTGACGGCGCAAAAAAGTCAAAGCTGTCAGATCATCGGACATGGGTGCTCGGACGAGGCCTTGCTGGGATGCGGGGGCCTCAAGCGAGAGAAGCAGGCTATCTGCTGAAGTAAAGTCGAGATCGGCATTTCGCCACATGAGTAGCTTAACAGGGTCAAATTCGTGGTTCTCGATGCGGGCAATCAATTCATCTTCAAATTCAGCAACATCACCGCTTACGCCAAAAGTACCATCGCTTGTATGGCGTCCCGCACGACCAGCAATTTGGGCCAGCTCAGCGGGTGTTAAAGAGCGATGATTTCGACCATCAAATTTTCGGGTTTGTGCAAATGTGACATGATCAATGTCCATATTAAGACCCATGCCGATAGCATCTGTGGCAACTAGAAAGTCAACCTCACCCGATTGGTAAAGTTCTACCTGCGCATTACGCGTGCGTGGGCTAAGTGCGCCCATGACGACAGCAGCGCCACCTTTTTGTTGTCGAATAACCTCAGCGATAGCATAAACATTCTCAACAGAAAAAGCCGTAATCGCTGTGCGTCTTGGCAGGCGTGATAATTTCTTCGCACCAGCCCAGCGTAATGCGGAAAAACGACTGCGTGTTTCGATCAACGCCTTTGGCAATAAAAGTTGAATAATTGGGCGCATGGTTTCTGCGCCTAAGATCATCGTTTCAAGCCCCCCCCGCGCATGCAAAAGGCGGTTGGTAAATATATGACCGCGCTCTTGGTCTGTTGCGAGCTGAATTTCGTCAATGGCGAGAAATTCAACAGAGCGTGAGACCGGCATCGCCTCGACGGTGCAGATGAAGTAGCGTGCCTTCGGTGGGATAATCTTTTCTTCGCCTGTAATGAGTGCAACATCCGCCGCATGCACTGGGCCAAAATCACCCCTAAGCAAACGATCGTAAACCTCACGCGCGAGAAGTCGTAAGGGAAGTCCAATCATGCCAGATGAATAGCCCAGCATGCGCTCCATTGCTAAGTGCGTTTTACCTGTATTGGTTGGCCCCAAAATGACACGAAGGTCACTGTCGGTTTGCCCCGCGGCACTGGCATAGGATGTAAACTTATAATTCTGATTTTTCATGCGGCTAATTTGGTTGGAACAGGGGGAATAGGCAAGTCACATTTCAAAACTATCACGATAAACCTAGCTTTAGCGATTCGGGCTTCGAATCGAATTTTGAGAACATGGCGAGAACAGAGTATGTACGAATCACTGACATAGTAGGTTTTCATGCTTCGTTCCCTACGAGATATGGTGTTTTGCGCAAATGACAAAACGTCATTTTCGATGATTGCCCAGTTTCGCTTTTTTTTTGACGTGCTAACATGATGAAAATTTGTAAGAGGAGTTGCTTATGGATCTCGAAATTCCACAGGATATTAAGACATATTTATCCGTTCTCGATGCGTTTATCGAAAAGGAAATAAAGCCACTCGAGGCGCAAGACGATAATATTCGATTTTTTGATCATCGTCGTGAACATGCACGCACAGATTGGGATAATGGGGGGCTTCCTCGCGAGGATTGGGAAGAGTTGCTCACAGAAATGCGTCGCCGAGCTGATGCCGCTGGTCATTTACGCTTTGGATTGCCCAAAGAATATGGTGGGCAGGACGGTAGCAACCTAGCCATGGCCGTTATTCGCGAGCATTTGGCTGAAAAAGGGCTTGGGTTGCACAATGATTTGCAAAATGAAAGCTCTATTGTCGGTAATATGCCTCAAGTCTTAATGTTCCGTGATTTTGGGACAGAGGCGCAAAAAGATGAATTTATCAATGGTATGTTGGCGGGAACGCACCGAGTAGGTTTTGGCCTTACCGAGCCCGAGCATGGATCAGATGCGACATGGATGGAAACCAAAGCAGTGCCTGAGAAGCGCGATGGTGTTGATGGCTGGCTTATTAATGGCGAAAAAATGTGGAACACTGGGCTGCATGTTGCCAATTATGACATGATTTTTGCTCGTACGTCAGGCGATGATGGTAGCGCCGTTGGCATAAGCTGTTTCTTAGTGCCAACTGATGCGCCTGGGTTTAAAATTGAGGAGTATCTGTGGACATTTAACATGCCAACAGATCATCCGCGGATCTCTTTGACGGATGTATGGGTACCCGAAACAGCCCTTTTTGGTCCCATCGATAACGGATTAATGCTGGCTCAGCATTTTGTTCATGAAAATCGCATTCGACAAGCCGCTTCAGGTGTGGGTGCAGCTCAATATTGTATCAATGAGAGCGTTGCCTATGCTAAGAAAAGAAAACCATTTGGCAAACCGCTTGCGGCCAATCAGGCAATCCAGTTTCCTTTGGTCGAGCAGCATACGGAATGCGAAATGATCCGTAATCTGGTTTATAAAACAGCGGCACAAATGGACACAATGTCCAAGCCTGAAGTGGCTAAGCGCCTCTCGGATAAAGTCTCTATGTGTAATTACCGCGCCAACCGGTTGGTGTGTCAGGCTGCCGATCAGGCAATGCAGGTTCATGGTGGCATTGGTTATTCGCGGCATAAGCCTTTTGAGCATATTTACCGCCATCACCGTCGTTATCGTATTACTGAAGGGGCTGAGGAAATCCAGATCCGTAAAGTAGGGGGCGTTTTATTTGGTTTCATAGGTCAATAAGAAGGGTATTGATGTGAATGCCCCTCTTGACGGGGGCGCATAGCCTTTATATAAGCAATCCTTCAACAGATAAGTGTGCGTGGGCTTTGCCTGTCCATTTGTCTTGTACATTTGTTTATGTCGCTCTCGACAACCATTTTTGAGTTTTCCTGAGCGTTATGAGAATTAACCATATCGGCCTTTATGGCTGATAGATTGATTGGAGATCGTTATGTCACGCGTTTGCGAACTAAGCGGAAAAAGTGTAATGAGCGGCAATAATGTAAGCCATGCGATGAATAAAACGCGGCGCAAGTTTTTGCCAAATCTTCAGCAAGTAAGTTTGCCGAGTGAAACTTTGGGTCGGTCCTTGCGTTTACGTGTCACAGCTTCAGCTGTTCGTTCTGTGGAGCATGTCGGGGGTATTGATAAGTTTTTACTTAAAGCCCGCGACAATGTTTTGTCTCAGCGCGCCATAAAGTTTAAAAAAGAAATAAGCGCAAAAATCGCTTAAGTTTCAAAAAAACCATTCAAAAAAGCGCTCCTTGAACTCATTCATGGAGCGCTTTTTTTTGCCTATATAACTTTATGCCTTTATAGCGATGTAAATTCAGTTAAGCGCGCTTAGTCGCCTTTATGGCAGCCCGTGCACCTTGGGCTAAAGCCCCAGTGCCGCCAGAGAGGGCGCTTTTAGGGTTTGCTGTCTGCGTTTCATCAAAGAGTTCTGCCAACTTATCTGTCATCGCACCTCCCAATTGCTCGGCGTCAATAATCGTGACAGCACGGCGGTAATAGCGGGTCACATCATGGCCAATACCAATGGCAATAAGCTCAACAGGGGATCGCGTTTCAATATCCTCAATGACATTACGCAAATGCTTTTCAAGATAATTGCCGGCATTTACAGAGAGCGTGCTGTCATCGACGGGGGCGCCGTCAGAAATGACCATTAGAATACGTCGTTGTTCTGGGCGAGCGAGCAACCGATTATGTGCCCAGATAAGCGCTTCTCCATCAATGTTTTCTTTGAGGAGGCCCTCACGCATCATCAAGCCTAAATTGCGACGCGCGCGTCGCCATGGGGTGTCAGCATTTTTATAAATAATGTGGCGAATGTCATTCAAGCGTCCTGGGTAGGCTGGTTTGCCGGCTGACATCCAAAGCTCACGGGACTGACCACCTTTCCACGCACGTGTCGTAAAGCCCAAAAGCTCTGTCTTTACATTGCAGCGTTCTAAAGTGCGGGCTAAAATATCTGCAGACATAGCTGCAACTGTGATGGGCCGACCGCGCATCGAGCCTGAATTATCAATCAAGATTGTCACGACAGTGTCGCGAAATTTTGTGTCTTGTTCTTGTTTGAAAGAAAGCGGCTGGGTCGGGTCGATGACGATGCGGGTTAACCGCGCGGGATCGAGATAGCCTTCTTCAAGATCAAAATCCCAAGAGCGATTTTGTTTGGCCTGTAATCGTCTTTGCAATCGGTTGGCAAGCCGTGCGACAACGCCTTGAAGGTTCTGCAATTGCTGATCGAGATAAGCCCGTAATCGTGTCAGTTCCTCGGCATCGCACAATTCTTCAGCTTCAATTGTTTCATCAAATTGATTGCAATAAATTGCATAGGCTGACTTTTCTGGCGTAAGCGGACCAGTTTGCTGGTTGGCTTCCATGGTCTCACCGCCATCTTCACCCTCCATGTCACCTTCAACATCATCGCCGTCCATTTGCATGGATTGGCTATCGCCTTGTTCGGCGTCGCCTTCACCTATTTCCATGTCTTCATCGGACATGCCATCTTGTTGGCTGGCTTCACCCTCTTCACCGTCTTGTTGATTGTCTTCACCGTCTTGACCATCGGCGTCTTCGCCCTCCTGGTCGGACTTATCACCTTCTTCCAAAAGCTCAAGGTCAACAAGAATATCTTGAGAAATACGGCCAAATTCATCTTGATCCGACATGGCATCGGTTAGCTTTGCAAGATTATCGCCAGCGCGAGTATTGATCCATTCGCGCCATGCATCGACAACGCCGCGGGCAGCTTCCGGTACGGCGCGATTGCTCAAGCGCTCGCGGATCATAAACCCTAAGGCTTCGGCTAATGGTGCCTCTTCGCGGGTCATTTTGTCTTGATAGCCAAGTTTTAAGCAGCGGGCGGAGTGCATTTCGTCAATATTTTGGGCAACGCCCAGCATTTGACGTGCTCCAATGGATTCGCAGCGCGCTGTTTCTGCCGCATCAAATGCAAGGCGTGCTGAATTGTCTCGCGGTGCGTGTTTTAACGCAAGCTCTTCATTATGGTTCGCAAAACGCAATGCCAGTGAGTCGCTTTGACCCCGCACAAGCATACGCTCGGCAAGCGGTAGGTCGCGCGCAGGCTGCGAGACGCGTGCTTTCAGGCCGTTTAAACTTGGCGTTTCCGCACCGAAGGCAACCGATAATTCGGGCTCTTCGGCAATAGACCGCATTGTTTGGACAACAGCGCGCTTGAAACGGTCAAGATCCGTCTCGCTCATGACAGTCTAGCTCCTTAGGATGCGAGAACGCTGATAGCTGATTGTGGCAGGTCTTGGCCCATGCAGCGTTGGTAAAATTCAGCAACTGTTGGACGCTCGAGTTCGTCACATTTGTTTAAGAATGTTACCTGAAAGGCAAACCCAACATCGCCGAGAATTGCTGCGTTCTCAGCCCATGTGAGAACAGTACGTGGGCTCATGACCGTTGAGATATCGCCATTAATAAAGGCAGATCGTGTCAGGTCGGCAACCCGAACCATGGAGGCAATCATTTCTTTTCCTTCAGGGGTTTCGTAACCCTGTGCCTTTGAGTGGACGATGCTGGTTTCTTGGTCATGCGGCAAATAATTGAGCGATGTTACAATGTTCCAGCGATCCATTTGACCTTGGTTAATTTGCTGTGTGCCATGATACAGGCCAGATGTATCACCCAGGCCAATTGTATTGGTGGTTGCAAAGAGACGAAAAAATGGATGCGGGCGGATTACTTTGCTTTGATCCAAAAGCGTAAGCTTACCGGCGACTTCAAGCACACGCTGAATCACAAACATGACATCAGGGCGGCCTGCGTCATATTCATCAAAGACCAGCGCAACAGGGTTTTGTAGAGCCCATGGCAAAATGCCTTCTTGAAATTCAGTGATTTGCTTACCGTCTTTAAGGACAATCGCATCCTTTCCAACAAGGTCGATACGGCTAACATGGCTATCAAGGTTCACGCGCACACATGGCCAATTTAGACGTGCTGCGATTTGTTCAATATGAGTTGATTTCCCTGTGCCGTGATATCCCTGAACCATGACGCGGCGATTATGCGTAAAACCAGCCAAAAGCGCGAGTGTTGTTTCTTTATCAAACAGGTAATTCGGGTCAATGTCGGGGACATATTCGCTGGTTGTAGAAAATGCCGGAACTTGCATGTCGATATCAACATTAAAAACCTCGCGGGCTGAAACAGTCATATCGGGCTCATTTGGCATTGGGCCAGCACTTTCAGTTTTATCAGTCATTACTTTCTCCACGGCTCCTTTAAGGAGGCCTACTCAATGGTCATTTTATTCATCTCATTTAATTAGTGCAAAGTGTTAGCAAATAAAGAGCACTAACAAAAGCCCGAGGCTTTTAAGAATTGATAAGACTTGATAACACGGTGGAGGCGTTCTTCAAAACGCCGATCTCCACCATTGGCATCTGGGTGGTATTTTTTGACCAATTCCTTGTAACGTTGACGCACTGTTTTGGCGTCTGCCGTTTCATCGAGGTCTAGGACATCAAGAGCGCGGCTTTGTCCAGATGACACACGTTTGCCTTTGCGCTTTGGTTCATCGACGATTCCGTTTTCTTTCATGATTTCCAGTGGGTCATGGAATTGCCAGTCACCATTATGATGCCCCCGGGCCCGCCGTGCACCGAGCGACCAGGTGGGGCGATGGCCAACCCCAGCGCCGCGACGGTAGGCTTCGGCATCATCATCACTCATACCTTCAAAGAAGTTATAATTGCGGTTATATTCAGTGATATGGCTTTTGCAGAAGAACCGTTTTTCTTTGCTTTGGGGGCCTGCAGGCGCTGGAAATGTCCCAAAATCCTTGCACTCGGGCCAGGCACATGCCACGCGTGTATCCGCTTTGATTTCAGACGGACGATGGATTCTGATCATATCAAAATATTTAGATTGCAGTTTCATAACGCCATCGTGCCATTATTTGGCACGCGCTTCTATAGGAAGATGATTAAATAGAGCTTATCTCCTGCATCTTTTTGCCTTTTGTTCACGTGTCGGTCTATGGTGGACCTATTATAACTGAAAGTAGAAACTCATGTCTGTTCTTACAAATATAGAAACAAAGCTCACTGAGGCTTTTGCGCCTGTGCATTTGAGTGTTATTGACGAGTCCCATAAACATGCAGGTCATAGCGGCGCCCCTGAGGGCGGTGAAAGCCACTTTCGGGTTGAGATTGTTAGCCCATCGTTTGATGGATTGACGCGTTTGGCACGACAGCGTGCGATTTATAGTGTCTTAAAGGAAGAACTTGCCACAAAAGTGCACGCACTTGCGCTAAAGGCGAAAACACCAGCCGAGAATTGCGACCAATAATTTTTTTAGCCTAGGGTTTTTTGTTTATCCGAAGCGGGCAAAATTCTTAAAGATAAGATTTGATTGCGTTGTCGCGCGATGACCCGAAACCGAAAGCCATGAAAGTCAAAAATTTGGCCAGCCTCTGGAATGGCGCGGGCCTCATGAATAACAAGACCAGCAATGGTTGTCGCTTCATCATCGGGAAGGCTCCACCCCATATCCCTGTTTAAGTCCCGTACACTCATCGAACCAGCAACTTCAATGCCACCCTCTGAAAGGCGCTTAACCCCACTCTCAGGTTCGTCATGCTCATCGTGAATATGCCCGACAATTTCTTCGAGAATATCTTCCATGGTTACAAGGCCCATTAGGGCGCCATATTCATCAACGACCAGGGCAAAATGGGCTTTGCGTTTTCGAAATGCTGCTAATTGTTCTGATAGCGGGGTTGTTTCCGGAATAAACCAAGGCGGCGACATAACATTATCAAGATTGATCTCCCCCTTAGATTGGGCCGCGGCGCGCCACATATCTTTGGCATGAACAACACCAATAATATTATCTTGATCATCGCGCCAGAGTGGTATGCGCGTATAGGGGCTATCTAAAATATTTTGAACAATTTCGGCGCTGGGTTGGTCAGCGTCAAACATCAGCATATGTTTGCGATGCACCATCACTTCGCCAACTGTAATTTGAGCAAGGTCGAGAATGCCGCCGAGCATATCTCTGTCTTGCTTAATCACGCCACCTTCGCGATGATGAAGGTCGATAGCGCTTCTGATTTCTTCGTGAGGTGCGAGAAAGTTACCTGCATTTTCTTCACGAAACCCGGCAAGCCTAAGCGTGAAACGAGAAATGGCTTGAAGAAATTTTGAAAAGGGTGTGAGCAGCCACATAATGACGCGCAAAAGCCCGGAGACGCGCAGCGCCGTATCGTCAGGTGTTAATATGGCATAAGTCTTTGGAAGGACTTCTGCAAAAATGACCACAATGGCGGTCATGACCAGGGTGGCATAGATAAGGCCACTCTCTCCGACAAGTTTTAGAAATAAATTGGTCGCCAAAACAGACGCAAGAATATTGACGAGATTATTGCAAAGCAGGATCGCACTAATCAGCTGTTCTTTGCGTTCAAGCAAATAATTCACCCAGCGGGCCGCGCGCACGCCTTCGCTCTCCAGCGTATTCATTCTTGCTCGTGAGGTTGCGGTTAAAGCGGTTTCAGAACCCGACAAAATACCCGAACAGATGATGAGCAAAAATATAATACCACCCGTCATCCAAACTTCATTGCTAAGTAAGTCTAACATTAAGCCTGTGCACCTTCAGTTAATAGAAATGACCGCAAGAGACTTGATGTTACATCCTTGCTGATAAAGGCCTCACCAATTTGACGGGCAAGGATAAAGCGCAGCGTACCTGCCTCAGCCTTTTTGTCTTGTGCCATAACATCAATTAAGGCATCGGCCTGAAAGCTGCCAACGGCTTCGATATAAGCAGGCAAGCCAACGCGGTCAATTAAGGTGGAAACGCGCGAGGCGGCTTCGGCGCTACATAGGTTTAAATCACGCGATAGATTGAACGCCATTGCCATGCCAAGCCCGACAGCTTCACCATGGAGTAATTTGTCACCATATCCGGTTAATGCTTCAAACGCGTGGGCGAATGTGTGTCCCAAATTCAGGAGAGCACGATCGCCAGATTCGCGCTCGTCACGCGCAACAATATCTGCCTTCATTTCACAACTTCGTTTAACAGCATAGGCCAGTGCATGTGGCTGAAGGTCTATAACACTATTGCTGTTCTCTTCGAGCCATTCAAAAAACTGCGTATCCCCAAGGGCGCCATATTTTATAATTTCGGCAAAGCCGGCCAGTATTTGCCGTCGTGGCAAAGTAGTGAGCGCCTGGCTGTCTGCCAAGACAAGGTCGGGTTGATGAAAAGCGCCAATTAGGTTTTTGCCCTGCTTAACATTAATGCCCGTTTTTCCCCCGACGCTCGAATCGACTTGCGCCAAAAGGGTGGTTGGGATTTGGACGAAGCGTGTGCCGCGTTTTAAAATAGCTGCGGCAAAGCCAGTGAGGTCGCCGACGACCCCTCCACCCAAGGCAATGATGATGTCACTGCGCTCTATTTTTTCATCTAATAGCCAGTCGCAAACCTCGCCGAGTGCGGCGAATGATTTGGTACCTTCGCCCGCGGGTAGGATTTTATGTGCGACGTCGATGTTATTTTGCGTGAGATTGCTGCTGAGTGTTTCGAGATGATGTGCGGCAACCTCGTAATCGGTAATGATCCAACACCGAGGGCGCTTAAGTAAGGGGGCAATAAATTGTGTAGCGTTCTCGATTAACGCATCGCCAATAAAAATATCATAGCTGCGACCTTCGAGTGCAACTTTTACTTTATCAGATTTTTTCTTAATATCATTCATGATTAAGGGATTACGAAACCTATGTCTTTTTGTCTAGGATTAGATGATCTGATGGTCTTTTGGTTTGTCCTGTAAAAATGTGACCAAGCGTGCAACGATTTCATCGTGATCACTATTCTGGCTATCAATCACATGGTCGGCTAAGCCATAGAATGGCTCGCGCTCCTCGAGTAATTTTGCAATTTTTTCTTTGACTTTACCACCCTTAAGCAATGGGCGTTTATTTGGTTTTCTTTTTACGCGTCGTACCAATTCATCCAGCGGGGCACGCAACCAAATCGATAACCCTCGGCATTTAATGGTTTGGCGCGTTTCTTCAGCCATAAATGCGCCGCCACCCGTCGCGATAATGCAAGGACCATTGTCGAGTAATCGTGATATGACGCGCCGCTCGCCGTCGCGAAAATATGTTTCGCCATGTTGTTCAAAAATTTCAGGAATTGCCAGCTGGGCGGCTTTTTCGATTTCATCGTCGGCATCCCAAAACGGCAAGTCAAGGGCGCGGGCAAGACGAATACCAATGGATGTTTTTCCTGCCCCCATCATGCCAATGAGAACAATTGGTTTATCTATGTGTAGATCGGAGCCAGAAGGGTGCATTATGACGTTTACATTTTCTACAAATTAGGCGTTTTAATATAAAAAGTTGTTACTTTCCCGTTTTTGCCGCAATTTGTGTAGAATATACACATGAATCAGTATTTGACAGCCTTCAAGAGGAAAAAATATGATAGCTAAACCTTATCTCATTGTGCTTATCGTCGCGACCATTTTAATTGCCGCAATTGTGTTTCTTGCAAATGGCGTAACACCTGAGCGCAAGACGGTTGTTGATGTTATTGAAGCACCAAGCGTACGATAATTAATCAAGATGACGCATGCGCAAGTTCGCAGCAAAGGCCGCAAAAGCGGAGACGGGTTGTTAATGAATAAATCGTCAGCACGCAGGTTCGTTTTTTCCTTGCTTGCCTTATCCGCGTTTACGATGTCCTGTATTTGGTCGCCATCCGTGGTTGCTCAATCTGGCACATCCTTATCAGGAGAAGGTGTGCCTGTCGTTATCGTGCCGCCTCAGGTCTTATCTGAGTTGAGTCCCGATGAACGCGAAAAAGCAGGTTGGGATCGCTCGGGTGTGCTTGTGCGCGATGCCGTGAGGCCTGCGCCGCTTCAAGTTGGCAATTTGGGTGCAATTGAGACTGGCATGATCGGCTTGGAGAAGGGCTATGGTCCCGATGTCTGGCGTGGCAGCCGATCG
>CBFHLW010000020.1:0-20294 GCA_965656805.1 Alphaproteobacteria bacterium
AATCCGTTTAGCTCCCGCATGACATTCTCAATTTGGTCGTCTGGGCTTAATGAGCCACTATCAATAATCTGAACAGTAAAAGCACTTGTCGCGCGTGAGAGCCACCGGTCTGAGGCCAAGCCAACGAGAATGGCCGCGCCAAGTGCGAGGCAAGCAAGAAAAGACATGACCATTGTGACAGCGCCAAGAGTGGGTCCGGCCATATTACTTCGCGGTAGAATGGGGGAGGTTACCAATTGTCGGTGATGGATAGCTTTTGTCATATTCGCTCAACCTGTCCATTGGCAATGTTCAAGCGAGGATGTTTAAAGCTTTCCCATATTTTTTGATCATGTGTTGCGACAATGATGGTTGTGCCCATTTTATTCAGCTCATCCAAAAGTCGCATAAGACGAAATCCAATCTCAGGGTCGACATTGCCAGTTGGTTCGTCGGCAACAATAATATGTGGACGACCAATGACGGCCCGGGCAATAGCCGCGCGCTGCTTTTCACCGCCCGAAAGGGTCTCCGGTAAAGCGTTTAACCGCTCACCCAAACCAACCCACTTGAGTAATTCATGCGCATTATCCTGAAACATCACCTCTTTCTGACCCGCCACCCGTAGGGGTAATGTGATATTTTCATAAACAGATAAATGGTCAATAAGACGAAAATCTTGGAACACGACCCCAATACGGCGACGAATGGCAGGTAATTGATCGCGCGGTAAGCTCGAAATATTCTTTCCAAATAATGATATATTGCCTGAAGTTGGGCGCTTAGCCAGAAATATTAGTTGCAGTAATGATGTTTTTCCAGCGCCTGATTGGCCTGTCAAAAAATGAAACGACCCCTTTTCGATGGTCAGTGACACATCCTCAAAGATGGGGGCGGCTCCCTCATATTGCAGGCCAATATTCTCTAAATGTATCATTCTTGCTCTGAGCATTTCGTGTCATTTGACTTTGAAGCATCATTGCACGATTTGGGTGTTTGGAAAACTACCTATAACCAATCAGGAATGTGTTCTCTGTCGAGCATATCTTCAATATTTGCTCTCGGGCGAATAATCTCATAACGATCGCCGGAGACGAGTATTTCTGGAGCGAGCGGGCGCGTATTATAGGTGGAGCCCTGAACAGCGCCATAAGCACCAACAGTTGACACAGCCAAGAGGTCTCCCTCTTGAAGTTGCGGTAATTCACGGTCTTTACCGATAAAGTCACCGCTTTCACAAACAGGCCCAACAATATCCCATAATATGCTTTCCCCGGATGTGGTTATCACTGGCTGAATCTCGTGATAAGCACCATAAAGCGTAGGTCGCATCAACTCTGTCATGGCGGCATCTATGATCATAAAGTTTTTAACCTGGCCGCGCTTTTCGCGAATAAGGGATGTGATCAAAATGCCTGCATTGCCAGCAATAACACGCCCTGGCTCAAGTATAATTTGGCAACCTGATGCGCCTAGGGTTTTAGCAATAATGTTGGCGTAATATGTTGGGTTGGGCGGTGCTTGATTTTGTTTGTCATAAGGGGTGCCTAAGCCACCCCCAAGATCGAGCGTTTTAATATCATGCCCTTTTGCGCGGAGGCGCGCCAGCAAATCGGCAACTTTAGTAAATGCCCGTTCAAAAGGCTCAAGATCGGTTATTTGGCTGCCAATATGAATATCAATGCCAGAGCATATAATATTGGGCAAGTTAGCGGCCAAATCATAGGCCCTCTCGGTATCCTCCCAGGCAATACCAAATTTATCTTCGGCCTTACCCGTAGATATTTTCTCATGTGTTTTGGCATCAATATTTGGATTTACTCGAAAAGAAATTGTCGCCATTTTATCAAGGTCAACAGCAACGTCAGATAATTGCTCAACCTCGCGCAAACTTTCAATGTTAAACTGCTTAATGCCGGCCTCAATAGCTTGTGCCATTTCTTGTTTGGTTTTACCAACACCTGAGAAGACGATTCGATCAGCCGGGACGCCTGCTTTGAGGGCGCGTCTAAGTTCGCCACCAGAAACAATATCGGCGCCAGCGCCAAGTTTGGCCAGTGTGGCGATGACGGCTAGGTTTGAATTCGCCTTAACTGAAAAACAAATTAAGCTGTCTTTGCCAAGGCCAGCGCTCATCATTGCTGTGTGTAAGACATTGTAATGATGGGTTAGCGTCGCATGACTATAGCAGTAAAAAGGGGTGCCAACCTCTCGGGCAATATCGCTAATAGCGACATTTTCGGCGTGAAGAGCGCCATTTTTATACTCAAAGTGATCCATTTGATTAGGTTTCTACTGTTGCGTTTGGCCGGGGAGCGTTAGGTCGCCTCGACGTCCGCATGCGGTGAGTTGGGTTGCGCTACCGATCAGTACGATCATTAGACAAAGTGTAATTAGTTTCCTCATGACGCATCCTTTTCTAACGCGGTAAGCCAAATTTGGGCAGCCTTTGATACATTTTCAGGGGCTGTGCCGCCATAACTGACGCGGCTCGCAACAGAGTTCTGCGTGCCAAGGACGCCGAAAATATCATCCGTAATGCGTGGTTCGACAGATTGCATATCATTGAGGCTGAGATCTTCTAAGCCACAATTTTTTGTCTCAGCCATGGCGACCAAAGTGCCAGTTACGTGATGCGCATCGCGAAACGGCATGTCTATATTTTGTACGAGCCAATCGGCTAAATCTGTCGCAGTTGAAAATCCAGCGCCGGCCGCAGCCGCCATTTTATCAATATTAATTCCCATTGTATCGACCATCCCCGTCATGGCCGCGAGGCAGAGTGATAAATTATCCAATGCGTCAAAAATACCCTCTTTGTCTTCTTGCATATCCTTTGAATAAGCAAGAGGTAAACCTTTCATCACAATCATAAGCCCAGTAAGCGCACCAATAATTCGTCCAGATTTTGCGCGCACAAGTTCAGCCGCATCAGGGTTGCGTTTTTGCGGCATGATTGAAGAGCCCGTTGAAAAGGCGTCTGGAAGTGAAAAGAAACCAAATGCGCTGGTGGCATAGATTACAATTTCTTCCGCAAACCGCGAGAGATGAGTTGCGCAAATAGCCGCTGCCGATAAACTCTCAAGAGCGAAGTCGCGTGCCGAGACACTATCAATAGAGTTTGCTGTTGGCCGATCAAATCCCAGTAGTTCGGCAGTTTTAAACCTATCGATTGGAAAAGACGTGCCAGCAAGTGCAGCCGCGCCCAGAGGGCTTTCATTGAGGCGTTTGCGGGCATCAACAAAACGGCCACGATCGCGAGCCAGCATTTCCACATAGGCTAATAAATGGTGCCCGAAGGTGACAGGCTGCGCGGTTTGTAAATGCGTAAATCCCGGCATGATTGTGCCAGCATGAGAAGCGGCTTGACGAGCAAAACTCAATTGTAGTGTGATGATTTGCGTCAGGATGTGATCTATCGTGTCGCGGACATATAAACGAAAGTCGGTTGCGACCTGGTCATTGCGTGAACGTGCCGTGTGTAACCGACCAGCACTCGGGCCAATATCAAGGCGAAGCGCATCCTCAATATTCATATGAATATCTTCAAGTGCGCGCTTAAACTCGAATGTTCCGTTTTCTATTTGGGTTTCTATTTTATCTAATCCAGAGAGTATCGCTTGTCCGTCGACTTCGGAAATAATGTCCTGTGCGATGAGCATGCGACAATGCGCTCGCGAACCTCGCAAGTCTTGTCCAGACAAACGCTGGTCAAATCCGATAGAAGCGTTTATCTCTTCCATTATGTCGTCGGGGCCGTCGCCAAAACGTCCGCCCCACATCCGATTGCTCATGTCTCACCTTTAGGAGATGGTTATGTTAAAACTGTTCACATCCCGCTTTATTAATATATTTGCTTCGTTAGCGATCTTTGCCGGTATTATCGCCCTTGTGTCCCTATACCTGACTGAGGGCATAGAAAGCAAGTCGTCGTCGACGCATGATGATTTTAATACGAAATTTGTGCAGCACACCACCCCTATTGAACTCCCAGACTTTACCGTTGATTTGCCTACAGGTGCAAAGACATTGGCTGATTTTCGGGGGCGTTTTCTTATTATTAACCTATGGGCGACCTGGTGTGCGCCGTGTCGTCGCGAAATGCCCCAGTTTGAAAACCTACAGCATATTTTAGGTGATCGCGCCGATATTATTGCGCTTAGCCTCGATCGCGGTAAACGCGACAAACCCGACGCTTTTCTCGACAGTTTGGGTATTACCTCTCTTTTGAGAGCACATGATGGCAGACAAAAAATCGCCCGCCAAATTGGATTATTTGGTGTTCCGACCACATTATTTATTAATGAAAAGGGCAAAGAGGTTGCGCGATTGCAAGGCGAAGCTATTTGGGATGGGGCGCAGGCGCAAGCGGCAATTTTGGGGCTTATCGGGAAGTAAACCTGGTATCTTCAACGCTGCTTAGCGCGTTGGCATTGGTGTTTCGCCAGAATAGTCATAAAAACCGCGACCAGTTTTTTTGCCGAGCCAACCTGCCTCAACATATTTCACAAGAAGCGGGCAAGGACGATATTTGCTGTCACCAAGCCCGTCATTGAGCACTTGCATGATGGAAAGGCAGGTATCTAAGCCAATAAAGTCGGCCAATTGTAAGGGGCCCATGCGATGATTGGCGCCAAGACGCATTGCTTTGTCAATTGCTTCTACATTACCAACACCCTCATAAAGCGCATAGACCGCTTCATTGATCATGGGGAGTAAAATACGATTCACAATAAAAGCAGGGAAGTCTTCGGCAACAGCACTGGTTTTACCCAATTTTGCGACTATCTCCAGAACCGTCTCAAAAGTCGCATCGTCAGTGGCAATTCCACGAATGATTTCGACGAGCTCCATCACAGGGACGGGGTTCATGAAATGCATGCCAATAAATTTTTCAGGGCGGTCGGTGACTGCGGCAAGTCGTGTAATCGAGATTGAGGATGTATTTGAAGCAATAATAGCATCTGGCCCAAGAATGCCGCTGACTTCGCGTAAAATATCACATTTGACGCTCTCATTCTCGGTGGCGGCCTCGATCACCAAGTGGCATGCAGAAAGTTCTGCAAGGTCATTAGCGCCTTCAATATTGTCGAGCGCTTTTGAGCGTGCTTCTTCTGTGATTTTGCCTGAGACAACCTGACGGCTCATATTGCCATTTATGGTGGCTAAGCCATTCGCAACTCGTTCTTCAGAAATATCATTTAAGAGGACCTTGAAGCCAGCTAAAGAAAACACATGGGCTATTCCGCTGCCCATTTGGCCTGCGCCGATGATGCCGACTGTCGTGACCATTTGTATTTCCTTAGCTTAGCTTTTAAAGATCATATTCTTAATGCTTAAAGTCCAACATTTCCAAGTTCGGCTTCAAGCTCAGGCACCGCTGTAAATAAGTCAGCAACCAGACCATAGTCAGCCACCTGAAAAATAGGTGCTTCTTCATCTTTGTTGATTGCAACGATGACTTTGCTGTCTTTCATGCCAGCAAGGTGCTGAATAGCGCCCGAAATACCAATGGCAATATAAAGATCAGGCGCTACAACTTTACCTGTTTGACCAACTTGATAATCGTTTGGGACAAAACCAGCATCAACGGCTGCACGAGAGGCGCCCATAGCGGCTCCTAATTTGTCAGCAACTTTCTCAAGCATTGCAAAGTTTTCACCTGATTGCATGCCGCGACCGCCAGATACAACGATTTTAGCTGCAGTTAGTTCTGGGCGGTCAGATTTTGTAAGCTCTTCGCCAATAAATTCAGACAGGCCAGGCATGTCACCAGCTGTGACCGCTTCAACGGCGGCGCTGCCAGTTAGTTCTGCGGCCTTAAACGCGGTTGTGCGGATAGTAAGCACTTTCTTGGCCTCTGACGTTGAAACTGTCTGAATAGCATTGCCCGCATAAATTGGACGCTCAAATGTGTTTGCATCTAGGATCGCAGCAACATCAGAAATTTGTGAGCAATCAAGTAATGCCGCAATGCGTGGCATAAAATTCTTACCATTGGTAGAAGAGGCTGTAACAAATGCTGTATAAGTGTCGCCCAGTGATGTCACCAAGGCCGCCATGGGTTCGGCAAGCATTTTGTCGAGTGCAGGTGCATCTGCCAATAAGACCTTGCTAACGCCGGCTATTTTAGAGGCGGCTTCAGCAACGCTGGCGCAACCTGAACCAGCAACGAGCACATGCACATCTGCGCCGAGTTGGCTGGCTGCTGTTGCGGCTTTGAGCGTTGAATCATTGAGTTCAGAATTATTATGTTCAGCAATAAGAAGAGTTGTCATTAGAATGCCCCCGCTTCATTTTTAAGTTTTGATACAAGTTCTTGAACCGTTTCGACTTTGATGCCAGCTTCGCGCTGTGCTGGTTCCGTCACTTTCACGACAGTTAAGCGTGGTGCAACATCAACGCCGTAATCGTCAGTTGTTTTTTCATCGATTGGTTTTTTCTTTGCTTTCATGATGTTTGGCAAAGAGGCATAGCGAGGCTCGTTCAAACGAAGATCCGCTGTTACGATCGCTGGCGTTGCTAGTTTAATGGTCTGCAAACCGCCATCAATCTCGCGGGTGACCGTTAGTTTGTCACCATCTTGTTTGATTTCAGAAGCAAATGTGCCTTGTGACCAACCAAGCAATGCAGCAAGCATTTGCCCAGTCTGGTTGTTATCTCCATCAATGGCTTGTTTGCCAAGAATGACGAGGCCAGGCTGCTCTTCTTCAACAATCTTTTTAAGGATCTTAGCAATTGCAAGCGGCTCAACGTCAGTATCTGATTTAACCAAAATTCCGCGATCAGCGCCCATAGCTAGGGCTGTGCGAATGGTTTCTTGTGCTTGTGCTGGCCCAATGGAAACAACAACAATTTCAGTTGCAATTCCGGCCTCTTGGAGACGGACAGCTTCTTCAATCGCGATTTCGCAAAATGGGTTCATCGACATTTTGACATTTGCAAGATCAACCCCAGTTTGGTCGGGCTTTACTCGGATTTTCACGTTGTAATCAACAACCCGTTTGACGGGCACTAATACTTTCATGTTTTTTCTCCTGAAGTCACATTGCCTATATAGGCCATTATGAAGCAGAAACTACGCCGAGCGCGCTCGCAAGTCAAACCCTCTCACAGAAGGTATCTGCGGCAAATCACACCAGCTTTAGACTTCAGACGCTGTTTGGTTCTGTGCGGGTTGCCACAAAACATCACAAGCACCCTTATCATTGGCCCAGCGGGCCGCGACAAAGGCTAAATCTGACGCCCGATTAACGAATTGTCGTAATGTGAGGCTGGCTTCTTCGCCTGGATTCTCTTGCATTTCAATAATTTCACGCTCGGCACGGCGTAATATTGTGCGGGCTAAGTGCAAATAGGCCGCCCCATGCGTACCGCCAGGTAAAATAAATGAATTCAATGGGTTAAGATCTGAATTTAATTGATCAATTTCTGCTTCAAGACGCAGAACTTGTGCTTGAGTGACACGTAAAGCCTTGCCCCCAACACTGGTTGGGGTAGCGAGATCGGCTCCGACGTCAAATAAATCGTTTTGCAGAGCCAAAATAATGCCCAAGAGAGGCTCTTCAAGATGAAGTTTGGCAATGCCCAGGGCTGAATTGGCTTCATCGATTGTGCCATAAGCTTTGATGCGGGCATCATTTTTTGGGCGCCGCCCGCCATCGGCCAAGCTGGTGGCCCCGTCATCACCTGTTTTGGTGTAAATTTTTGTTAATTTAACCAATTAAGCGTTCCCTTGTGAGAAATAAAAGAACAACATAACCAAGACGACAACTGCAAATTGAAGCCCGACCCGCCAACGCATAAGTTTTTGCGAAAGATTGGCGCTGCCACCACGCATCATGTTGTAAAGTCCCATTAAAAGCACGACAACAACAGCGCCAAGGCCGATGGGAATCAGAAAAGAAAGGGTTGTCATGCGGCCTCCTGATGAATTTCGTTTAGGCGTCGTGCGATTACATCGGCTTGAATCTCGGCGGCACCCTCAAAAATGCTTAAAATCCGTGCGTCGCACAAGACGCGGCTAATAGGGTATTCGATTGCAAACCCATTGCCACCATGAATTTGCAGCGCGTTATCGGCGCAGGACCAGGCGGTTCTGGCCGCCAATAATTTAGCCATGCCGGCCTCAAGATCACAGCGTTTGCCGCTGTCTTTTTGCCTTGCGGCATAATAAGTTAATTGGCGAATGCCAAAAATCTCAGCAGCCATAAGTGCGAGCTTGCTATGAACACGCTCAAAGTTAAAAATAGGTTGGCCAAATTGAATGCGCTCATTTGCATATTTTAACCCAAGCTCAAGAGCCGATTGGGCAACACCAATGGCGCGTGCTGCGGTTTGGATACGGGCAGATTCGAATGTTTGCATTAATTGCTTAAAGCCAACCCCTTCAGCACCCCCTAAAAGAGCGTCTTTGGCAACTTTGAACCCATCAAAGCTAATGTCATATTCTTTCATGCCGCGATAGCCGAGCACAGATATTTCGCCACCGCTCATGCCGTGAACTGGAAATGGATCATCATCTGAGCCGCGCGGCTTCTCGGCTAATAACATAGATAGGCCTCGGTGATCGTCATGCTCAGGTTTTGTTCGGACGAGTAAAGTCATGAGGTCAGCGCGGGCGGCATGGGTAATCCATGTTTTATTGCCAACCACCTCAAAGCCGGTCTCTGATTGTGTCGCGCGTGTATTTAAATGCGCAAGGTCAGACCCAATATTGGGTTCGGTAAACACAGCTGTGGGTAAGATGGATCCATCGGCAATGGCCGGCAAGTATTTTTCTTTTTGCGCCTCTGTTCCATTTTGCATAATCAGTTCTGCCGCAATGTCTGTGCGCGTTCCAAGTGAACCGACCCCAATATAGCCGCGCGATAATTCTTCAGAAACAACACACATGGCTTCTTTGCCAAGGCCAAGCCCGCCATAATTCTCAGGAATGGTTAGCCCAAAGACGCCCAGATCTGCCATTTCCGAAATTGTTTCAAGCGGGATGAGCTCATCACGGACGTGCCAGCCATGCGCATGAGGCACAACTTTATCTTCAACAAAACGTCTGAATTGCCCACGAATTAAATTATGCGTTTCATCTAATCCGCTTTCACCTCCTGGAGCGTCGCCTTGCGATGTGAGTGTCTGGGCGACATTGAGGCGGCGTTTGGCTGTGTTCCCGTTCTGGATAAAATATTGGCTGGCGTCAGACTTAAAAGCCTCCGCGCCGTCTAACCCAAAGTCATGCGGGCGAACAACTTCACTTTGGCTCATGGCCACACCGCCCATGAGCTGATTTAAATACTCGCCAAAAAGGATATGCGTCAGGTCTTCTTCGAGGGGCGTGCATTTATTGTCTTCAACCAAGCGCGGGATGAGTTGAGAAACTTGTGTCAAAGCTTCGGCATAGGTTGTGATCCAGGCCAAACCATGGCGTAGGAATTGACTGTCACCGCTGTTGGACTGGGCGACTTTGCGCGCAAAAACTGTCGCATCTTGTGCGGCTTGATTGCTAAATTTGATCCAGTCGGTCTTCGCCATGTTTCTCCGTCCAATCTATTACGAGATTAGTGTAAACCGACCAGCATTTAAAGCAAGTCGGCATCAGCTAGCTTAAATGTCGCATCTTTCTCAGCGACACTTTGGTAATGAGCGGGTCTGATGGGTTAGGCGGTCGCCAAATCGGTTTACTTAATTTCAGTCTTCTGATCAAACGCGCCATGACCAATAGGGGGCGGAAGCAGTTCTCGGATTTGTGCCGCTGTTGCGCCGTCACCAAGAATGGATCTAAATCCAATATCGCCGGCTGTTTTGGATAATCGTCGTCCGCCAGGCCAGTATAGGAGGGGGTGGTGGTGATAGTGAGGTACTTTTAAGTCGAGCACAGATTGTAATAAGCGGTGAATATGGGTTGCGGCCTTTAGGTCTTGCCCTCGGATCACCTGCGTTATGTTTTGTGCATCATCATCAATGACCACGCTTAAATGATAACTCGTTGGTATATCTTTTCTGGCGATGATGACGTCACCAAACGCACGTGCATCAACTTTTATAGTTTTATACTCATTTTGGTTTAGTAAATCGACTTCACGAAAAAATAACGGGCCACCATTTATGGTTTCAGCCATCAGTTGTAGTTTTTCGATATTTAACCGCCAAGCATAATCACCGCCTTCCCACATGAGGTCGCGCCGATCGTGTTCAGAAATTTCGCTGTAGAGTTTAGGATAAACAGGGGCGCCATCTGGGTCGCGCGGCCAATGTTTTATGCCGCCTGGGAGCGCATCTATATGCGCACGAATTTCAGCACGCGTCGCCCAGCATGGATAGATAACACCCATATCGTTCAGGCGTGTGAGCGCGGCTTTGTAAATAGCAAAGCGTTTTGACTGTTGTATGACCGCGGTCGACCAGTCAAGACCAAGCCAGTTGAGGTCATTAAAGATTGCCTCTCTAAAATGAGCGCGTGATCGACCTATATCAATATCTTCAATTCGCAGAATAAACTGGCCGTCACGTTGTTTTGCCATGTCATGTGCGAGGCAGGCTGAATAGGCATGCCCCAGATGAAGCCGTCCATTGGGGCTGGGGGCAAAACGTGTGATAAAGTCTTGGTGGTTCATTATGGCTCTTGTCCTCGTCATGCGGCTCGATAATACTACCTGCCATGAAACATATCAAAACACAAAAAGAGCTCAATAGCGCACTGGCCATATTGGCAAACCAGGATGACGATATGGCGCGGGCTTTGCGCGAGGCGGGGCAGCCGGTCATTCGAAAGCACAAAGCAGGGTTTTCTGGATTGTTCTCAATGTTAATCGGCCAACAAGTGTCAACGGCTGCAGCTAAAAGTATCGAGGCGAAGGTAAGCGCTTGTCTGCCGGAGGTTACAGCTGAGGCTTTTTTGAATTTATCGGAGACTGAGGCGCGGGCCAATGGTTTATCAGGTCAAAAATATTCTTATATTTATGGCATAGCAAAAGAGATCACGTCTGGGCAGTTGGATTTACGCCAGCTCTCTAAGGCAACAGATGACGCCGTTCGTGCGCGCCTGCTCGCGCTTAAGGGAGTCGGTCCGTGGACTGCAAATATATATCTCATGTTTGGTATGCAACGGGCCGATAGTTTTCCTGCTGGTGATTTAGCCCTTCAAGAGGGTTGTCGGCGCCTTCTTGGCCTTGAAGCTCGTCCCAAGCCAGAGGCGCTGGATGAGATTGCACTTAAGTGGCAGCCTTTGCGGTCTGCGGCAGCTTACATGTTATGGCGTTACTATGGTCATTGTCTGAACAAAAAAGACGAGGGTTTGGTTGTTTCCAAATAGTTTGGTTTTGTCTTTCTATATTATGAATCTGTCTCCAGCTTCGGTATTTCTCTGGGCAAACCCGCGCTTTGCTCTGCGGCATTTTGCGCACCTTATGTGATAAGGTCTTTTGCGGCATTGTCCACATTGCTTTAAAGCCAAATTTTATGACAAGTCATTTTCTGGCGCGCTTATGATTTTTCTTATTTTCTTGGCTTTCGTTGATTATCATGGCAGAATTTTTAAATGATGAAAATTGTTTCTCGATTCGTTGTTAAGCTCGTCAAAGGTTCAGCATGACGCATGCGCAGCCTCTGGATGTGACAACATTTGACGCGGCACGTTTCACGCATCCCGACACGTGTCCTGCGCTTGTCCTCAATGCAGATTTTAGGCCATTAAGTTACCATCCACTTTCGCTTTGGTCGTGGCAAGATGCGCTTAAGGCTGTCTTTATGGACCGCGTTAATGTTGTGTCTGAATATGATACGAAAGTGCATTCGCCAAGCGCCGCATTTGCCTTGCCGAGTGTTGTTTCTTTAAAAGCTTATGTGAAGCGCCCTCAGTTTCCTGCTTTCACGCGGTTTAATGTTTTCTTGCGTGATGGATTTGCGTGTCAATATTGCAATGCGTCTAGTGAACTTACCTTTGATCATGTTATCCCGCGCCGTGCTGGAGGCCGCACAACATGGGAAAATGTAGTTGCGGCTTGTTCGCCTTGTAATTTACGTAAAGGCGGGCGTTTACCCAAACAGGCCGCTATGTTTCCGCGCAAAGAGCCTCGCAAACCAACAGTCTATGAGTTAGACGATATTGGTCGCAGGTTTCCGCCAAATTATATGCATGATAGCTGGCAGGATTATCTTTATTGGGATAGTGAACTGGAGCCGTGATTAGCTCGCTCATAAATAAATTTGTCTATATTTTTTGAGATATTTTAATTGCTGTGTGGCATCCAAAGCGAATAGCTGCTCGTAGAAGTGGGTAGGCGGGTGTTTGCTCTGCGCCATTTTCGAGTGCCGTGTCCCGATGTTCAATCTCATCTTCCCTAAAAGATTTAATTGTATCAATGATCTCAGATTTATTGTGGCGAGATGAGTTCTCTAAATCTTTGATTTGTTCGGCATAATGCGCGTCGATCACTTCCTCAACAGCGGCTGTGCATGCCATAGCGGCGCGCTCACCCATAAGAGCTGTTGTTGCACCCAAGGCAAATCCAGCAATGTTCCAAAGTGGCCCGAGGGCTGTTGGTCGCACATCATACTCAACGAGCAGTTCATCAAATTTTTTGAGATGGGTTTGCTCTTGTTCGGCCATATGTGAAATCATATCAACAAGGTGCTGTTTGTCAGAGCGCCCCTTAAAGACTGCAACTTGGCCGTCATAAATACGGACAGCGCCATATTCACCAGCGTGATCGACTCGGAGCATTTCCTTTAGTTGCGATGACATTTTTATATTCCCCGTTTTCCAATTATAGGTTTCGGCCGCGCCAACTTAAAATAGCTATGAGCATGCTGACAAGAAAATTATAGCCCGCCATTGAAATGCCAAAAAGCACAAAGGCAGGTTCGCTGCAGCTGACAACGGCTTGTGATAGCATGGCCTCTAAATCATCGATGGTGTCTGGCATCACAATAGCTTGACGACATGTACTGGGGCCGTCCCAAAACCCATATTCAACGCCGGCATGAAAAAAACCAAAAGCCGCGCTCGCGAAAAAAATTAGGCCGCCAAGTCTGGCTGCAAATGGGCGCCATGCAAAATTTTGCCAGCAAGCAATGATTAGGACCGGAATACCAATATAGTAAGCGATGCGTTGTTTAAGGCATAAATCGCATGGGACCAGGCCGCCAATATGTTCACTCAAAAGTGCTATTGTAATGGTCAGGCAGGCCAGTCCAAGCGCCAGTTGATTTGGCTTTGTTGTGATCATGAGAGTTTCCCGAGCAATAAAAATCCACCAATTAATAGGCCAAGCAAAACAAGGCTGACCCAAGTGAAGTTTCGTTCAACAAAATGACGCACAGTTGGACCGAAAAAATAAGCCAGAGCCGCAACCGCAAAAAAACGTGTCGCTCGACCAACGGTACTTGCGACTAAAAACGGCAAGAGCGGTAGGCCAGCTACGCCACTGGCAATCGTGGCAATTTTAAAAGGAATAAAAGAAACAGCTGCCGCCAAGACAACCCAGGCACCCCAAGTCGCATAAACGGCGGTGAATTTTTCAAATGCTGCTTGGCCATTGTAAAATGCCAACACCGGCTCACCAATCAGAACAAAAAAATAATAGCCGATAGCATAACCCAGCAAGCCACCCAACACTGAAGAAATTGTGCATAGGCTGGCAAGAAACCAAGCCCTGTGCCGCTGGTTGATAACCATAGGCAACAATAAGATGTCGGGGGGAATTGGAAAGAAAGAACTCTCACTAAAGGACACGGCGGCAAGCGCGGGAGAGGCATGTTTGTGTGCTGCCAATGACATTGTCCAATTATATAGATTTCTTAACATAGCGTGAGACTAGCCTTTAAATTGTTCTTCGCAAAGTATGAATGTGAGATAGATAAGGCGTTTTAGAGAAATGCCCATGATAAAAAACTTTTCGTGGATTTGGCTTAAGGCATAGACGTGAACGGGATCACCGCGTATAACAGCCAATCGCTTTGGAGCCCTTGTGGCGGAATCGGTAGACGCGACGGATTCAAAATCCGTTTCTTTCACGAGAGTGCCAGTTCAAGTCTGGCCAAGGGCACCATGCGACAAATAATCCATTATTCAATTTTGACCTATCTCGTCCCAGATGAGACTTCCAATCTGTAAAGTTTATCGCTAACATTCGCATAGTGTACCAAGGCTTGTCCTGAGAATTTTTATGAGAGCAAGAGATTATAATGACTGAATTTCGTTACTCCAAATTTCGTTTTATCCGCATCATGCAGGCCATACGCCTGCTCGTTGCTGACAAAGAAGACACAAAGCAAGTCTTTATTATCCTAGAAGCGCTGGGGCGCAGGTCTGGCAAGAAAACATTTGCTCGTTTTATGGCAAGCCAGCAGAGCAAAGCTATTTTGTCCTCGGAAAAAACACTTCTGGATTATTTATCTGACCGCGCATGGTTGAAAACCTTGCCTATGGGCAGTTTGGGGCAAAAATATTATGACTTCACTGAAAGCGAGCAGATTACAGCCGACGGCTTGGTCGATGCAAGTGAGGACGGGCGCATAAGCGTTGAAATTCTATCTGCAGATGAAAAACGCTTTCGCGAGCGTTCGCGAGACGCGCATGACCTCTGGCATGTAACAACTGGTTATGGGCGTGATGCTTTAGGTGAATTATCTTTATTAGCCTTTACCTATCGCCAAATGGGAAATTGGGGATTTTTGTTTATTATTTTCTTTGGTCTCAAAATTATGCGTAGTCAAGCCCCAAGCATTGCCGCTTGGCCTGCTATTCGTGAAGGATTTCGTATGGGCAAGCAAGCTAACTGGTTGGGAGCTGCGGACTGGGAGCGTCTCCTAACCTTGCCGTTAGAGCAAGTACGAGCTGAGTTAAAAATTGGTAAACCCGACGTCTATCGCGATACGTCTATGCGTATCATGCAATTTATGGGCGCGAAGTGATTACACTTTTTGGATTACGCAATTGCGATGGCTGTAAAAAAGCCTTGAGCTGGTGCAAGGAAAACGGACTTGAAGCCGTCATCCATGATTTCAAAAAAGATGGTCTGAGTGAAGCGCAGCTTCTTCATTGGATGGACAAAAGCGGTATTGATAAATTGGTTAATAAGCGTGGGACAACATGGCGCAAATTAACCCCCGCTCAGCAATTAATGATGGATGATCCTACCTCAGCTCATGTTCTCATATTAGAAAACACGTCCTTGATTAAGCGTCCCGTTGTTGAGATTGGCAACGATGTCTTTGTTGGCTTCGATGATAAGCTGAAGGCGGCTTTGGTCTAGTTGAGTTTGGGCTTATTTATGCCGAATATCAAAAATATAGACCGTGTCATAGGCTTTGCTGCCACCCTTGGCATTTTTAGAGCGTGGCTGTTTTGTTTGGCTGATCAATTCATGCCCAGATTGTTGGCAATAGTGCGGAATATCTAGCCAGCTCATCGGATCTGTTGCGTGTAATGTAATGATGTCACCCGAACTTAAGCTGCCAATGGCTTTTTGCACGCGCAAAACAGGTAGCGGGCAGCTTAAGCCCGTGGCATCTATTATTATGGGTTTTACATCCCTCTCACTGACATTCATTGACTAACATTCATTGACTGACATTCATTTCTTAATAGATAAGCCTAACATTAACGACGAAGGATTTGGCTTTGGCAATTTAGGTAATGTTTTTGGCACGACGATATGCGGCCATACTCGCAAACAGTTCCGCAATTTCAGGCTCGTGATCACTGCCAAATTCGCGGAATAGGGTTGCGCAATTCACCATAAGTCGTTCACGGTCGCCCCAGTCATCAAAGACATCAAGGGCCAAGTCCAGAGCTGTTTCTTGATAGCTCATCCCGGCATCATAACGTTTTTTGGCTTCGGCTTTGAGCGTCTCGAGATAAAGTTTTACTTGCTCAACGCCGTATTTCGTAGTGATGGGGCCATGGCCAGGCACGATGGTTTCAACATCCATTGCTAAAATGCGATCGCAAGCATCGATCCAGTTTTTGACAGGGCCCTCCCACATGATGGGGTGCCCGCCAATGAATAAAATATCGCCTGTATATACAGTGCGATCTGCAGGCACATAGACAAGCGTATCGCCTGGTGTGTGAGCAGGCCCGACATGGAGCATGTGGACGAGCTTGTCGCCAACATAAATGTCTGTGTCTTTATCGAATAATTGGTCGGGGAGTTTTTGGGTGACTGACTTGAAATCAAATGGTCCAAAGCAATGAGTTAAATAGGCACCGAGATCACCAAGGTCAGGGGCCGCATCCAGAAACCCTTGCACCAATTGTGGTGGTTCCGCTTGCATATGCGCATGCGTGGCACGATGTGCAAAGATTTGTGCATCGGGGCAACAGCAATTGCCATTGCAGTGATCTCCATTGTGATGCGTGTTGATGACTTTATCCACATTCTGAGCCGCTGGCGCAGCATCGGCATAGGCTTTGAGCATTTCTTGGGTGAGCGGAACATCAAATAATGTATCTACAACGAGTGACTGATCACCGTCCACGACAAGGCCAGAGTTTGACCAGCCCCAGCCACCGTCAGGCTGGAGCCATGCATAGGCGCCATTGCCAATTTGGTGTAGGCCTTTTTGGTATGTGTACTTTGGATGCCCAAGATTCATGCTATAATCTCCTTATTAATTATTAAGAAAACTATGGCATGTTTGGTTTGCTTGGGCAATAAACAGTCTAGGAAGGCCGTGTTTATAAAGGTCAATTATCTAAAAGGGGGGCAATGATATGAGTGAGATATTGGTTGAATTGGGCGCTGGCGAGCTTATTGATAAGATTACGATTTTACGCATTAAATCGGAACGCATTGAAGATGCTGAAAAGCTCAAAAACATTCGTTTTGAACTAGGTGTATTGGAAGAAACGTGCAATCGCCACGTGCCTGCGTCAGAGGATGTCAAACGACTTACTGACGCTCTCAAAACGGTTAATGAAGCACTTTGGGAAATCGAAGATGATATTCGTGACTGCGAGTCCGAGAGTGATTTTGGTGATAAATTTATTCAGCTCGCCCGGTCAGTTTACATCACAAATGACAAACGTGCCGCCCTCAAAAAAGAAATCAATCTGGCGACAGGCGCGCGCATTATCGAAGAAAAATCATATAAAGATTATTGAGGTAAGCGGTGCATGAGGTCGGCAAAGACCTCGCCTGGTGAAAGACTGGTGATATCCTCGGTCTGAAGAAAATGCATCTTGTCATTGATGCGAATGCGATCAGGCTGGCCGCGTGCTCCTAACAAAATCAGGCTTGGTCGTTGACAGGCCGCCACCAAATGGCTCGGCCCCGTATCATTGCCAACTAAATAGGTAAAGCGATGGCTGATCATAGCCAGTTCTGCAAATGTGAGCGGCTTTCCATCGAGAAGAAGGCTTTTGCAGGGTAGGGATGCACATAGGTTAATTTCATCGGGTCCGGGTGCCGTATAGCAATGCCAACCATGTTCCGTCAGGAGATGGATGAGAGCGGAAAAATGCGGCCAGCGCTTATCTGCATTGCGCACTGAAGCCCCGGGTACCAGCAAAATTGACTTTTCTTGAATGCTGTTTGCACATTCCGAGAAGGAGTTTGTTTCTTGCGCCGCTTTTCCTAGCCAGCGCATATCGGGTTCATAATTATTTTCGGTATGAATATCGAGAAGGGCAATTTGTTCGGCAAGTATATCGGCAACCGACTGCGCTTTATGGACGTCTTGCTGATAAACATAATCGGCTGGTTCTTGTTTGCCGCAGAGAATACTATTTTTAAGCCAGCCTCGATATTGACGACTTCTTGGACTGTTTTGGAGGTCGATAACCAGATCGAACTTCCTCTCAATAAGTTGTTTTTTAAGACGGCGCATGGCCATTAGGTTAAAACGCGAGTCTCTTTTGTCTTGCATTGTGCCGTCAATATAGGGCGCGTTTGTCCAGAGCTTGGCGTAAAATGGTTCTGTTAAAAGCGTGATTTGAGCGTTTTTGTAGTGACTACGAATAAGGCGCATAACCCCGTCGGCAAAGACGATATCACCAAAGGCACCTAGTTTTATAAGCAAAATAGATGTGATTTGATCTGGCGAAACTGAGCTTGGTCTTATTTTATATGTCATTTGACTGGGCACCTATTGGGTAATGTTCTAGAATGCAGTATAAGTATGACCAAAGCGGCTGGAAAGCTTGAAATAGTGGAGAAAAATATGACTGTTTGCATGGTGGGTTGGGGACATACGAAATTTGGTAAATTAGAAGACCAGGGGCTTGAAGAGCTTTTGGTTGCTGCCGCGACTGAAGCGCTCGCGGATGCGGGCCTTGAGGCAGCAGATATTGATGCTATTTATGTTGGGACATTTAATGCCGGCATGTCCGAGCAAGACTTTATTTCGTCTATGGCATTGCAGGTGAGCGATGCATTTCGTTTTCTCCCCGCAACACGTGTTGAAAATGCATGTGGTACAGGATCCGCAGCTGTATTTCAGGCCGCGAATTTGATTGAGGCTGGGCATGCACGCCGCGTTCTTGCCATTGGTGTTGAGAAAATGACGCATTTGTCGAGCGGCGATGTTGGTACGTGCTTGTCTCGCGCCAGTTACATGCCCGAAGAAGGAAGCCAAGGCCTTACCTTCCCTGGTATTTTTGGCGTTGTTGCGGGTAAATATTTTCAGCAATATGGAGACCATAGCGATGCTTTGGCCCAGATTGCCGCTAAAAATCATAAAAATGGGAGTGTCAATCCACTTGCCCATATGCAGAAAGATTTTGGATATGAGTTCTGCCGCACCGAGTCAGATAAAAATCCGATTGTTGCAGGCCCTTTGAAGCGAACAGACTGCTCGATGATATCAGATGGCGCAGCGGCTGTCGTTCTCACAGATGAAGAGACGGCAAAGGGTCATGACAAGGCCATTGCAATTCGCGCTCGTGCTCAAGCCAATGATTATTTGCCAATGTCTAAGCGCGATGTCATTGCGTTTGAAGGCCCCGCAACAGCATGGCGTAAAGGATTAAGCAATGCCGGCCTGACGTTGAATGACTTGTCTTTGGTTGAAACCCATGACTGCTTTACCATTGCTGAACTCATTCAATATGAAGCAATGGGTTTGACAAAACCGGGCGAGGGCGCAACGGCCCTCAAAGAGGGTTGGGTCTATAAGGATGGAAAGCTTCCAGTCAACGCATCGGGCGGCTTGAAGGCCAAAGGGCACCCTGTTGGTGCAACAGGCGTTTCAATGCATGTCATGGCTGCACGCCAATTAATGGACGATGCCGGTGAGATGCAAGTTAAAGACGCAAAAATAGCTGGCGTCTTTAACATGGGTGGCGCTGCTGTCGCCAATTATGTGTCTATTCTAGAGCGGTTAAAATAAGAACTGATCATTTGATCAGATAGAATTAAAAAGGGCCGCAATTTGCGGCCCTTTTATTTTTACGATTTATTATTAAGTAATTTATTCGCTAAACTGCTTTAGGTAAGCAATAACATTTTCTCGATCGCTCTCTTTGCGTAAGCCGGCAAATGACATACGCGTTCCCTTCACAGTTTTACGTGGGTTCTGTAGATAAGCCGCCAATGCTTCTTCTGACCAAACGACTTGAGCTTGTGCATAATCCTTCATGCCAGAAGAATAGGTGTAGCCATCTAAGCTTGCGATTGCACGCCCGACAATACCATTGAGTTGGGGGCCAACCCGGTTTTTGGCACCATCACCAATCATGTGGCAGGCCACGCATTTCTTATATACTCTTTCGCCTTTTGCGAGGTCTGCGGCTTTTACAGGAGTCATTGCACCCGTGCTTATTAAACCGAGCATTAAAGTGAATGCTAGGGTAGAAGACTGAGATAACATCATGAACTTACTCCTTTAGAACAAATATGAATTTTATAACTTACACAGCAATATAGATCGCTCGAAGTCATAACAAAGGTGACAAATGATCGCTATGGCACGAGCCATTGCATATCGACGCTATACTGATGTGCATCAACATTATTCATCTTAAAAAGCGCGCGCCGATGTCCAGAAGCGGCCAGATAGAGCCATTCAATTGAACGGACATGAGCAAATATGGGTTGGAAATTGACCCGCCCTTCCTTGTCCTCACCTCGATCAAAAGAAGTGTCTAAGGGATCACTTATAATGGTGCCTGGCGCTTGAATAACCTGATAGCATTCGCGGCTCATGGCTGGCGTTTTCTCCCATATTGCATCACATTCTTCTTCCGTTGCGCGCCTGAATTCACATGCAACACGTAACTGAACCTTCGCGTCGGCATCATAGAAGTGCATTGCGCCCTCATGATTGCGCGCGATTTCCTCTATTTTTTGTGAACGCTTGTCAGTGTTGAATCGTAG
>CBFHLW010000021.1:0-19571 GCA_965656805.1 Alphaproteobacteria bacterium
TAGCGGCGTTTAATGATTTCAGGATAAATATCAATGAAGGCGCGTCCGACATCTTGGGTGAAGGCAAAGTCAGCCTCCCAGTCGCCTGAGTTTAAGTGATCATAAAAAATACCGCCTGTGCCGCGAGTTTCATTGCGGTGGGGAAGATAAAAATAGCGATCACATTCATCTTTAAACTTTGAGTAATATGTTGCGTTATGTTTATCACATGCCGTTTGATAGGATTTATGAAAATCGGTTGTATCTTCGTGGTCTTGTCGCCGTGCGGCATCGAGCATAGGGGTTAAGTCGCCGCCACCGCCAAACCAATTTTTAGTTGTCACCACCATGCGGGTATTCATATGTGCCGTTGGTGCATGAGGGTTTCTGGGGTGTATAATGACAGACACACCCGCAGCCCAAAAGCTTGGGTCTTCTTCTGCACCATCGACTTGTTTTCGGAATTCAGGCGAAAATTCACCATAAACTTCTGAAAAATGAACGCCTGCTTTTTCAATAGTTTCACCATTGAGCATAGCCATTGTGCCGCCACCTTGGTCGATGGTCCCATCACCGCGCTTCCATGCTTTGCGTTCAAAACGGGCGCCATGGGGTTCAAGCGCTTCAATATGTTTACAGAGAGTAGTTTGAACTTGGGCAAACCACGCGGAGGCCTGTTTTTTCTTTTGTTCTAAATCCATTGTCATGGTGTTGCGTGCCCTCACTTCTTTATAATCTTTCAACACAATACATCATTGGTCTAACTCTGGCGATGCGGTCAATAGCCTCGGGTTACATTTGCTCGATGCCACGCCTATACCGAGTTGATAATAAGCCAGTCGGTCCGAATTCTTCAAATTACTTTATGGGTTCTTATAACCTCTGGGAGTGCTTGTATCTTTTTTAAGCAAAACATTAGGCGTCGTATTGACTGAGCGTCATATCGGCGTCGGAGCTTTGTTGTTGGTTTGATCGATTCTTATATTCTTCTCTTGTTTCTCTGCTGTTCTTCTGCAAATTTCCTAAAATAACTGAGCGGCAAGGAGTTCTTTATTAATTTGGGGCCGATGACATCGCATTTTTTGTGCCTGCAAAAAGCTGTGACCCACAAAAAACAACATTTTTTTCTCTAAATTGCGGCACTCTGCCACACATATAATACTCTGCGATTGCTACCTTTGCGTTGGTGAGGATATCCTGTATAAGAAAGTCAAATATCACTAATCACGGAGTGCACTATGTCATCTGCGCCAGAGACTGAAAACGATCCAAATCGTAGGGATTTTCTTTTCTTAGCAACGGGAGCTTTTGCTGCAGTTGGAGCTGCCAATATTGTTTGGCCTTTAATCGATCAAATGAATCCTGATGCATCAGTTAAAGCCTTGGCTTCAATTGAGGTTGATTTGGGTGAGGTTGAAGTTGGGCAAAGCATCACAGTGATGTGGCGCGGTAAGCCAGTTTTTATCCGTCACCGTTCTGAAGGCGAAGTTGCGACATCACGCAAAGATGATAATGCCAATCTTATTGATCCACAAAATGACGCCGATCGCGTTCAAAAAGATGAGTGGCTGATTATGGTTGGTATTTGTACACATTTGGGTTGTGTGCCACTTGGTCAGGCTGGGGACTTTAATGGTTGGTTCTGTCCGTGTCACGGTTCGCATTATGATACGTCAGGTCGGATTCGCAAAGGACCTGCCCCTAAGAATTTGGAGATACCTCCCTATAATTTCGTCAATGATACACGCATTAAAGTCGGTTAAGGAGACGTGAAGCATGAGCGGTGAAAGCACATATAATCCACAATCAGGTTTCACAAAATGGCTTGATACGCGCTTGCCAATTCTACGGTTAGCGCATGACAGTTTCGTTGATTACCCAACACCAAAAAACTTGAACTATTGGTGGACTTTTGGGGGTATTCTAACATTTTGTTTGATCACGCAAATCGTCACTGGCATTATATTGGCGATGCATTATACGCCGCATATCGACTTTGCTTTTGCATCGGTCGAGCACATTATGCGCGACGTTAATTATGGTTGGCTTATTCGCTACATCCACGCAAATGGCGCATCAATGTTCTTCTTAGCTGTTTATATTCATATTTTCCGTGGTCTATATTACGGTTCATACAAGGCCCCGCGGGAGGTTCTTTGGATTTTGGGCGTGATTATTTATATTCTCATGATGGCTGCAGCTTTTATGGGCTACGTGCTTCCTTGGGGGCAAATGAGCCTTTGGGGTGCGACTGTTATTACGAATTTATTTGGCGCGATACCTTTGGTTGGTGAAAGCATTGCTATTTGGCTTTGGGGCGGTTTCTCGGTCGATAATGCGACACTAAACAGGTTCTTCTCATTGCATTATCTTGTCCCATTCTTGATTTTGGGCGTCGTGGTTTTGCATATTTGGGCTCTTCACGTGCCTGGTAACAATAATCCAGCCGGCATTTCTGTTCAGACGAAGAAGGACACATTGCCGTTCCACCCTTATTATACCGTGAAAGACGCATTTGGTCTGACTATATTTTTGATTCTGTTCTCGTATTTTATCTTCTTCGCACCGAATGTTTTGGGGCATGCGGATAATTACATCCCGGCCAACCCTTTGGTGACGCCTGCGCATATCGTGCCTGAATGGTACCTCTTACCATTCTATGCCATTCTGCGCGCAGTTCCGGATAAACTTGGTGGTGTTGTGCTTATGTTTGGTGCAATTTTCGTCATGTTCTTGTTGCCTTGGTTGGACACATCAAAGGTGCGTTCTGGTCGGTACCGTCCATTATTTAGGCAATTCTATATTCTCTTTATCATTAACTGCTTATTCTTGGGCTACCTGGGTGCCATGCCTGCTGAGGGTTCATATGTTATCATGGCGCGAATTGCGACCGTTTATTACTTCGCACATTTCTTTGTCATTCTTCCAGTCTTAGGGCTTGTTGAGAAACCCAAGAATGTACCGCAGAGCATTTCTGATTCCGTTTTCGGTGATGTCTCTCAATCAAACGTACAGGCTGCGGAATAACGAGCTTGAGGGGATAAAAACATGAATACTATACTTAAAAACATTGGTTTGATGAGCGTCATGGTTTTGGCTCTAGGTGCCGCTGTTCCTGTTCATGCTGCTGGAGTAGATAAACAACCTGCCGCTCAAGAATGGAGTTTTGCTGGCCCTTTTGGCACATATGATCGCGACGCTTTGCGCCGAGGTTACAAGGTTTACAAAGAAGTTTGTTCAAGTTGCCATGGGATGAAGTTTGTTTCTTTCCGTAACTTGTCTCAAGAGGGTGGTCCTGAGTTTTCAGAAGCTGAGGTGAAAGCTATTGCTGCGGAATATATGGTTCAAGACGGGCCAGATGCTTATGGCGATATGTTCGAGCGTGCTGGATTACCAAAGGACCGTTTTGTTTCTCCATTTCCGAATGAAAATGCTGCTCGTTCGGCGAATGGTGGGGCGTACCCACCCGATTTGTCTTTGATTAATAAAGCCCGCTCTGGTGGCCCTGATTATATCTATGCATTGCTTGCTGGGTATCAAGACCCACCAGAAGGTGTCGAGATGCGGCCAGGGCTTTACTATAATCCCTATATGGCCGGTGGCGCCATTGCTATGGCACAGCCTCTATATGACGACATGGTCGAATATACCGACGGCACGCCTGCAACTATGGCACAAATGACTCATGATGTTGTGACGTTTTTAAATTGGACCGCTGAGCCAGAGCTTGAAGCACGTAAACGTGCGGGTATTATGGTGATGATCTATTTGGCGATCTTTGCTGGACTTCTTTATTTCTCAATGCGGAAAATTTGGGCAGACCAGCACTAATTTCATTAGTGATTTTAAATCAATTTAAAAAGCCAGCGTTTCGCTGGCTTTTTTTGTTCCCGATAGGCACATTTGGGTTAAGCGCCTGATTATTGATTAGACGTTAAATTTGAAGTGTAACACATCGCCATCGAGCACCAGATATTCCTTGCCCTCTTGGCGAAGCTTGCCGGCATCTCGTGCACCAGTCTCGCCATTAAGTTCGATATAGTCGTTATAGGCAATCGTTTCAGCTCGAATGAAGCCGCGTTCAAAATCTGTATGAATAACGGCCGCAGCTTGGGGGGCTTTGGTGCCTTTGGTAATTGTCCATGCGCGCGCTTCTTTTGGGCCAACAGTAAAATATGTGATAAGGTCTAACAGTGCATAACCACTTCGGATAAGTCGGTTTAAACCTGGCTCCTCGAGGCCCAGACTGCCAAGATATTCGAGACGCTCTTCATCATCAAGTTGCGACAGCTCTTCTTCGATACGGGCTGAAATAACTACTGACTGCGCACCCTGACGAGCTGCCATTTCAGCAACTTTAGATGAGAGGCTATTGCCTTGGCTGGCAGAGCTCTCCTCAACATTGCATACATAGAGAACTGGTTTTGCAGTCAATAATTGCAGATTTCTGAAGTCTTGCTCTCGTCCTTTTGGGATATCAGCTTGGCGTGCGGCTTTACCGTCTTGCAGGCAAGCAAGCGCTAACTCAATAAGCTCAAGCTCATCAAGAATTTTCTTATCTTTGCTTGATGCGCGTTTGCGCAAATTCGCGGCACGTTTTTCCGTACTTTCTAAGTCGGCCAGCATGAGTTCTGTTTCTACTGTTTCGGCATCACTGATGGGGTCTATCTTTCCTTCGACATGAGTAATGTCGTCATCTTCAAAACATCTTAAGACATGAGCGATAGCATCTACTTCACGAATATTTGCAAGAAACTGATTACCCAAACCTTCACCTTTTGAGGCACCACGTACGAGGCCAGCAATGTCAACAAAGCTAAGTCGTGTTGGTAAAATGCGCGCTGAATTGGCGATGGCGGCGAGTTTATCTATTCGTTCATCGGGAACGGCGACGTCACCAATATTGGGCTCAATGGTGCAAAATGGAAAATTGGCGGCTTGCGCCGAAGCTGTTCGTGTTAACGCGTTGAAAAGGGTGGATTTTCCAACATTAGGTAATCCGACAATACCGCAACGAAAGCCCATAATTTTATCCTTTTCTATTCGTCTTGCGCGGACTTCCATGATTGCATGGCGATCGCGACTTTATTTTGGTAACTGGCATCATTGCCGCTGGTAAGTAATTCTATATGATCTGCGAGGGCGTCGAGCATGCATGGAACCCATGTCTCGGATTTGCTAAAATCACCTAACACATGGCCAAGAACGCGCTCTTTGTCACCAGGGTGTCCGATACCGATACGCGCTCGTTTAAAATCATTTCCGATATGCTCTTTAAGTGACCTTAGACCATTATGTCCAGCGAGCCCACCGCCTTGACGAAGGCGAAATTTGCCAGCTTCAAGGTCAAGTTCATCATAAAAAACAATAATATTACTTAAGTCTAATTTATAGAAAGACTTAAATGGGCCAACGCAAATTCCGCTTCGGTTCATGAACGTTTGAGGTTTAACGAGAATAATTTTTCTTCCATTCACCTCAATTTCACTTACGAGGCCTTGGTTTTTTTCTCGAAAATTCGGTGCGTTGAAACTGTGCGCAATAGCATCAATGGCCATAAAGCCAACATTGTGCCTCTGTTTTTCATGCTTGGCCCCGGGGTTACCGAGGCCAACCATTAAAAGCGTTGTTTGCGAAGACAAACCGCGACCTAATTGCTAGCTTGATCCGCTGCTTGCTCTTCCCCTTCATCAGCTTCACTCTCGTCGCTATCATCAGACATACCCGCAGGAGCGGCAATGGTTGCGATTGTGAAATCACGATCCTGAATAGTCGGTTTTGCACCTTCAGGTAATGGAACTGCTGAAATGTGGATACTGTCGCCGATATCAGCATTGGCAAGATCGACAATAATTTCATCTGGAATATTATCTGCTGGGCAATCAAGCTCGATGCTATAGCGCACAATGTTCAAGACACCACCACGCTTAATGCCTGGTGCAATTTCGTCATTAGTAAAGTTCACGGCAACCTCAACGGTTACTTTCGCGCCTTTACCCAAACGCAAGAAGTCAGCGTGAATGATCGTGTCTCGGACAGGATCAAGCTGGATATCGCGGGCAATCGCACGGTTAGACTGACCGTCGATCTCAATATCAAGAAGTGTGCTTTGTGCGCGGCCTGTATGGTATAACCGGTTCAATTGACCAATTGTTAAGCTCAGCGCAATAGGGTCTTCTTTATTCCCGTACAATATCGCAGGCACTTTGCCTTCACGACGTAATGCACGAGCGACCCCCTTACCGGCTCGTTCCCGCGTTTCAGCGGTTAATTTATAAATTTCAGCCATTTTAATCTCCAAATCTGGCGTGACATCACAGATAACATACCTGCGTGACAATGCTTTCCTCCAAGGGTGCAAAGCAGTTGCATGGCGGTTATAGCCGTGGCGGGCTCAAAACTCAATCCTAAAGCAGAAAAATGCCCGGATAATAAGCAGATATTATGTTCTTAATCGAAGAGGCTGGATACCGAATGTTCTTCAGATGTGCGCTTAATAGCTTCAGCGAGTAAATTTGCAATTGGGATAATTTGAAACTTAGACGAGGCAAGCATTTCAGGGCGTGGCTGGATGCTATCCGTCACGAGTAGATGTTCGAGTTTGGATTGGTTAACGCGATTAATAGCTTCGCCAGATAATACGCCATGGGTGACATAGGCAGAAACAGAACTTGCGCCGGCATCAATAAGCGCAGAAGCTGCATTACACAATGTTCCAGCACTATCTACAATATCATCGACCAGAAGACAGTCGCGGCCATTTACATCACCAATAATATTCATCACTTCAGAAACCCCAGCGCGTTCGCGGCGTTTATCAACGATCGCGAGGTCGGCACCGATGCGATTTCCTAAAGCCCGAGTGCGCACAACCCCCCCAACATCGGGTGAGACAACCATCAAGTCGCGCCCTTTAAACCGTTCAGATATATCGTTTACGAAAACAGGGGCTGCAAATAAGTTATCGACGGGTATGTCGAAGAAACCTTGTATTTGGCCAGCATGTAAGTCCATGGTCATAACCCGATCAGCGCCAGCGGCTTCGATCAGATTAGCAACAAGTTTGGCGGAAATAGGTGTTCGTGGTCCAGGCTTGCGGTCTTGGCGAGCATACCCAAAATAGGGCAAGACTGCTGTGACTCGGCGTGCTGAAGAGCGTCGAAGAGCGTCGATAATAATGAGGAGTTCCATTAAATGGTCATTGGCTGGAAATGAAGTTGATTGGACGATAAAAACGTCTTGCCCGCGCATATTTTCCTGGATCTCGACGAAAACCTCCATATCAGCAAACCGTTTGACGACGCTTTGTGATAGCGAAATGTCAAGATAGTCACTCATTGCAGTTGCCAAAGGCAAATTGCTATTTCCAGCTATTAACTTCATAATTCCTGTCCTCCTGTTATTTTCTGTAACAAAGGTCAGAGATTCGCGCAAACAACATATCTGTTTATCCCCGAAAATAGTAACACGCTTGGTGTCGAAGCCACCAAGATACATATCCAAAGAAGTGAGCTATCTCAGAAAAAGCTTTGTGGCGTATGGGGTAGGCGCTTAGGCGCATGTAACGATTAAGGCAACATGATAAATGAGCCTTGCCGCCCGTAATCAGGTTCATTTTGATGTTGGTTGCGTCGGTAGGAAAAGAATTTATCCTTTTCGCCATAGGTGCAGTTCGGCAAGGTCTGAGCCGTGACGCCGCATTTAACGAGGGCATCGGCACAAAAAGCTGACAGGTTAAAATGCCAATTTTGGGTCTCTTGATGCCGCTCAAAAAATTGCGTCGCATGTTTATGTTGTGAGCAAATATCGTCATAAAATGTTGCGCCAACTTCATAATTGGGCATTTGGATACAGGGGCCGACCGCTGCGCGGATTTCTTTTCTGTCTCCGCCTTCTTCGCACATCGTGTCAATCATTGCCTCAATAACCCCCCCCGTTGCGCCGCGCCAGCCAGCATGTGCTGCTCCGATGACACCATTTTTTAAATCAGCACATAGTATTGGTGTGCAATCAGCGCTCAAAACACCAATTGCGATCTTAGAACAACGTGTTACCAAAGCATCTCCTTGCAGGGGGGGCGTCATATCCTCTGATGAACGTATCGTGTGGCAAATTTTGCTGTGAATTTGGTGTGGGGTTATGAGCTTATCGGCACCAAAATGGGCTCTGACGCGTTCGCGATTCTCTAAAACAAATGGGGTCTCGTCGTTAGACCCTAAGCCAATATTAAGCGTGCTATAGATGCCAGTAGATACACCACCATTGCGTGTGAAGAACCCATGGGGAATATGATCGAGCAATGATGAGCTGATTGAAATCTTAGATTTTGAATGTTTGCTTGTTTTAGACATGACGCTCTCTTTATTATTGTTTTGTCTTATATATCGTTTGATTGGTTTTACTGTTTGATTGGTTCCAGACCTGCCAAGTCTGGCATATTTTTGTTGGTAATAGCAAAAACTTTAAACAGTGCGCCCATTTGATCTGGCGCGATGAGGCGGTCGCGTTCGGCTTGCAATTGAGCAATGCGTCCAGAGTTTTCTTTCATTAAGTTTTGGGTACGCTGGTCAATACCAATATTTTGCAAAAATGCCCCTTGTTTCAGTGTTTGATAGACTCTTACATCTTCTTGTTTTGCTATATGGGTGAGTGCGGAAAATTGAACATGACTTGTAAGGTCGCATAGTCCAATTTCACGCAGTGGGTCTGCATATTGATGCGCCTTCATGGCTTGCAGTGTGTCCCCTGTTCCTGATGTTTCGTTGCCATAGTCGAATGTGAGGAAGCAGCCGCCTTGCGCGCTGAGGCGCAGGCATAATTGTGTAAGGATTGACTGCGCTGCTGAGCAATCTTCTATTATATCTCCCGCAATCATGTTAGTTGGTTTCAAAAAAGGTTGCCCTGTCGTTGGGAGAAATTCAAAGCACAAGGCGTCTTGGCTGTCGACGATGACATAACATTCAAGCCAATTGCCGAAATGCTGTTTGTATTGGCGAATAGGCAGGGCATCAAAAAATTCATTGGCGATAATGATAATGGGAGCATCTCGCGGTAAAGTGTCGATTGTTAAATGGTGCCTAGCCATGGGGCAGTTATTCTTTTGTGCCTGAGTGAGTGTCGGGCTGATCTCTACTAAGTGTAGGCTAATGGCTTTATCTGCACCAAATTTTTCGAGGACGCGCATTATATCGCTTGCCAATGTGCCGCGACCTGGCCCCAATTCTGCGAGATGTAATAGCGTCGGTGCGCCCATGCGTTGCCATAAATCAACGAGCCATAGGCCAAGCATATCGCCAAAAATTTGACTGATTTCTGGCGCGGTCGTGAAGTCACCGCCATTGACCTTTGGGGCACCAATGGGTGCACGGGTTGTGTAGTATCCGTGATCTATATCGCTTAGAGCAATTTCCATAAAATGGTCCAGGCGCATAGGACCATCATTTAATATGCGCTGTCGAATAATGGCGTCAAGAGGTGTCATTTTGCGTTTCTCATGGCGCGTCCAATAAGGTAAAGGCCAAGTATCATGAGTGGCAAAGACAATAATTGGCCCATTGAGAAGATTCCAATAATGAACCCGATGTGACCATCTGGCTCACGCACAAATTCAACCCCAAAACGGGATAAGCCGTAACCGAATATAAATACACCAGAAATTAACCCAGGTTTGGTAAGTGCCTTATATTTGAAGATCAGGGTGGTCAGGACCAACATGAGGACCAGACCTTCAAGACCCGCTTCATAGAGTTGCGATGGGTGCCTGGGGAGGTCGCCAGCGCCAGGAAAGATAATAGCCCAAGGAACATCAGAAGGGCGCCCCCAAAGCTCGCCATTAATGAAGTTAGCAATGCGACCCAAGAACAGACCTACTGGTGCGCATGCCCCCATGAGGTCACTCCATGATATAAATGAAATTTTATAGTATTTCGTGTATATATAAGCTGTCAGTCCAACGCCAATAAGGCCTCCGTGAAATGACATGCCCCCCTGCCATATTAGGAGTATCTCACTTGGATTAGCGAGGTAATAATCTGCATTATAAAAAAACACATAACCCAGTCGGCCACCTAAAATAACGCCAAGGGTAATCCAGGGAACAAAGTTTTCGACATGTTCTGGGCTGTACGGCGCCTTTCCACCCCATAAAGCAGGTCTATGTCCCAAAGCAATCAAGTAGCGCCAGCCAAAAAGAAAGCCGACCATATAAGCCAAGGAGTACCAGCGCAAAATGAGGGGGCCAATTTCAAAAGCAATAGGGTCGATGTTCGGGAATTGCATAAAACTTCCAATCAAATATGCATTTTTCTATTGATATATTATACACACTGACGCAGTCTGTGGCCATGAGTGATACGAAAGCAAAAATCGTTGATGACGTGACCCGCCTTTTAACGGGGGCTGGCGTCGCCGTACAAGCTGCGCGTGATGAAATCGATAATGTCGTCGGGGCGCATCTCGAATCATTTTTAAGTCAAAAGGGTGTTGTCACGCGTGATGAGTTTGATACGCTTGTGTCGTTGGTTGAAAAACTGCGTGCTGAGTTAGACGCACTCAAAAACTAGGGTGAAACATTTCTATTGTGGGTTTATCCACCTGATTAAAATGTTTTCCCAAGAAAACGACTGTCTTTTCGACAAATACCTTTTATCCAAATCATGAATCAGTCACTGTTTTAGTGTGTTGAGAATAACTCACACACTAAATGTTGTGTCTATTGCGAAGAAAGGCCGTGTGATGCAAACAGCTTATGCTGATGATTTCACCATCGACCATCCTATTGATTTGTTTGAGAGCATAGCGGCACACCGCGAGTGGCCCTGCGAACGCGGCACAGAGGATGATCTCAACCTTTGCATTAATGGAACACATTGTGACTATCATCTTGCGATTAGCTGGCGGCCAGATTTAGGGGGTTTACACGTCGCTTGTGTGTTTGACATGCGTGTTCCTGAAAATAAGCGTCAACATGTACATGAATTACTCGCTCTCATTAATGAGCAATTATGGATGGGACATTTTGATATTTGGTCCTCTGACGGTGCAATTCTGTTTCGAACAACCTTGCTTGTCAGTAACGGTGTTTTGTCTGAGCGCCAATGCGATGAGTTGATTGAGCATGGTGTCGACACCTGCGAGCGTTTCTTTCCTGCTTTTCAATATTTGATTTGGGCTGGCCATTCTCCGCGTGAAGCGCTTGAAGGCTGCATGTTTGAAACACGCGGCGATGCCTAGTCTCTCGCATCTTCTTGGTGCCGATGGGCGGTTGTTGCTTGTTGGTGGCGGAAGAATGGGCATTGCCTTATTGCAAGGCTGGCTTGAGGACGGATTCCCTAGAAACGCCGTCACAGTACAAGAGCCAACCCCTTCTGCGGAGCTTTTGGCTTTAGGGGTTAGAGTTGATCTTTCCATAACGTCTGGCCACCGTGTTATTGTTTTGGCTGTGAAGCCGCAAATGGCAGATAGTATTTTGCCAAAACTAAAAGCAGTAATTGGTGATGACACGCTTATTATGTCACTAATGGCCGGTATTACCCTCGATAAAATTCGTGATTTATGCGCGCAGCCCTGTTCTTATGTCCGAACCATGCCCAACACGCCTGCCGCAATTGGCTCGGGCATAACGGCTTTATTTGCAAATGAAGATGTTGATCAAGAAAACCGTAATATTGCGACATCGCTTATGGGGGCTGTAGGCGAGACATTATGGGTGAATGATGAAAATAGTCTTGATGCCGTAACGGCATTGAGCGGCTCTGGGCCCGCTTATGTTTTTCATTTAGTTGAGGCAATGACGAATGCTGGCATGGCTTTAGGTTTATCCGCCGATGATGCGATGCGTTTAGCCCGGGCGACAGTTATTGGCGCGGGAAAAATGCTCGATCAGCAAAGTGATCCTGCGCATATATTACGGCAAAATGTAACATCTCCTGGGGGAACGACAGAGGCTGCTCTTAATGTGCTTATGCCAGTTGACCAGGGATTAAGTGATTTGATGAGGCGTGCTATGCAAGCTGCCTTCGACCGCGCAAAAGAACTTGCATAAAGCAATTACTAGCTGATTTTTAACGTAATGATACTCTAGACGGGAATACTGATGCGCGCGCCCAAGCCACCTAAGTTACTTCTTTGGAGCTTGATGTCACCGCCGTGACCTCTTGCGATATCAAGGGCTATGGCAAGGCCAAGCCCAGTCCCCCCAAGATTGGCGGTTCGCGCGTCATCTAAGCGATAAAACGGTCTAAAAACCTCATCGAGCTTATTGTCGGGAATGCCAGGGCCATTATCATCAATGTAAATTTCAACTTTTTGTTCATCAGGGCTTCGGCGGGCTGTTAAATGAACAACGGGTGCATGCGCGCAGGCATTATTGATCAGGTTTGAAACACAGCGCTTAAATGCATTTGGTTTAACGTTAAGGTCAACCTCAACACAGTCGATAAATTTGACTTGAACATTAGGCCAGCGCCGACGCGTGTCTTGAGAAATATTCTCAAGAAATGGCTTAAGAGCTGTTCGTTTTGCACTCTCTCCGGCATAGCCTTTGGCAAATGCTAAATAATCATTCAGCATATTTTCCATTTCATTTATGTCACCGCTAAGGGCTTCTGTTTCAGAGCCTTGCGGCAGCATGGCCAACTGTAGCTTCAGGCGCGTTAGCGGTGTGCGTAAATCATGACTGACGCCGGCAAGCATTGTTGTGCGTTGTTCAATCTGTCTTTGAATCCGGTCGCGCATTTTCATAAATGAGGCAGCGGCGCTTCGAACTTCGGCAGCGCCACTTGGACGGAAGTTTGGCATATCTATGCCTTTGCCAAATCGTTCGGCCGCTTCGGCCAATCGTTGAATTGGGCGAACTTGGTTTCTCAGAAAAATACCAGATATAAATAATAGCAGCGCTGATGTGCCAGTCATATAAATAAGGAATATATGTGTATTGGTAGCATAAACGCGTTTACGTTGCGTAAGAACGCGCATGACTTCACCTGGAAGCAAAATACGAATATCAACATAATTATCATAGGTTGATGTATCGATCCAAAATGCGCGGCCTATTTGTGAGCTAATTTCGCTTGATAAAGAGCTGTCGAGGAGGGCAACAATAGGTGTCGGAACTGGTGGCGGTAAGGTTTCGCCAGGTAAGAAAGCAACGCTCATATCAAATGTATCATTTGCTAATTGGCTGAGCTCATAACTATCGCTGCCTTGCTCTTTCATTCGGAGTTGTGTCAAAAATGCAATGTCGCTAACCACGGCATTGGACAGTCTTTGGGTTACGGTATTCCAATGCCGTTCTAAGAATACGAAAGTGATAATTATTTGAGTGACGACAACCGGCATGACAATAATCAATAATGATCGAGGGAAAAGCCCCGTCGGCATATAGCGTTTTAAAAAGGCGCCTAAATCAAATGCCATTAGTCTATCCGTAATAAGTAACCAGAACCGCGAACGGTCTGGAGGTAAATAGGGTCCCGAGGATCTTCTTCAATTTTACGTCTTAGCCGATTGATCTGAACATCGATAGCCCGCTCAGAAACATTTTTTTCGTCTGACAGTTCTTCGCGTTTTACAATTTGCCCTGGTTCTTGTGTCAATTTACGAAACAATTCTATTTCTCGAGTTGTTAGGGTTACCCGCACACCATTGTTTAGCAGTTCTCCACGTTTGTAGTTAAAGACAAACGTTCCGAAAGTAACTTCGCTTGGCGGTTCAATTGCAGGTGATGCTTCCATTTGGCTTCGACGCAAAATACTATGGATGCGCAATAAAAGTTCTTTTGGATCAAACGGCTTGGTTAGGTAGTCGTCAGCACCCATGGATAAACCGTCTATCCTGTCCTCCGTCTCTGCCCGTGCCGTTAAAAGAAGAATAGGGATAGGGTTTCGCCGCGATCTCAAAATTTGAGTAAACTCTAATCCTGATAGGCCCGGCATCATGACATCAAGAACCATCAGGTCATAAATAAGATTTTTCATCAGTGAAGCGGCTTCTTTGGCATCTGCAGAAATTGTGACTCTGAAGCCGTTATCTCTGAGGTATTTCTTAAGTAAATCGCGTATCCGCGTATCGTCATCAACCACTAATATATGCGGCGTGTTTTCATCTGCAATACGTCCAGCCATTGGTTAATGCTCTCCATCGCCATTTGAGTGAACAGCGTTTACGCCACTAAGGACAGTTTTTTCTTTTAGTGCACTGGCAATTAATTTATCAACCTCTTCACGGTTTTGGGGAGAGATTATTTCTTTCATAACATTTTTCCAAGCTTCGAATTGGGCAGCATCGACAGACATGGCTGCCATTGCAAATCGCTCAATTTGCGGCTTGATTAATTCATTGTGCAGCATGTGGCCTTTGGCGGTAAGGCGCACAAGGCGTTTGCGTCGATCGTGTTCACCAATTTGCTGCTGAATATAACCACCATCAATAAGTTCACGTAAAACCCGCGCGAGGCTTTGTTTTGTGACCTGTAAAATTGTCAGTAGCTCAGCAATATTTAAACCAGGATTGCAACCAACAAAATGCAAAACGCGGTGATGGGCACGCCCAAAATGGTGCTGTTGTAGAATAATATCAGGATCAGAGATAAAATCGCGATAGGCAAAAAACATAAGTTCAATCGCATCTTTAAATTGATTGAGAGACACTTGGCCTCTATCGGTTATTTCGAGGGTGTTTTTCTTGCTTGGATTTGTCACGTTTAACCCCATACAAAAGGCGATATATCATCTTGAAAATATGTCAGCTTTATTGACATATTATACTTCGCCTGATAATTCTATCACCAATTCATAAAAATACGACCGGCAAAATCCGGACAGGGGGAGATAAGCTATTATGAGCGTTCCGTTTGATCAGCGAGATGGTTATATCTGGATGGATGGTGCTATATGTGACTGGCAGTCATGCCAAGTTCATGTCCTTACGCATGGCTTGCATTATGCGTCTAGCGTTTTTGAAGGCGTGCGTGCTTACAATGGTCAAATTTTTAAGCTTGAAGAACACACAGAGCGTCTACTTTACTCTGCGAATGTGCTTGGGTTTGAAATTCCATTCAGTGCAAGTGAGATTAATGCGGCTTGTACGGAAACTCTCAAGAAAAATAATTTATCTAGTGGTTATTTGCGCCCGATTGCTTGGCGTGGAAGTGAAATGATGGGAGTTTCGGCTCAAAATAATAGCATTCACCTTGCTGTAGCGGCTTGGGAATGGCCATCTTATTTTGATCCAGAACAGCGTAAAAAAGGCATTCGTTTAGATATAGCACATTATCGTCGTCCTGACCCTATGACGGCGCCTTGCCATGCAAAAGCTGCTGGGCTTTATATGATTTGTACATTATCAAAGCATGCCGCTGAGAAAAAGGGTTACGCCGATGCAATGATGCTAGATTGGCGTGGGCAAGTTGCTGAAACGACGGGGGCAAATATGTTCTTTGTTCGTGATGGCGCGCTCCATACGCCAATAGCAGATTGCTTTTTAGACGGAATTACGCGCCGCACGGTTATTGGCCTTGCTAAAGCGCGCGGCATTGAGGTTATTGAACGTGTTATTATGCCAGATGAGTTGTCTGGCTTTAGCGAGTGTTTTATCACCGGCACAGCCGCTGAAGTGACAGCTGTCGGTGAGATTGGTCCGTATAAATTTACACCCAGTGATATTACATTTAATTTGTCTGATGATTATTTATCACTCGTTGGGGCTCAATAGACGTCATCTCTAGACAAGTGTGCAATGCGCAGTCATAATTAATTTTTAAGTCTTTAAAGGCTAAGAAATGCTTGCGTGTTATAAAGGGTAATAATCATGGGCTTATATGATAAATATGTTTTGCCAAAGTTTTTAGATGTTGCATGTGGTTCCAAGCCCATTTTAAAACAGCGCGAGAAAGTTGTTCCACATTGCACTGGTCGTGTGCTCGAGGTGGGTATGGGGTCTGGTCTGAATTTGCCTTATTATGACTCTTCTAAAATTGATATTGTTTTTGGGTTAGAGCCAGCGACGGCGATGGTTGCACTTGCTAAACCTAAGGCAGATGCAGTTTCTTTTCCTGTTGAGTTTATTGACCTACCAGGAGAGGAAATTCCTCTCGAGGATAATAGTATTGATACAGTCTTGTTAACGTATACATTATGCACGATCCCAGGGGCCGAGGCGGCGCTTGCAGGTATGCGCCGCGTGCTAAAGCCTGGCGGAAGGTTATTATTCTGTGAACATGGGCGCGCCCCCGATGTAGCCATCGAAAAATGGCAAAATAGAATTAATGGCGCTTGGCGGCACATCGCTGGGGGGTGTAATGTCAATCGCGATATACCCGGATTGATCAAAGCCAGCGGATTTAATATTACTAATATTGATAGTATGTATTTGCCATCTACCCCACGTGTGCTTGGCTTTAATTATTGGGGAAGTGCCCAAAAAGCATAATATGCTTTTTTCTATTGCGTATTTCACCAGAGAATATCTTAGTAAAAATTAAGCCTTTAGCTCTTGTCCATTACAACCTGGGTTGTGGTGAATCGCTTGCGAGCAATACCAATGACGAAATAATAAAGAATAAAAGTCGTAAACCAGAAAAAGATAGCCAGTGTTTCACCAAGATTTAACGTGAGTACCAAGCCAATTGAAAAAAGAAAAACGGATAAAGTAAGGATGCTCAGCAAAGTCATGAGCGGGGTTAGTCCGATTGACATAAAAATATGATGAATATGCGTTCTGTCCGGTGACATTGGTGAAACGCCACGTAATATGCGTCTTGTCGCTGTTGATATCGTGTCAAATACAGGCACGCTCAGGCTCCATATCACAAGTGAGGCTGGGAAATATGAGTTTTCGCTCAATTTTCCTTCAGAAAGCTGAATAAGGGTCGTTGCTAAAAGAAGCCCGATTAACATGCTGCCGCTATCACCCAGAAATATTTTTTTTCCTGAAATTAGGTTAAAATTAAATATTATAAAAACGCATATCGTTGTCGCGCTAAAAGCTAAACTATGAGTGAGGTCGGGGCTGATGTTGCTATTGATAATAGGGAAGCTGAGAACGGTAAAGCCAATGCAAGAGAGTGCAAGGCTAGCGCATAATCCATCAATACCATCAATCATATTAAAAGCGTTTATGAGACCCGTAATGGCGATGATCGTCAGCAATTGACTGACGAGATCATTCGCCAATAGCCTATCAATGAAACCAACGCCAATTGTTGTGACGGCGAGCCCGCCATAAATAACAATTAATGCAGCACATAAAGACTGGATAATGAATTTATTGATTGCACGAAGGCCTACTCGATCATCAATTATCCCTGCAATAACAAGTAAGCATGCGGCTGCTAAGACAGTCCAATTGGTATTTAGCATGCCGAGATAGTTTCCAACAAAGAGACTGGCAAGAAGTGCAGGGCCACCAGCAAGTGGGATAATGCCCAAATGATCTTTGCGTCCACCCGGATGGTCGACAATGTCGAATTTTTTACAAAAATAGTAAGTTAGAAGAATGGCTATAAAGGTTGTTATAAACGCAACCAGAACAATGCTAAAAATATCCATAAAAATGTACTCAGCCCTTATCTCTCAACCCATGAGAATAAATATTTATTCTGTAATTTGAAATAGATCATAAATAGGGCTTGTTTTAGTATATTTTCATAATGATAATTTTGCAAATATAATCCAAAGGGTACTACGCGTTTGGTCTATTGAATTCAATGTTTTTTATTTTATAAAATATAAGAATGATAAAATAAAGTCATCAGCATAATTCAAGTGTGGTTTAAGGGTTAGAGTTTTTTTGAATTGTAATTTTTATCTTTACATATGCTATAAGCTGCAATTGTATGAATATTTGTATAGGCATGCTGATGGTTATAGGTCTTAATTTTTCGTGTCAAAAATCTCCGAATCGAAGAAGGTGAATTTTAAATAGCTATGTTTAGGTATTTTAACATTCATTTGCGATAGGCATTGAAGCGGGGCTTATTTTGGAAAACGTACAAGATGATACAGATCATGCTGAGGGGCAACAAGGCAAGGCCAAATGGTATGTGGCCCAGTTAAAGCCAAATGGGTTCCAAAAAGCCACTGTCAATTTAGAGCGACAAAATTTCAAAACCTTTATGCCTTTGCAAGAACGCAATGCAAAAATTGGTCGGCGTCTGCGCATTATTGAGAAGCCAATTTTCCCAGGATATATTTTTGTCAGTTTTGCGCCAGATGCCGATGGGTGGCATGCCATAAATTCAACTCTTGGTGTATCTCGGTTAATGGGCTTAAAAGCGGGTGTGCCATCGCCAGTGCCAGATGCATTTATGGCGGGTTTGTTTGCGCGATGTGATAATGACAGTGTATTGCAAGCAATGTCTGACTTGAAAGTTGGGGATCGCGTGCGGATGGTTTCTGGCCCTTTCGCAGATATTGTTGGCGAAATCGATACCATTTTAGGGGAAAATAATATTCGTCTCTTATTTGACATTATGGGGCAGGCTACGAAAGTTGATGTGGCTTCGGGCAAGCTGGAACGTTTTTAAAGCCCTGTATCCACCTAATATATGGTCGGTGCATTTGCGAATATATGTCTGGTACAACAGGAGTGAAGCAAATTAAAATTTCGATTGTCGGGGGTGGTATAAACGGGCTGAGTATTGCGTGGCGTTTGGCCAGACACGGGCATAATGTTGCGCTTTATGAAGCAGACTCGGTTCTGTCTAAGACTAGCTCGGCATCCTCCAAAATGTTGCATGGTGGTATTCGTTATTTAGAGACGGGGCAAGTGAGCCTCGTTTATCAAGCCTTAAAAGATCGTCACTGGTGGATAACCCAAGCTGAGTCTTACGTAACTATTCGCTCATTTTATGTGCCGATTTACCGCGATAGTCCGCGCCCGCTCTGGAAGATGTTTGTCGGCGTTAAGTTATACGAGTGGCTTTCTGGTCGCCGTTCTTTGGGTCGGTCGCGTTTAATATTCAAAAAAGAAATCCCAGAAATGGGTTTTGGGCTCAAGCCAGATGGATTGAATGGGCTTGTTAGCTATTTCGACGCTCAAATGGATGAGGATGGCCTTGGTCTTTGGGTTAAAAATGAAGCTCAGGCTTCAGGCGTAACTATTTTTGAAAACTCACCTGTTACACAAGTAAAGCCTGATGGTGGAATTGTGCTTAGCTCTGGGCAGGAAGTCGCTGCTGACTTATGTATAAATGCGCTGGGTCCTTGGGCTGAGGAGATACTTCAAAAATCTAATATACCCTCCAAGTTTGAAGTTGAGCTAGTGCGCGGAAGTCATCTGGTAATTGATCGTCCTTGGCAGCATGCTTTTTTGCTGCAAGTTAAGACAGACCAGCGCGTTGTTTTTGCTTTGCCTTATGAGGAAAAGCTTTTGCTTGGAACAACCGAAGTTGTTCAAGAGACCCCAGATGCCCCTATTTGCTCAGATGAGGAGCGCGATTATCTCATCCGTGCCTTTAATGATTATTTCCTGGATTCAATTTCAACCAAAGACATTATGTCTTACATGAGCGGCTTACGACCAATTATAAAAACAAAGGAAAGTCGTGGGAGTCCGTCAACGGCTAGTCGAGAAAGTGAAATTGAAATCAACAA
>CBFHLW010000022.1:0-19294 GCA_965656805.1 Alphaproteobacteria bacterium
TAGCGTTAAGCCTTACAGCGATACCAACACCAGCTGCGTCGTCAGAACCTGTATTAATGCGCTTACCGCTTGCGAGGCGGTTCATAGAGACCTCAAGGCCTTGGTTTGTTTTAGATGCAGCTGAAGCGGCATTTAGTGCTCCAACGTTTGTATTTACTGTTAATGCCATGATGAAACTCCTCAAAGTGTGCATTCGTTACGCACAGAGAACGACCATATGGAAATTTATTTAGGCCCAAAACGTTAGGGTTTCTGCGGATTTCATTTAAGTGCATGTTTTTATTGTTAATTTTTTTTAACTTTTTTTTAACTTTGGCACGAATTTTGCTTCTTAGAAGTTTTTGAAACGGAAATTAAAATATCACACTTCAAAACGACAACCGCCTAAAGAGTAAACGACCCTATACCTAATTTGTTTATGAATTAAATTTAATTCTGGCACACGACTTGCAGTTTCAAACAGGTAATTTCTCGTTTTACTGGATTAAAGAGGATCAGATGAGCAATATTAATACGAATAATGGTGCGATCACAACACTGTACCATTTAGCAAAGAATACAGTGGGCATGGATAAAGCCATGGAACGTATCGCTTCAGGTGTGCGTATTAATAATGCTGGCGATGACGCTGCTGGTGCTTCAATTGTCAATAGAATGACATCTCAGATACGTGGCCTTGAACATGCCATGCGTAACGCATCAGATGCAATTTCTCTCGCACAAACAGCTGAGGGCGCCTTAAATGAGGTGACAGCCGTATTACAGCGCATCCGTGAACTTGCAGTTCAGTCTGCCAATGGCGTTTACAACGGCGCTGACCGGCAAAACCTAAATGCCGAAGTTGTCCAGCTTCAAAACGAATTACAAAGAATTGCAGAAACAACATATTTTAATAATACAAAACTATTAAATGGCTCTTTCCAAGACACTAATTTTCAAATTGGTTATCAAGATGAGCACAAACATGCCGTAACGATCGAAGACGTGCGGCCATCTGCGCTTGGTGAATATACGCTAGATACAACAACTGGAAATGCAACTGATGCAACAACACCCACAACCGGTGCCGCAGGCTCATTGCCAGCTAGTCGCGTAACTGCCGCTGAAGACTTAACTATTTATGGCCATGTCGGAACGCATACAATTGATATTAAAGCTGGGCAATCTGCTAAAGAAATTTCTGATGCAGTCACTCAAAATGAAACCAAAACAGGTGTCAGAGCCACAGCACGAACCTCCGTTAAGCTTTCTTTTGATGAGATTACTGGTGGTTTAACAGATGCAGTGTCCTTTAAGCTTTATGGCATGAACACCGAGACGAGTGCTGATATCACAGCCACTGTAAAGATTGGGGATGATGGCTCAAGCATTGATGTCAATGATCTGACGAATTTGCGTAACTCAATCAATGCGCGCTCAGGCGAGACAGGCATTACCGCGACGATTTCAGACGACAACACCGAACTCTTCCTCCTCTCTGACGATGGCTATGATATCGGAATTGAAGACCTGGATTTTGCGACAGTCGTTACTGGCGGTACTAGCCCAGACATGACGTTACAAGCTATTGATGAAGACAATGCAGATATTGGCACAGCATCAACGATTAATGACAAGGTCATAACAGGAGATAGTAGCGCTCGAATTACTGGTAAAGTAACGTTCCACTCCTCTGAAATCTTTTCTGTCCACACAGCATCAGCCGGCGCGGGCCTCTTTAACGCTGCCCCCGGGGCTGCCCAACTTCAGAGCGTTGGGTCTATGGATGTTCTTACTGTCGCCAACTCGAGCAAAATGCTGGGAATTATTGACGGCGCCCTCGCCCGCATTGATGCCGAGCGTGGGGATCTGGGGGCAACAATGAACCGGATGCAATATACAATTAACAACTTGTCCAATATTGTAACCAATACGCATGCCTCGCGTTCGCGCATTCAAGATAGTGATATTGCATCGGAGACAGCGAACTTAACAAAGTCGCAGGTGCTCCAGCAAGCCGCCCAAGCAATGTTGGCCCAAGCCAACCAATCTGCTCAGTCGGTTCTATCACTTCTTAAGTAAGAAAAGCGGTAAAAAAATAATATTTAGGCCTCGCCAAACAAAGCGATGCAACAAGGAAGCCTGTCCTTACTTCGCCTTGGTTTTTTTGCTCAAAAACTCTCATAAGAGGCCATTCATCGATATTCCAAACTGATAATATGGCTGTATTTTGAACGGATAAGTGGCATGAATTTTGCGAATTTCAATAATAAGGAAACGCCAATGCCCCCAAGCCAACCAACGCCACACGCAAATTCACTTCCAATGAATACATTCACTCTGGACACAGCTGAAATAGCTGAGCTCAAGCTCAAAATTGAATTAGAGCCAACGCAAATCGCCCATCGCTATCAGCTCGTGAACCTCTTACGCCAACAAGGGGCAAATGATATTGCCCATGAACATATTCAACATATTCTTGCTATTGACCCGACAGATCTATTTGCGCTTGTGAACCTCGGTTATCTTCTTACTCTAAAGAATTTAAAAGCAGAAGCCATTGAGGTTTACGAGAGCGCTATTAAATATGGCTTTTTAAACATCAAGACACTTAAAAATAAATTATCAAAATGCATAACACGTGGATTAACGTCTAAAGTAGATGTCATTAAGGCGAGAATAAAAGATATCGAAGATCTTATTGTGATGTCATATAGCAATTGTGGTGGATTATATTTTGACCTTGGCCATAAAAAAAATGGTATCGAAAGCCTGAAGCGAGCACTTGAAATCAATCCTGACTTTGAAGACGCCAATATTAATATGGGCGTAATTTTTGAGGAAACAGGCAACCCCGCAAAGGCACTTGAAGCATTTACAAAAGCACTTAACACAAATCCAAATCACAAAATAGCTCTTCTTGGCAAGGCAAATGCCTTGAAAAGCATGAAAGAATTTGAAAAAGCGATTCCTGAATTTCAAAAGGCCATATCTCTTGACCCTCATTACACCAATGCCATTATAAACTTAAGCACTTGCTATCTCGAATTAGGCCATCCTTTGGAGGCAATCGATTACCTTAACCGCGTAGCTGAGTATGACCCAAATTGCACAAAACTCTGGTCAAACCTGGGTGCAGCATATAGCGATTTGGGGCGTATAGATGAAGCAGATGGCTATTTTGATAAAGCTATTGAAGGCGATGCAAAAAACCCTATCGTGTTCAGAAATAAAGCATTCTCACTCTTAAAAGGCTACCGTTTCAAAGAAGGCCTTGCTTATTACGATCATCGTTGGATGACCGATGAGTTTCTGGATAAATTTCTCGTTACAGATAAACCAATATGGAACTTAGAAGAAGGGTACCGTGTCTTTCTGTGGGCTGAGCAAGGCATAGGTGACGAAATTATGTTTGGTACAATGCTCAGTGAAGTCCTACCGCTGTGTTCTGAAGTGATTGTTCAGGCTGATTGCCGCCTGCATACATTATTTCAACGCTCATTTAAGGATAAGATTAAGTTAATCAGCCGCACCGAAAAACTGCCCGAGAGTGAGTATGATTATCATCTGCCGCTAGGTTCACTAATGAATTTTTTCTTACAACCAGATGATCGGCTAGATATTCCTCAAACCCCATATCTTGCGCCAGATAAAGAGCGCGCAAAAAAAATACGCAATGACATATTGGGCAACAAAACAGATCAACTCATTGGCGTGAGCTGGAAAACGCAAAGCACGAACAAAGGGATACCAAGATCACTAGATCTCAATACATTTTTTAAACATGTCTCTACCGAAAATCGAATTTTTGTAAATTTACAATATGGAGATGTGGATTTAGAAATCGAGAGCTTGCAAAACACACATGGCATTAGGTTGATCCAATATGACGCAATTGATAATTTCTCTGACATTGATGGCCTTGCCGCACTTATCGCCGCATGCGATGGCGTGATTTCAGCAACAAACACAACGATTGATTTAACGGCAGCCCAAGGAAAGCCATGCCAAGTTCTCATTCCAGCTGCGAGCGACTGGCGCTGGGGAGTCGATGCCACACATAGCTATTGGTATAAAAGCGCTCAATTCCACCGAAATACGCTAGGCGGAGATTGGTCAGTTGCACTTAAATCTGCATCAGATGCAGCAAGACAAGCATCAACACCACTATAAAACAAAACTGGCATGAATAATGCAGTCTTATAATAAGAAAATATAGTTGGATCTAGGAGCCTTTAATGGAACATTCAAGCGCAACCAGTAATGAGTTGACCTCAGCGATAGCGAACCAAGAAGCCTTCGAATACAACACAGGTTTAGATGATAACATTACACTAACTGCGGACCAAATATTATTATGCGTAGAGCGGTTAATTGAACAACATCCAGACCAAATCCCTCACTTTATTTCTATTTTACAGAACCGCATGAAAGACTTTTAAAGTCGTTAATAATTATTATAGCCCCTCAGAGAATGCATATGACACAGACTTTAGAACCTTCGGTTTCTCTAGAAAATATTGAGACCCTAACTGCAACACAAATACTGAATTTCACAGAACATCTTATTGAACTGTATCCAGACCAAATACCGAAACTTTTAAATGTTCTGGAAGCGCGTTTAGACGAACTATCTGAAGAAGAGAAGCAACAACACCCATAGGGGAAAACAGTCCATTAACCTTAACAATTGCCAATATCATATTTAATTGTATAGGTGCTAAGCTTTACTAATTAAAGACCAGGATAAACTCATTAATTAACTGAGTATTAGGTAAATGGAACAACAAAAACTCTCAAATCAGGGTGAAAAATTAATTAAACTTTACGAGCAGATGGCTGCTGAGGGATATTGGCGCGTTGGTGGCGTAAAAGTAGAGAATGCTTTTAATGATTTTGAGCTCAGAAAGTTTCGATATGTTTGCAAAGATAAGATTGCTAATCCAAATATAAAAACTGTTCTTGATTATGGAGGCGGTGGTTCTGACTGGGATGCTGTAAACTTTGAAGAAAAAACGGGAGAATCTGCCAAACAATTTTTTCAGCTAGAAAATGTAACAACATTTGAACCAGCACGAAACCTCATGACTAAAGAAATGGTTGATTGCGTCGTCTGCATGGACGTTCTTGAGCATATCTTTATTGCTGATATTCCCAACATCGTGAATGAATTGCTATCACTCAGTAGAAAATTATTGGTTATAAATGTTGCCTGTTATAAAGCTGCTGCACTATTGCCGAATGGAGAAAATGCCCACATAACAGTCCGTGCGCCTGACTGGTGGAAAGGTGTCATTGATGCGTCTTCCGTAAACCATAAAGACGTAGAAATTATGCTTATTTGTTCAACAAGCTTTCAGGCAGGCATTGTTTATGAAACGTTTAAAGCACAAGACTGGCACCTATCTAAACATTTTACAGTTGATGAAAACTACTTAACTTTTGGGCCAAATTAAAACGCATTATAGGCCTGCCCAATTCAACATATAAAAAGCATCGGTATAGATCTCCCAGAGCTTCATTGAAACAAATAGAGGCATGAACAATCTATCTAAAGAAACAGATTAAAAAAACACGGATAAGTGGCTTTTAGATAAAAATCTAATCAAAGATTTAAAATTAACGAATGTAATCAAACAAGCTTTGCTGGCCAATTTTAGCAAAAGCCTGTTGAGCAGCATCTTTATTCGTCAACATTGCTTGAAGTTCAGTTACGAGCGCTGCTAAGTCGGCGTCCCCAATACGCGCAACATCCTCAGACACGGCAATTTTACGCTGGCTGACCACATCAAGTTGGCGTTCAGCTTTATTCATCTGAGCGCCAATATAAGCCTGCTGAACACTTAAATGCGAGACAGCAGCAGCAATGTCTTTACCAAGGTTAGATATAATAAGGTCACTGTCGCCCAATCGGCGAGCCTGACCAATTTCATAACCAGCACCATCAATAGAAGAGAAATATACATTAGATGCCGTCGCCGCATCGGCGGAAGTGACCCCTTCAATTGATATATCCTGCATAAGAATACGTCCATTTGTAGGCTCCGTCAGCTCAACCCGATTGGTTACAGCATTGTAACTTGCCTCAACGCCCGTATTAACTGTTTGAGCATTAATCGCAGCCACCAGGTCACTGTATTTGCCATCTGCTAGGCTTGCGGTAATAGTTGCTGTGCCCGTTCCGCCCGTTAAGCTAAAGGACCATTCTTCAGGGTCACGCGGCAAGTCAAATTTAAGCTCTGCTTTAGCAACTGCGCTGCCTTGAACAGATAAATCATTAGCTGGATCAATCGCCGAAACAGCAGCTTGCAATAAATCAAAGACACTTTTACGGCCTCCTTCGGTTTCTACACGACCAAAAACGCTTCCGCCATCTAGGCTAGTGCCGATCGTCATGTTTTCAGAGATTTGCAAGGCGCTGACGCCTCTGTCCCCTTGATACTCAATCTCACCATTTGGTGTCATCGTAAAAGCAACACCAGCTGATTTATAACCCGCAAATAAGCTTTGGCCTTGGGCATCGCGCGTATTCGCAATCTCAACCATTAGCTTCGTCATTTCTTTTGCTTCAGCTAAAAGTGATAAGCGTTCATTGGGGCCATAAGCACCATTTCCTGCTTGCACAGTGAGTTCGGAAATACGTGTTAAAACATTAATAGACTCTTGAAGCGTCATATCAGCTAAACCCAAGCGACGACGCGCATTATCGATATTGCTTTCAAATTGACTTAGCATACTCTGCTGTTCTTTAGCAGCTGATAGATTAACTGCCGCAAGTGGATCGTCAGACGCCTTTAGAATGTTCTGACCGGTAGAAATTTTTTCTTGAATGCCCTGCACTTTTTCATTGAGCTTCCCGAATTGAGTTACCTGCTGCTCATTGAAAAGTTTTGTACTAATTTGCATGACGATCTCCTAAACGATTTCGATCAAAGTTCTAAATAATTCACGGGCGGCAGAGAGCACACGAGACGAGGCCTGATATGCTTGTTGATATTCAAGTAACGCCGCTGCTTCCGAGTCCAAATTAACCCCAGAAAAAGACATCTCCGCTTCAATTGCCGCATCTCGACTGGCTTCAGCCCCCTCAAGGGCAATATTTGAGGACTGGAGAGAGGAGCCAACGCTTGTCACCATTTTGGCAAAAACATCCTGAAAGCCGCCTGAAAAGACACCATCAACATCTGAGCGTTGCAATGAGAGAATAGCTAATAAGTTACGCGCATCACCTACGCCCCCGATATTTTCGGATACATGAAATTTATCGCCACGCTCAGCTTTGCCATCCATATGGATATCATATCCACCAGCGCTCGCATTACCCAAATTATCCAAAGACCTAGTGGCAATTGAATGACCTGTATCAGCGTCGAAAATTTCAATTTGCGTACCTGCATCGTTAACCACGCGAACTTCAACTTGTTCGGTCATACGAACGGCAGGCGCAATATCATAGCTTGCAGAAAGACGCCGAGCGTTTCCTCCTGATACAATAACGATCAAATCTTCATTCGGCATACCCGACATACGTATTCGTTGTTTAGCAAGACTTTCAGCACTTGCACTAACAGCCACAGGCTCGCTATCGAGTGATGTTATCTCAATAGCACCATCTTTTAAAACAACGTTATAATCGGTCGTTTTTAATCCTAAAGAAACTGTATCATCATCTCTACCAAATGATATTGGCCCAGCACCTTCTGGGAAGGCAAAGACCGCGCGCGCGTTACTGCCATCAACTGCTATATTAACAGTCAAATTGGCAGGCCAATTGGCTGTGGTATAAGTGCCGTCAGCATTTACAGTTAAACTTCCGGTAACGCCATTTAATGTCACGCTCGTGGCCGTTGGTGTGGCTGGTAATGCGAAGGTACGCCCAGCAATCTTACTAATAGGAGACGACAAGCCAAAACGCAAAGCCGCCTCTAAATTAGCGGTATCGCCCTCAACAGATATATCGCTTGACGACAAAGATCCATCTGAACTGATCTGTAATTTGTTTGAAGCGTCAAAATAGGCAGTTAACCGGCCGTCTTCGCCGCCGCTTACAGTCAGTTCATCACCCGACATTTGGACAGTGTATGTGACACCAGAAAATGAAACACGAAAACTATCGCCATCTGCAGGCCGCGCCTGTGCGTCAATGGCCAAATCACCCACTAATGAAGCAATCGGGGCTTGTTCCCTAATTTGACGCACAAGTTCCGCACTTACACTTTCTGGCGTTAAGTCGCTTAAACTACGAGTGTCAATGAGTGAATTAAATGCGGGTCGATTAATACCGGCCGTTAAATCCAAGCGATAAGAACCTGCAGCAGCGACCGCTTGAAGGCCATCTGTATCGGAAATATTAAGATCAGCCTCAGGGTTAACCTCAAATGTAAGCGTCTTTTTGGTACCATCAATATTATTCGAGACCCCAACCAAACCGCCTGTATGGGCGTCTAATGTGCTGGTTGTCACTGTCGCACTATCTTTTGTAAGGGTAAATGCTTCTCCTGAGACAATATCAATTGTCCCAGAGAAACGACCAGAGTCAATTGCAGGACTAATACCAGCAGCATGAAAGTTAATCTGCCCTGAAACAGAATCTCCAGTTAACCCAAGAACTTCTGCTGAAAAAGAGGGACCTGTAGAATCAACATCAGAAATCATGATGTCTTTGCCAGTCTTGCTTTCAAGCACAATGCTCATATTGTCATCAGTTAACACAGCATTCACGCCTGTCATCGCTGAGGCTGAATTAACAGCTGCTACGAGTGATGATAATTGGCTAGGAGCAACATTTGCTTCAATCAAAATTGGCTGTTGATTAACAGATTCCAAATTAAACTTAACGATGCCCGTTGAGTTAATATTCGATAGTAAAACGCGGGTTCTTGCCTCCGCCTGAACACCAAGCTGAGATAGCCCCTGATTAAAGACCGATGCCGCATATTCGGCCGATGATCCAGACGGAACAGTAATATCAGCGGAGCGCCCATTGGCTAATGACACGCTTAAAGCATAAGTATTTGTGCTACTAACAGGTATCGCCCCTGAACCACCAAGAGCTTGAGCAGATACCGCATCAGCGCCCATTGTTAAACGGTGCATACCGTCGCTACGCAAAATATCAAGGTCCATGCCGCGATATGCGTTATCAGTAACATTAAGATAATCAGCTCGATATTCAGCGCCAGCAGCAAATCCATTCTTTTCCATCAAGAATGCAGCAACTTCGGTTTGGGTAAGAGGTGTTCCGGCAACATGCCGGCCTTCCCGCGTGAAAACTTGAATATTGGAAGCCGCAATAGCAGGTGTAACAACACCTGTTACGATGCCAGCCGAATGCGTGACTTGAGCTGAAACAAATGGATTAACAGCTGAGGTCATTGTTAAACTGCCACCTTGGGCGCTAACATGAATACCAATGTCACTCAAAGATACTTCATTTGTTGCAGACGTCGATCGAATAGTGCCGCGATTTAAAGCAACCCCAATATCATCCAAGCTTTGCCAGGTCGATCCACTATCAGCTGCCGGATAGACACTACCAAATGCAAGATTGAACGTATAGCTTACGCCATTTAGATCAAACTGAAGCTGAGGCGTATTCTCATATTCAGCCTCACTAATTTGGAACTGAACACTAGACTGTTGAGCAAAAGAACTGATGTTTACATTTTCAGCCCCAGCAGGAATTGCCGCAACGACGCCATCACGTAAGAATTGCGTCGCGACAATCGGTGAGTCTGAGTTACGGAAAACGTTATCAACATTTGGAGGCGCTGAATATTGGGCTGGCTGTGACTGGGTGGCTGTGATCAAAGCGTCACTCGCATTTGCCGTATCCTGAGAGACATTCGTTGCCGAGGCTGCAGCAATGTCTTGCGCCCGGGTGAGCATAAAGCGCATCGCTGAAGCAGCGCCTGAGAGCGCGCTCACCTGCACGACATCACCATCACTAGGCGAACCGCCGAATGTTATAGAAAACCCTGAACCAACAACTTTATTGGATCCTTGCACCTTAACATCCAGATTAGGGTCTGTGACGGTCCAGGCTGAAAGGTCACTTCGATAAACAAATGTCATATCCTCGCGAGGAAGGGACAAAGGGTCGCTCACTGTCACTTCAGGCAAAACAGATCCGCGATTAGCCGCACCAGCCTCTGCCGTTAAGCCCGTGGCAGAAAACATATTTCCACCTGATAAACCTTCCATATTAAGGCCTAATTGATGTTGTGCATTCATTTCCTGGCTAATTGTCACAGCGAGATGATCAATATCTTTAACGACCTCATCTATAAACGTATAGGCGTCTACCATGCCGGCTAGGGCGCCGCTCGATATTTGATTTGTTGGTGTTTGATTGGCGCCCGAAATAATTGTCGGCTGCAAGCCTGTTGCCTGTTCTATAATTCCGATCAAGCTACGAGACGCAGCTGTAACAAGTGGCGCACCCGCACCAGTGCTGCCCACGCTAACATTGGCAACACCACGATCGGTATAGTCAACCGTAATATTCATTAACATCGATAGATCTGAGGTTAAGCGATCACGAAGATCGAGTGCTGAGTTGGGAGCGCTTGCCCCCTGCCCTGAGGACAATATCCGGCCATTTACATTAGCTAACTGATCGAGCAGAAGGTTTATTGCGGATACAGCATCTTTTGCTTGATCGAAAGAAGCTTTTTTCAAACTGGCCATTTGACTTGAGACGGTTTGAAATGAACTCGCCAATCCTTTACCTTCTTCAATCGCAACGAGTCGAGGGGGTAAATCACCTGGTGCAGCTGCAACTTGTTGTAACGAGTCAAAGAAACGACCAATTTGAACACCAAGGCCACCGCCTGTAGGTAGAAGTGTATTTTCTATAACCTCTAACTGCTTGACATAATTTGACATTTTTTCGTAATCAGCAGTCGCGCTGCTGGCGCGAGAGAGCATATAAGCATCAAATGAACGGCGAATACCTTCGACGCGGACACCCAATCCAGCTTGACTTGAAACGCCAGTAATACCACCCTGCCCAGAGGTTACCTCACTTAGGTCGGCTTCACGCCGACGATAGCCCTCCGTATTTATATTGGCGATATTTTGGCCTGTAACAGCCAAAGATTGCCGGTAAGACTGAACGCCACTTTTTGCAATATCAAATAAACTTGCCATGACTTACCGCACATTCTTGACGTTGGATGGCGGGCTTAATTGATTAATCATAGCCTCAGCAATACCCAAAGAAGATGTCTGCGCCATGCTCGACGCATATTCTTGATCAAGCATTGTTTGGAAAGACTCATTTTTAGCGTTATCAAACAGTCCCTCGGTTAATTTCATCTGACGAGATTGCTTAAAAATCTGTTGAACAAATATCGCCTCAAACTCATTTGCTACCACACGTAATTTTTCACGCTGCGCATCATCCATTTGGGATTGCCCCAAAGGCATCATCTTATCCCCGAAGGGCATTCCGATTGGCTGAGTAGGTTTAACGACTTGATCCATAAAGCACCTAAATAACGACTAGCTCAGCACGCAATGCGCCGGCCTCACGCAAGGCTTCTAAAATTGCAACCAAATCAGCAGGGGTTGTTCCAACAGCGTTAATGCTGTCAACCAGATCGGATAACTCGACGCCCGGGTCAAACAAAAATGCTTTTACATTCTCCTGTGCCACAGTAATCGCTGTATCTGGATTAACAATCGCCCCACCAGGGGTTGCTACGACCTGGTTATCGTTCGCAATAACATTTTGTACGGGTGTTACCGTCGGGTTTTCTTCAACTTTAACAGTTAACTGCCCGTGTGTTACTGCGGCAGGCGTAACACGAACATCACCACCAATGACAACGGTACCAGTGCGTGAATTAATTACTACTTTTGCAGCAGGACGCGCAGGGTCGACCTCAATGTTTTCAAGAATACTCATAAACGCAACCCGTTGGCTTGGATCAGCGGGGGCTGTCACCCGAATTGAGGTAGCATCTAAAGGCGTTGCTATTGGTTCATTAAGAAATTCATTTATAGATTCTGCAACGCGATATGCTGTACTAAAATCAGGCTGATTTAGATTTAAAAGCATATTCTCTGATGAAAGAAACGGTGTGTCGACAAGACGCTCAACGGTGGCACCTTCAGGAATACGCCCGACTGTGGGAATATTAACAGTTAATGATGAGGCATCATTTCCTGTTATACCAAAGCCACCAATGAGCAAATTTCCCTGTGCAACAGCATAAGTCTCTCCATCAGCCCCCAGCAATGGCGTCATTAAAAGTGTGCCACCTCGTAGAGACTTTGCTTCACCCAATGTCGAAACAGTAACGTCAATGGTCTGCCCAGGCTTAGCAAAGGGAATTAAATTTGCCGTAACCATAACAGTGGCTGCATTCTTCCCTTTAATACCTGAAATCGGTATCGACTGACCAAATTGAGAAACAATTGACTGAATTGTTTGAAGCGTAAGTGCCGCATTACCATCGCCACTTCCGCTCAAGCCAACAACGATGCCATATCCAACTAATTGGTTATCGCGAACACCGCCAATACTTGTTAAGTCCTTAAGTCGATCAGCCGAAGCTGAAGACACAAAAGGTGACATTAAGATCCAAGTCGCAATAAAAAGAGAGAAAAAAGAGCGCACAGAAACTTCCTTTATAGAGGCGAAACCGCCCTTAAGATGCGGCTTAACCAACCCATCTGACCTGTATCAGCAACCTGACCAGCACCAGTATAAGTAATTTTGGCATCAGCAATTTGAGATGATAAAATCGCATTACCTGCTGAAATATCTTCAGGCCGGATAACACCCCTTAAACGCACATATTCATTGCCATTATTAAGCGTAATCATTTTTTGGCCCATAATTTCCATATTACCATTGGCAAATATACGAACGACACTCACAGATAATAAACCCGTAAAGCTATTGGACTGAGCTGCACTTCCTGACCCTGAGAACTCGGACGATCCCTCGAGGCCAAGCTTTGCTGACAAACGAGACTGATCAAATGGCAAAGAGACTGACATCGAATCTGATTTTGAGGCAGATGCACTTTGCGATTTAGTTGCAGCAAAGGACTCTGTAAACGAAACAGTTAAAATATCCCCAACAGCACGCGCGCGCTGGTCCGTTGTAAACAAACCCGTACTAGCACTTGCATTATAGATACTGCCCGATGGAACACCTTCGTTTAGCTCGGGCACAATTGTATCGTAAATTGGCTCAAAGGTCTTAGATGCATGGTTCTCATAATAGGTACTGCACCCCGCAACCATAGGAAAAATAAGTACTGTAACAATCGTTTTTGTAAGGCCCAATGACATACAACAATCACCCAATTAAAGATTATTAGAGATAAAGCGAAGCATCTCATCTACGGAGGTAATCGCCTTAGAACTCACTTCGTAAGCACGTTGAGTCTCAATCATGTCCACGAGTTCTTGAACGACATTGACATTGGAGCTTTCAAGAGCGCCCTGTACTAATTTACCAAAGCCCTGTTCAATTGGATTAGCCACAATTGGGCCACCACTTGCATCCGTTTCCGTTAGCAAATTCTCACCAATCGGTTGAAGGCCGCGACGGTTCGCAAAATCAGCAAGCGTCAATTGGCCGACTTCTTGCGCAGCTGTTTCACCTGCCAAAGTAATGCTAACAATACCATTTGCAGACACATTAATATTGGTGGCTCCCTCAGGAATTTGAATTTCAGGTTGAAGCACATATCCACTTGCAGTCGTGAGTGTACCCTCATCGTTTCTAGAGAAAGAGCCATTACGGGTGTAACCAATACGGTTATCTGGCATGAGAACCTGGAAGAAACCGCCACCTTCAATCGCTAGATCCAAGGCATTTTCTGTCATCATCAAGCTTCCTTGTGAGTGCATTTTCTCGGTATTAACAATCCGAGTACCTGTACCAATAGCGAAGGTAGAAGTCAGATTCGTATCAGCTGATGTTTGGTCGCCAGCATAGCGCCGGACCTGATATAAGAGGGATTCAAAATTAGCACGGTCTTTTTTAAACCCAGCTGTATTAACGTTTGCCAGGTTGTTGGCGATGATTTGCATTCTTGTTTGTTGTGCGTTTAAACCACTTTTGGCCACATGCATTGCATTTGATGACATCGATTTCTCCTGAAATTAAGTATCTAAAGAGAAATAGCAAGCGGCGTGCCAAGCACAGTTAAATATTTAAGTTAGATAAATTATTAATTATCAGCTCACATTATATGTGAAAAATCGCTTAAAGAATTGTGTATAATTATTAATTAGGTAGACGCATAAGCGAGGTTGATGCCTCGTCCAACTCTTTGGCCATTGTGATCATTTTAATGTTCAACTCATAGCCACGCTGTCGGTTAAGGCTTTCAACAAGCTCCTCAACTGTATTTACATTACTGCTTTCAAGGTACCCTTGAACAATTTTTGAGGCATTATCCGGAAGTGGAACTGTGCCATCGAGCAATCGAATTTCACCGTCTTTATGCTTTATGATTTGGCTATGATCTACTTCAGTCGTCGCAATGGTATCAATGACCTGTGTCTCAAATGGTTCACCATCAAATGGCTCAATAACAATCAAGCCGCTCTGGTTAATCATTATTTTTCGATGCGGCGGCACTTCAATTGGCGTCATGTCGGTATTCATGATGAGTGAGCCGGCGCCATCTCTTAAAAATCCGTCACTATCGATTTTAAAGTCACCACGGCGAGACAAAGCAGGGTCAGCATTTCGCGGTTGGGTGATAAAATAGCCTTTTCCTTCAATAGCCACATCCGTTAATTCGCCCGTATAATTAACAGTTCCTTGATCTGCAGAAAACCTGTTTTTACCTTCACGGATCGCGAAACTACGCGTTTGATATTGCTCCATGGTATTTAAAAAACCCGTGCCGATTGATTTTGGTTCAATATCACGCCTAAAGCCAGGCACAGAAGCGTTGGCAAGGTTGTTGGAACGTATTGTGCTATCTTCTTGCGCAGTAGAAACAGAGTTCAACGCCGTAAATATCAGCTTGTCCATACTATATGTCTCTCGCCTTTAGCTTTTACCAATTACATTCGGATATTAATGATTGTCTGGGTTAGCGTCGTTGTTGTTTCAATCGCTTTTGCTGATGCCTGGAAATTCCGTTGTGCTGTAATCAAATTAACCAATTCTTCCGTAATATCGACGTTTGACCGCTCAAGAGAACCAGATAGAATATTACCATATCCCTCAGCACCAGCTTCACCGACCTGCGGGGTACCTGAAACAGCTGTCTCCACATATGTCGCATTACCGATCTGCTTCAAACCATTTTGGTTGTTAAAGTTAGCAACAACGATTTTACCTAATGGGTTATTTTGTCCATTCGTATAGTTTGCACGAATTGTACCGGAAGCATCAATCTCCAGACCATCAAGACGTCCAGATGTGAAACCATCCTGCTCAACCGATAAGACAGAGAATGGTTGGGCAAACTGTGTTGACGCACCAAAGTCAATATCTAGTGAGATAGAGAAGCCCTCTTCCTGCTTTTCGTATTTAACTTTATTTTTTGGACTTAAGAGTTTACCTGTTTTATCAAATGTAAGTTCACCCTCATCAATATAGAGCGGATAGTAACCTTCGACCAAGTTTGCTGGCGGCGTTTCTGCAACATTACCGTTAGCATCAACATAAAGGGCAACACCATCAGCATTTGTTGCTTGTACAAGATTATAAATCTCAGGCACCGACCCAACGCCTAACGGAACATCATCCAAGCCAAGACGTGAAGCGCCCTTCACTTTAATAGTCGATGTATCGCCAGTCGTGCCTGTTACAAAGCTAAAATTATTGGTCTCGGCACTATAACTCACTTTAACACCACCAACGACATTACCCGTCAACGGATCACGTATTTGATTAATACGCTCTTGAAGCGCTGAGGCAAGAGTTGAGCCAACATAATTACCCGTTGGGATTTCGATAACACCATTAATGCCGTTAACAGAGACGTTGAATATATTCTCGCCATTTTGAGAAGAAAGACGGAAGACTTCTGTCAATGACTCGTTAGCAGCACCCCCCTGGGCTTTTGCAGGCTCAGAAAGTAAACCACGCCCATCTAGAAAGACAGCTTCTGTTTTGGTCGCGCCAACACCCATCAGCAAATTATCACCAACACCAATCGCTCGGCTCTCTAAATTTGCTGAATTATTGATTACAGACCCATCAATGGCACTAATTGCATAACGGCCAACTTGAATATTCGATGCTTTTTGTGTTGCACCTACGCCAATGGCGCCATTTGCATCAATGGCTTCACCGGTTGTACCACTAGAGAAAGTAAAGGTTTTTGTATCTGAATTATAACCTACTTTTGCTCCAAAGCGCTTATCGTTAAGCTGAACTTCCTCGCCATCTGCAACAAAAGATTCTGTATATAGAATTTCACCGCCACGGATGAGAGACTCGATCGCATCATCACCAGCTGGTATTCCTAAATTATTAGAATCCTCAGCATTGGTCGCTCCTGAAATCCTAAATGAGTTAAAGTTACTATCCGTACCTGTTCCAAGAACTGTCCTATCAACTGAAAAAGCCAATCGTTGATTAATATCATCATACGTAATTGTAATAGGTGGATTTTTTTCATCAACCCAATTTGTCTCTGTGGTCGTCGTATCCGCCCCAAGCGCGCTCTGTAAGCCGAGCTCAGACAATGCATTGATGGCAACACCTGACGCATCCGTTAATGAAAGTGTTTCTCCTGTAACGGTAAAGATGCCATTTGTTGCAATCGCTTTAACATCATCATTTGTATATGAATGTAAGGTTGATGTCCCAATTTCACGGAGAACAATTTTCTTACTGTTAAAATTAACGTTTGCTCCGTCATAAACGTTTTCAGCTCCTTCAAAGAAGGCCTCAACATCCGTGGACTTAGAGTCCATAACATAAATATCCGTACTGGCATCGGTAAACCCAGTATCAGGAAGCGACAGCCCAGTCGTATCAATTTTAATGGTGCTAAAGGCTGCGGCACCTGTCCCTGCATCGGCTGCTGTATTTGTGACGTCAAAAATTGTGAATTCACGGCCATTAAGCAGAGTTGAACTTGTGTCATTAGCAAACACACCCGCCAAACGGATCGTTTCGTTTGTTGTAAATTTTGCTGCGTCAGCTTGAGAAACTGTGATGCTCAAAGTGTTTTGAGCGGAGTCATACGTCACTGTATTTGCACCTGTCAAAGGAGCAGAAACTTGAGTTCTTTGGTCATACACACTCAAATTAGGCCGGCGCCCATAAAATGAATATACCGCATATTTTGCATCCGAACTGGCCGTATCATAAACACCGTCGGAGTCAGCATCGGATAGGGTTGTGTGATCCAATTCAATAATTTGTGTCTTTTCAAGCGGGGTTGTAATTGCTGCGCCAGATGTACGAGCGAATAATTTATTACTGACACCCAACTCTGCATTCGTGACCGTTTCAACACCAGAGCTACTGACAGATACCGCATGTTTATTAAGTGTATCATTCAGTCTGGCTTGGGCATGTGCCAAAAACTGCTCAAGTGTAAAGTCAGGAGATGCGCCATCCACATCTAAACCCGGAATTTGCTCGGAAACAAAGGAGCTTTTTAGCAAGTCGACAGAAATTTTATTGGTTAAGCCAGTCGGCACACCGTCGGCGTTTAGTTTTAACAGATCAATGCTCAACTTATCGTCAACATTTTGTACAACCTGAATTTTCCGATCATCACCATATGATTCATTAATGGCGCGCTGCACTTCAGCTGCTAATTGCTCAGCATTATATTTACCGGCACGGATATCAATACTTACAGGCTGGTCACCATCATCAATATTTAATAGCAAGAAATCTTTACCCCAATAAACGGAGCCTTCATCATTACCGCCTTCTCGTGTTGATAGAAACTGCATTGGGTCGGTAACAATCTCGACAAGCTTGTTGCCCTCTTCACCAAAGTCAAACGCTGTTTGCTCTCCCGTTAGCGTTGCGGGCTGAGATGGGATTTGAGTTTCCAAATCATCCAATTTATAAAGCGGAGAACCTTTGCCTTCCAAGAAGTAGTTGTCATCTGGAACAGCTGTTGTCTGATTGCCAAACCGGTCAATAAAGATTTGACGACCACTATCATCAACCGCATTAACAAGATCTGGATCAATCACTGTATCGTTAATGACAAGTCGTGTATCAAATTTATTTGTTGGATCTGTTGCCGATGCATTTTGGGTTTTGATGAAATAAATGGTCGCAATTGTTGGGTTACCCAAGTCATCAAAGATTGTAATTGATGTCGAGTTGGTAAAGCTCTCTGAGTTATTCGGGTCAAACGTATAACCGTCAGCAAAGATAGCCTTTTCCGGAACAACGGCTGCATCGGCTGGTACGTTTACACCAAGCTCGATATTACTCGTCGCTTTAGGCTCACCTGAGGTGACTGGCAATTGAAGGGGAACGGCACTTGTTAAGTCTTTGGCTGTTACAGATCCATCATCATTCACAGGATAAACGAGAAGATACTGACCCGCACTATCCACAACATAGCGGTCATTATTAACGTTCAAGGAACCGTTACGCGTGTAAACTGTCTGCGCTGAGGTCAAAGACGGTTTTAGGGCAAAGAAGCCCTGTCCAGAAATTGCCAAATCGAGCGCATTGAGCGATGACACAATATTACCTTGCGTAAACTGCTGCTTAATACCTTTCAAAATTGTACCAGAACCAATTGAAGATGATGAGTTTTGCAATGGAGATGTAGCGAAAATATCGCCAAACTCAGCGCGGCTTCGCTTAAAGCCCGTCGTACCCACGTTGGCTATGTTGTTTGATGTTGCAGAAATATCTGCCTGCGAGCCATTCAAGCCGGTAAGTGCTGTATAAAACGACATTTAAAACTCCAAAATCTTTAGAAAAATTACGTTACAATTAGATTAATTATTACTTACGGAAGCGTGTCACATCTGCTGCGGCCACTTCTCCGTAATCGCGAACTTCGAGCGTCACGCCTTTGACTGGATCAGCGGTTGAAGCCGCCATAACTTGCGCGAAAACTGATGATGAGATTGCTTTCATTCCTTGCCCATTATCAGCATAGGCATCAATATAGACGAGGTCATTGGCATCTTTGACTGATTGAGGGACATTTTCCCAGGCAAACCCAACCAAGCCGCGCGCTTGCGCACCCAATTGAACCACATCAATAACTTCGCCATTTTTATCGCTAAACACGATATCTGTCGCCGTTGAAGCCGCTGGCAAATCAACAATCCCATGAATGTTGCCGCTTTCATCAGGGCGCGCCATATTGCCAGGAACCAGAACTTGGCT
>CBFHLW010000023.1:0-19193 GCA_965656805.1 Alphaproteobacteria bacterium
TATAGGCTTCCATTTGCCCCGAGCCAATATCATGCCATAGGCCGTGTAATGAAATTTTACCTTCGGCAAGTGCGTTTTTGATAAATGGGAATGTCTCTAAGTTTTCAAGGGACACAACGACACTCAGCTTTTCAAGTTTTTTGATGCGGCGTTCTTGATCATTATCGTCTTCGAGGTTGCCATAAGCAGGGCGCAGAATTTCCAGCCATTTTTTGACGTAAACTGTATCTTCATAGAGCTGTTTTTCGGTTCCATTACACATGTGATAGCCGCCATTGATACCACCACAGGCGGAATGGCCTAGAACCACAATATGAGCAACTTTAAGTGCCGAGACCGCATATTCGATTGCCGCCGATGTGCCGTGATGGTCGCCATCAGCTCTAAAGGGTGGAACCAAATTGGCTATGTTTCTATGAACAAAAAATTCTCCAGCTTCTCCACCAAAAAGTTGTTCGGCGTTTACACGGCTGTCGCAACAGGAAATTATCATTGTTGCCGGATGTTGGCCAACATCGGCTTTGTGCTGATACCAAGCACTATTTGGCGCGTATTCTGTTGCGTACCAGCCTAAATAGCGTTTCTGAAGATATGTGGGAATTCCCCCTGTCAATTCGTTACGCATGGCAAAGCCTCCAATACTATCTGGGTGTTGATCTGTATAACCGAGCAGTTAGTTAGGTGCAACAGACCAGTCTGACCTAATTAAGTTCATTGGGCCAATGCAATAAGTTATTATAGTTGTTTGTATTACTGTAATCTTAATTATTCAAAAATTACATAGAATTATTGTTAAGATCCAGATTGTAAATGAGAGATATAATAATGTGAAGGTCAACTAGCTTTCAACGATTAAGGTTTACATCTAAATTCACAGCCCAAGGGCTAAAGCCTGGAGAATTAGCCCGCTTTTCGCTATAAGCAGTGACAGGCTGCGATTATGGTTCCCACAGCCATTTGGGTATCATTCACTGTTTTAGATTTTGCATTGCTCGTCATCTCAGTTTTACACTGGTGTCCATTATTGAGCTTCTCAATATTGCGATAGAACGTATCATCAACCATATCTCGCTGGAGAACCATCTTTTGTTAGGTAAAGCAAAAGGCTTTGGATCTGCCGCCATCACTTTAGCCATGATTCTAACGCTCATGATTTGGGTATATTGTGCCGTCTATTATGCCGAAGATATTACACTTTAACTTGGTCTATCGGCCTTTTAGGCTTATTCACCTGGTATGAAATCGCTTACAACGTCTGAATATGTGATGTTACTTTTGTTTTTATATGCATCACGAACGAGCATGTAACCGCGAACCGACATTGCTGCCCAAAAAAGAGAGGCAGGCACCATAATCCAGAGTGATAATGATACGTGAAGGAAAAGCGAGAACAGACTTCCTGTAAGCATAGCAAGAAAACCCCACAAGCGACATTTTTTGTCATCACTCGATACAAGTGGTGCGGCGATTGCCGTGCCAAATAAAACCGCGCCTAATTGTAAAATGCTGCTTAATTCCAACATGTCAAACCTCATAAAAGGGGTATGCGAGAGGGGGCTGGGCACAATATCCTTTTGCTTTTGCCCGATCTTTGCGACCGATAAATCCTCAATTATTCTTTTTTATAATCTATGCAATCATTATTTTAGGCGCGCGCAATTTTTTTTATTATCACCTAAATAATATATATATTTCAGTGAGTTATGCGTTTTTAGTGGGTGGCTTTGGGGGCTGTTTCAGGGAAAAGCTGTGGGATCAAAAGATAAAAATTATATTACTTGAGCATTTGCTTTCTAATATATTGAAAATAAACACATTATTTTATTTTTATTTATATAGCTAGCTATGCTATAAATAGCTTCATCTTCAAGGATTTTAGAATGTCGATAGATACGCACGAACCATCCCTCATCGATAAAGCAACTCAAGGTTTGGCGCTTGATGCGCCTGCGCTTAATCTTATCTCAGACTTACGATTAACACTGGCGCAGGTTGAGCAAATAACTCTTAAATTTCTTCCTAAGTCACTTGGCTTGCTTCAATATAATCTTTTGCAATTGGTTGAATTTAACGAACACCAGGTAAGTCAAATTGTTGATATTTTGGGAGTGTCTCAGCCGACAGTATCGGTGGGGTTGAGCAAGCTGATGAAGCGCGGATATGTCCATAATATTCCATTAGCGACAGATAAGCGGCGTCGTGTGATTGTGATCTCACGGAGTGGCCGTCGTGTTTTACACAAATCACGCAGCCAAATGGCGAGGCTTGTGAAGCGCTTAGACAGTGGTATTGAGGCAGAGTTAGTGCTAAGTCTATCGCGTGATTTAACAAAATTGCGGCGTCGTCTCGACCGCGTTCATGTTTAACTCGTGCGTTGACTTATACGGATAAAATTGAGATGGATTTGAGGATAATATGACTGCACAGCGTATTGCTGATCGTTTAAAATGGGTCAGCACATTTTTGGTTCTCTGTGGGATTACACTTACAAATTTTAACATTTACCCCCTTAATCTATTGTTTCACTTTGCTGGAGTGCTTGGGTGGACTTGGGTTGGTTATGTGAAAAAAGACGGTGCGATCATGACTAATTTTGGTCTTCAAATTCCGCTATTTATAATGGGTGTTATCTATCTTGGGTTTAATTAGGTCTTTTAAAACAATTTGCTGGGTATTGAAGTGAATAAGATTCTTTCCATTGACGATGTATATTTCGATTATGGCGTATCTGGTTTTGCTCTGGCTATTCCATCTTTTACTTTGTCCGCCGGAGAGCGTGTCTTATTGCTGGGCCCCTCAGGTGTTGGTAAGTCAACATTTCTAAATTTAATCACGGGTGTGCTGCAACCCCAGCGCGGGCGTATTTGTCTTTTGGAGCAAGAGCTCACCCAACTGACAGCAGGTCAGAGTGATCAGTGTCGTGGTAATCATGTCGGCCTTATTTACCAGACACTCAATCTTGTGCCATGGCTAACGGCGAGAGAAAATGTTGCCCTTGGAGTAGCGTTCTCAAAGCAGCGTCAGCAACGCTTACATGGCTCTGTTGATGAAACCATTAAACTTCTGATGGACCGGTTAGGCCTTTCATATGATGCATATGGTGACGCGCGAGCAGATCGTTTGAGCATTGGGCAGCAGCAGCGCATTGGCGCGGCCCGCGCTTTAATTGGAGCCCCTGAACTGATTATTGCTGACGAGCCTACATCAGCGCTTGACCGACCTAATGCGATAAAATTTTTGGACCTAGTTTTTAACTCAATGGATCATAATGCGCAGGGGTTTTTAATGGTTAGTCATGATGACCGCCTAGCTGACGGATTTTCGCGTGTCGTTCGATTTGATGATTTATTGTCTGAGAGGCTTCAGTCATGAATGGGCTTACACTAACTCTGCGGTCGATGCGTAGTCGCCGCGCGAGCGTTTTTCTTATCATTTTGTCTTTGTCACTTTCAATTGCGCTTTACCTAAGTGTATTGGGCGTGCAGCGCATGACCCGCGCCAGTTTTGAGAATGCTATGACAGGTGTGGATTTATTGGTGGCGCCGCGCGGTAATGATATGCAAATTTTGCTTTATAGTTTTTTTAATATTGGGGAGCCGACAGGAACCATCACTTGGTCGCGCATTAAGGATTTACAAGAAATTGATAATGTTCGTGCTGTTATTCCTTTCTCGCTTGGTGATAGTGTTGGAAAGTTTCGCGTCATGGGAACTGACCCGAAGCTGTTTGATGTTATGATGCGTTCAAATGGTCTTCCTGTCTTTTCTTTTGAAGACGGCGTTTCCTTCTCAGAAATATCTTTTGAAAATATATTGGCCGCGCAGGACGCGCTATCTCCTGGCAAGTTGAGTGGGCATAGCGCCAAAGAGAAAGTGCATGAACGCGATCACAATGTGCATGATGCACATGAACATGATGCACATGAACATGATGAACACGATCACAATGAACATGGTGCGCATGATCGTAATGCACTTGCATTTCAGGTGGTTTTGGGTGCGACCGTCGCAAAGGAAATGGGTATTGGGGTTGGTGCCCCAATTGTCGTTGGCCATGGGTTTGGAGGGGTGCATAATCATGATCACGATGAAATGCCCTTTATTGTTTCAGGTATTCTCGCGCCGACGGGCACACCGTTTGATCGTGTTGTTTTAGTTCATTATCGTGCGATAGATGCCATTCACATTGGCTATCAAAATGGTCAAAATATGCTCGATCATGGCACAGTTTTAAGCTTATTGTCAGAGCGCGGGCCAGCCCCCGTATCTGCCGCTATCGTGTTGGCAAAAAATAAATTCAGTTTAGTTGGGCTTCAGCGTGCTATTGGCGCATATGAGAGTGAACCTTTGACTGCAGTTATGCCTGGTGTCGCCCTTGCTAAAATATGGCAACTGATTGGCGCTGCTGAAAAAGGGTTTCGTCTCATCTCTTTAATGGTCATTATTGTTGCTCTTGTTGCTCTTATGGCAATGACGTTGACAAGTTTGGATGGCCGTCGCCGTGAATTGGCTATTTTGCGTTCTGTGGGCGCGCGCCCCCGTCAGTTAGTTCTGATGCTAATGGGCGAGTCGCTCATCATTGCCACCAGTGCATGTGTGTTTGGGCTAATCATCACTGCATTGGCGTCCTTCATGATTTTTGCAAATGTTATGGGCTTATATGGGTTAACCCCCCCTATGAGTATTTTAGTTTGGGGTGACCTTATCTTCATGGTTTACATTATTTTATTAGCGCTCATGGTTACAATGTGGCCAGCAATTCAACTTTATAGGCGGACAATTCATGATGGCATTACCATTCGACACTAAGGTTTTTTTTCTCTTAATCTTGATGGCTTTGAGCTTAATTGTCAGCGACCCCAGTAAAGCTGAAAACCCGAATGCTGTCGTTGATTGGGGCGATCTTTTGCCGGCAAATTTATATAGCTTTATTCCTGAAACCGGCATTACGTCTCAAATGTGGTTGGATGAAGATTTTCAGAAAAAATTAAAAGATAGTGAGCGTATAACACGCCCCGAACTCGAGGGTGCGCGTGTTGTATTGCCTGGTTACATGGTGCCTCTTGATTATGAGGGGGATGATGTCAAAAGCTTCCTATTGGTTCCTAATGCGGGCCAGTGTATTCACGTGCCACCTCCGCCGCCTAATCAAACAATCATTGTGCATTTTGAGAAGACAACCCCAATGCGAACTTATAGCGATCCCATTATCGTACGTGGGTTGGTTCGTGTTGTAGCAGGACAAACTGATTACGCCGAAACGGGTTACGAAATTCAGGCGCAAGACATCGTTGAATTTGATTTTGATCGCCTTGAAACGATGGTTAATGATTTAAGCGAAAGCGATTAACTCAAAGTCCCATTTGTTTTATCGCCAAGTCACGCATAATTTCTTCTGAGCCGCCACCAATCGCCATAACTTTGACCTCGCGATATATGCGTTCAACAGGGTTTCCGCGCAAATACCCGGCGCCGCCAAATACTTGCATGGATTGAGAAGCAATTGATTCAAGATGTGTTGAGCAATAGAACTTGAGTTTGGCAATTTCAGCAACAGGCTTTTCGCCGTCGACCATAAGTTGTGACACTTGATTGAGGTAAGCGTCCATTGCGTCAATCTTAGCCGACATATCCGCAAGTTTGTGGCGAATAATCTGATGGTTAATGAGTTTCTGACCAAATGTCTCACGGGTTTGCGCATAGGAGACGCATTCGTCAAAGCATCTTTTCGACATGCCAAGCATTTGGGCAGCCATCATAAATCGTTCATAGTTAAAATTATCCATAATAGATATAAACCCGCGATCCTGTGGCCCCATCAGGTTGGCGGCGGGGACGCGACAATTATCGAAATAGAGCGTTGCTGTGTCTGACGTCCACCAGCCCATTTTTCGCTCAATCGGCGTGCGCGAAAAGCCATCCATGTCAGCTTCAACAAAAAATAATGAAATGCCACCAAGTCCAGAACCGCCGGTACGCGCGCCAATCACAAAATAAGATGCTTGCATGCCGCCTGTGATGAACATTTTCTGACCATTGAGCACCCAATGATCGTCATCGCGTTTGGCTGTTGTTTTCATATTCGCAACATCTGAACCGCCCCCCGGCTCGGTAATGCCCAGCGCACCGCCTTTGCGGCCACTTAATAGTTCGGGTAGCACGCGTTGTTTAATGTCTTCATTGGCCAGCTCGGTGAGAGGCTTTAGCATAATAGAGCGCGAGCCAACACTTGCCATAAGGCCGCCAGCCGCAACATATCCCATTTCAACTGCGGCGTCCTTGCGCATGAATTGGTCATCCATACCGTGACCGCCATATTCCTCGGGAATAGCAAATCCGAAAATGCCGAGCGCACATATTTTCTCATTTACTTCGTGCGGGTATGAGCCGGCTTCATCCCAAGTATCAACATTTGGTTCGATTTCAGTTGCCATAAAACGGCGTACTGTTTCTCGAAATTGACGTCGTTCTTCAGTATCGAATGGATTGCGCATTATGGTCTCCTATGGCATTCGGTTTTTTGGTTTACGCTTTACGAGAAATGGGCTGACCAATTCACTAAAACGCGAAATCATACGTGTGAAAGTGGCTTCATCAGATGTGAAAGGTTCTTGTAGGACAAGCCCTCGCAAAAAACTGCGGGTGATTGTCCATAAGAGAACAACATCTTGATCATCGTTTGAGGCTGATTTGTAATATCCTAATATGGCGTCGTCTATCATCTCGTTCCACTCTTTTAGTCGAGGCGCAACCCGCTCATTGAGGTTTGGGTCAGTGCGCATAGCGAGCAAAACCTCCGCGAGCGCACGCCCATTTTGGGATCTCGACAAACTCCGTGCGATAAATTGAAGGTCCTCAGCCAGTCCTGCCGCACTGCCGTGGTCTTTGCTTGGTAGGGACGGGTGTAATGTGGAAATTAGCAATCGGTCGAGTGTTGCCACCATTAAATCTTCTTTATTGGGAAAGTGATGAGTTAATGCACCTCGTGAAACACTGGCCGCTTCTTGAATGCGGTTGATCGATGTTGCAGCATAACCAAATTTATCTAAGCAAGTAACAGTTGCCTCAACCAATGTGGCGCGTGCTGCTGCGGCTTGTCGTTCTTTTACGCTCATTTCAGGCTTGGGTCTTGGTGCCGCCGCTTGAGGGTTATCTTGGTGCATCTCTGTATCTCCTCGCCAAATCTATCAAGAGATTATCCTCTTTACAAGCAGAACGGTCGTTCTGTATATTTGTCTGCTGGGGACTTGCCTTATGCGAAATGGATTGTCAATCTAGGGTAGGAACGAGTGCGTTTGAATCTATTTTCAGGGTTGGGTGATGGTATGCAGAAAACAATAAAAATTGGCGGAGCCAGCGGATTCTGGGGAGAGTCTATGGTGGCGACCCCTCAACTATTAGAGGTCGGTGATCTTGATTACATTGTTTATGATTATCTTGCAGAAATTACGATGTCGATTATGGCGCGTGCTCGTTCAGCCAAGCCTGATATGGGCTATGCGACAGATTTTATTACAGGTGTTTTAAAACCGCATTTGCCGAGTATTGCGCAAACAGGGGTTAAAATTTTATCGAATGCTGGTGGTGTAAACCCAGAAGCATGTGGCAAGGCTGCGCGGCAGTTGATTGCGGAGATGGGGCTTGATCTTACCGTTGCTGTTGTAACTGGCGATGATTTACTCCCGCGAAAGGAAGAGCTTGCCGCCAGCAGCATCGAAATGTTTTCTGGGGCCGCCTTCCCCGATGTCGGCAGTATTGCCAGTATGAACGCTTATTTTGGTGCGTTTCCGATTGCCGCCGCGCTTGACGCAGGGGCAGATATTGTCATTACAGGGCGCAGTGTGGATAGTGCTGTAACTTTGGGGGCTTGTATTCATAGCTTTAATTGGGCGCGCGATGACTGGGATAGGTTAGCAGGCGGTTCGCTTGCTGGACATATTATTGAATGTGGTCCCCAAGCGACTGGCGGCAATTTTACCGACTGGGAGAAAGCTGGGGACATTGCTAATATTGGTTATCCGATTGTTGAAATCTCGCCTGATGGCAGTTTCATATGCTCCAAGCCAGCAGGCACATCTGGTCTGGTCTCCGTGGGTACGATCTCTGAGCAGATGCTCTATGAAATTGGCGACCCGCAAGCCTATATGTTGCCTGATGTTGTCTGCGACTTTTCAGCAACAACCATTACTCAAGCTGGTGACAATTTAGTACACGTGGCGAATACGAGAGGCTATCCGGCGCCTGATCAATATAAGGTGAGTGCAACTTATTTTGAAGGTTATCGCGGGGGCACATTATTAAGCTTTATTGGGCGTGATGCAGATCGTAAAGCTCAGCATTATGCGGATCAAATTGTTAGCCGCTGCCGAGAGAGCTTTCGGCAGCAGAATTTGTCCGACTTTGAGGAGGTCAGTATTGAGGTGATTGGGGCTGATAGCCAATATGGTGCAGAGCCAAATATTGGCGCGCGGGAAGTTGTACTTAAATTTGCAGTGAAGCACGATGATATTCGTGGGGTCGGGCTTATGCTTAAGGAAGCAACGGGCTTAGCTTTAGCAACGCCTCCCGGCTTATCGATTTTTGCTGGCGCGCGGCCCAAGCCGTCACCAGTTGTGCGTCTTTTTTCTTTTTTAATCGAGAAGGATGCTGTGCCCGTTACTGTTTCTATAGGCCAAACAGAGATCGATTATAAAGAGCAGGTCCAGAAGGGTTTTGACAGCTCGGTGGTGACACGGCCAGCAGCGCCAATTCATGACTCGTCTTTTGATCAATCGGTTGAATTGGTTGCCGTCCCGCTTGAAAAACTAGCTTGGGGTCGCTCTGGGGATAAAGGTAATAAATCAAATATCGGGGTTATTGCTCGCGACGCAAAGTTTCTCCCTTATATTTGGGCCAGCCTGAGCTCCGAGGCGGTTGGGGACTATTTTTCACATTTTGTTGAACCAGGCTCCGATGTCGATCGATATTATTTGCCCGGAAGTCATGCAATTAATTTTGTCATGCATGAGGCTTTAGGTGGAGGAGGGGTTGCGAGTTTGCGCAATGACCCCCAAGGTAAAGCCTATGCTCAGATCCTGCTCGATTATCCTATTTCTATTCCACACAAAATGGCGGAGGCGCTTTAATGTCTGTCTATGAGAGTAAGTTAAATATAAACAGCGAGAGCTTTGCAAAAAACCGTCAAGACCAACTCAAGAATATTGAGCTTTTAAACACTTTACGCGAACGTACGACCGCCGCCTCAGAAAAGCGGCGTGCACGCTTTGAAGAACGTGGTCAGCTCACCCCGCGTGATCGCTTGGCTATTTTGCTCGACCCAGGCATGCCCTTTTTAGAACTTTATAATGTTGCGGGTTATGGCGTTGATGACCCCAACCCTGAGACATCTTTGATTGGCTCAAGTACGATCGGTGGCATTGGGTTTGTTAATGGTGTGCGATGCATGATCTATGTGGATGATAGCGGTATTAATGCCGGCGCAGCCATGGAGCTTACATTCAAAAAAGGTATTGAGTGTTTAAAGATGGCCTTAGATAAAAAGCTGCCTTTCATTCATTTGGTGGAAAGTGCGGGCGCCAATTTGATGCGCTATAAAGTTGAAGGTTGGGCCCTGGGGGGTGAAATATTCTATATGCTCGGTCGCCTCAGTGCAGCTGGTGTGCCAACATTTACTGTATTGCATGGCCCGTCAACTGCAGGCGGGGCTTACATGCCGGGCATGTCTGATTATAACGTTGGTGTGAAGCATAATGGCATGGCCGCTTTAGGCGGTGCAGCGCTTGTGCAGGCCGCAACAGGTGAGGTTTCTGATGAGCGTGAGCTTGGAGGAACGGAAATGCATGCCAGCGTGTCTGGATTAATGGAATATCTAGCTGAAGATGATGCGGATGGAATTGCTCAAGTTCGCGATCTTGTTGGACGAATTGGTTGGAACGCGCGTTGTGCGCAAATGCCGTCAAGGGATTTCGTTGAGCCTCAATATTCATCCGAAGAGATTTTAGGTTTGGTGCCAGTCGATTATAAAATCCCCTATGATGCGCGAGAACTCGTTGCGCGGATTGTTGATGGTTCTGATTTTAGCGATTTCAAATCCCGCTATGGCGCGAGTATGGTATGCCTTCATGCTAAGGTTTATGGTCATACAGTCGGTATTTTATGTAATAATGGGCCGATAGACCCTGATGGGGCGGCCAAAGCCACTCATTTTATTCAATTATGCGATCAAGCCAATATACCGCTGGTTTTTCTTAATAATATTACAGGCTATATGGTTGGCCTCAAATATGAACGTGCGGGCATGATTAAAATGGGTTCTAAAATGATCCAAGCCGTTTCGAATGTGCGTGTGCCAAAAATTTCTTTTTATGTTGGTGCCAGTTTTGGTGCGGGTAATTATGGGATGGCGGGTATCGGCTATCATCCTGACTTTCTATTTACATGGCCTTCGGCAGTCACCGGCGTTATGGGCGGCGAGCAAGCGGCAGGGACAATGGAGCAGGTTGCAATTAGCGGTGCTAAGCGTCGCGGTGTTGAGGTTGATGAGGAGGCGCTTGCCAAGCAACGCCAGGCGATCGAGTCAATTTTCAATTCGCAAAATGATGCTTTCACAACGTCGGGCAAAATGTTGGATTGCGGGATGATTGATCCGCGCGACACGCGACGCGTTTTGGGCGTTGCCCTTGATACACTTTGGGAGGCCAAACATCGCGAACTTCACCCTAATGCTTTTGGCGTGGCTCGGATTTAGGGCGCAAAGATGAGTGCCGCACCTATTATTTGTAATATCGAGGATGGCTGGGCGACGATTTGGCTCAACAGGCCTGAAGCGCGCAATGCTTTATCCCAAGAGTTGACGGATCTTTTATTGTCGACGCTTCAAGAGTTAAGTCATAACCCTGACTTGCGAGGAATAACCATGCGCGGGCGTGGTGGTATATTTTGCGCTGGTGGCGACATTAAGGGTTTTAAGTCAAATATGCAGGCTGATGGGAAAGGGTATGAGGATGTTGCGCGTTCTAGCCAGCAAGCTGGCACGTTATTTTCATGCATTAATACATTTCCTCACCCCGTCATTATGTTAGTTGATGGCGCGGCGATGGCAGGCGGTATGGGAATGGTTTGTGCCGGGGATGTTGTTATCGTCGTTGAGGATACAAAGTTTGCTTTAACAGAAACCACTTTAGGAATTCCGCCGGCTCAAATTGCGCCTTTTGTTCTTCAGCGCTTGGGTTTATCGACAGCGCGCCGCCTTATGTTAACAGCCGCTCGCTTTAACGGTGCTGAGGCGTTAAGAATTGGTCTTGCTGACTTTACGGCGCCGAGTTTGGCTGAAGCTGAGCTGATTGAGGAACGTATTAGAAATGATGTAAAAAAATGTGCACCTGGTGCCAATCGAATTACCAAGGATATTGTCCTCGCAGCGCGTTACCTTCAAGGCGAAGAAATGCGAGTTTATGCGGGGGAGGGCTTTGCGCGTGCAATGCTCAGCGATGAAGGGCGTGAAGGCGTGAGTGCCTTTATAGAAAAGCGTAAACCGCGTTGGGCGCAGTGAGTAGGATATAGGAAGACATGATAAAGCGAATTGAAAAAATATTAGTTGCAAACCGCGGAGAAATTGCAATACGTGTCATGCGAACGGCAAAGCAATTAGGTATTGAAACAGTGGCGGTTTATTCGCAAGCTGATGCCGCGGCGCCACATACGAAATATGCAGATGAATGTGTTTATATTGGGCCCGCTCCGGTTTCGGCTTCATATCTAAATGCCGAAGCCATTATTGACGCGGCGCTTGATGTTGGCGCGGATGCGATTCATCCTGGTTATGGGTTTTTGTCAGAAAATGCGTCTTTTGCATACGCGGTTGAAGCCGCTGGGCTTGTTTTTATTGGTCCATCTGGTGATGCGATTGACCTCATGGGAAATAAGGCTGAAGCCAAACGTCGTATGATTAAAGCAGGCGTGCCCTGCGTGCCTGGCTATGAGGGCGAGGATCAGTCCGATGATGTACTGTTGGCGGAAGGTAATAAAATTGGATTTCCTATAATGGTAAAGGCTGCCGCAGGTGGCGGTGGTCGTGGCATGCGTCTTGTCCATGAGGAGGCAGACCTCGCCAATGCAATAATCACTGCGCGTTCTGAGGCAACCAACGCATTCGGATCGGGCGAACTTATTTTGGAAAAAGCGATCATCAAGCCGCGGCATGTTGAGGTGCAAGTATTTGGCGATCGCCATGGCAATGTGATCCATTTTGGTGAGCGCGACTGTTCGGTTCAAAGGCGGCATCAGAAGGTGGTTGAAGAAGCGCCATGTCCAGTTATGACGCCTGACTTACGAGAAAAAATGGGTGCGGCGGCCGTCGAGGCTGCAAAAAGCATCGACTATCATGGTGCTGGCACGGTTGAATTTCTGTTAGATTCCAATGGCGACTTTTATTTTTTAGAAATGAATACGCGTTTGCAGGTTGAACATCCAGTAACAGAAGAAGTCACTGGTTATGACCTTGTGGCTTTGCAGATTAGTGTTGCCGAAGGACACCCATTGGGTCTTGAACAGGCTGATATTATGCTCATGGGGCATGCGATTGAAGTTCGGTTATATGCTGAAGATCCATCTAATGGCTTCTTGCCAAGCACAGGACATATCGAAAAATGGGCACCAGCGGATGGTGAAGGCTTGCGATTTGATGTTGGTATCGAAAGCGGTCAGGATATATCTCCTTTTTATGACCCTATGATTGCCAAGGTGATTGCTTATGGCGAGACGCGAGAGATTGCGCGACGTCGTTTGGTAAATGGTTTGGCAAATACAGCCCTTTATGGATTTCCAAATAACCGAGATTTCTTAATCGATTGCTTGGAGCAAGACACTTTTATTGCCGGTGAAGCAACAACAGCTTTTATTGGAGAATGTTTTGGAGATGATGGTCATATTATCGGCCCTCCCGATCAGGAGGTTTTGGTTGGCTTAGCTCTGGCGCATTATAGCGCGCGCGCCCAGCAAGCAATAAACAAGGCCTTAAATATACCCAATGCGCTATTAAATTTTTCATCAGCTGGCGCTTTAAGAACGATCCTGCGTTTGCAGGTTGCCGATGAGATATTCGAAGCCTGTATTCAAACGAAAAGCCCGTCAAATTACGAAATTGATATTGTTGATGTGAAGTATGATGTGTCTATATATTCAATAAACGGTGACGTCATTGACTGCGCTATCGATGGTGTTCGAACCCGCATAAACATCCACGCAAAAGGCGCAACTGTTTTTGCCAGCATTGAAGGCAGAACATATGTTTGTGTTGATGTTTTATTAGCCAATACTAATGATGATGAAGGCCAAAGTTCGGGGCGTATATCGGCCCCAATGCATGGACGTGTTGTGGAAGTCTTTGTCAATAAGGGCGACGGGGTGGTTAAAGGTGATCGGCTTGCTATTGTTGAAGCGATGAAAATGCAGCATGAAATTACCAGTGGCGTTGATGGTAATGTCTTTGATGTTTTTGTTAAGGTTGATCAGCAAGTGGCTGCTGGTGACATGATGATAGAAATCGTTTCGACTGAAGAGGAGGCTTGATACATGTTAACTCAGGCAAATGATTTTAGAACAGAATGCGATAACCTTTATGCATTGCTTAAGGATCTGTCAGATTCAGATTTTGAACATGAAACGCAATTTAAAGGCTGGACGCTTAATGATGTGTTGGAACATCTCCATATTTGGAACTGGGCCGCGCACGAGTCTCTTGTTAATGAAGAGAGTTTTTCGGCCTATATTGCTAAAATTATGGCTCCTGATATGCAAACTCTCTCGCTCAAAGAGCGAGAGCGCCAGTTTTTTGATGGTGAAAAAGGGCAGGTTTTGCTCTCCAAATGGCGTGATTTCTATCAAAAGACAGCAGATGCTTTTTTACAGGCTGATCCCAAAGCTCGCTTAAAATGGGCGGGGCCTGATATGAGTGCACGCTCAAGCATCACCGCGCGCTTAATGGAGACCTGGGCTCATGGTCAAGAAGTTTATGATAGTCTTGGTAAAACGCGCATTGATGGGGATCACATTAAAAATATCGTGGTTCTAGGTGTGAATACTTATAATTGGACCTACGCAACACGTAAGGAGCAGCCGCTTGGGCCAATGCCTTATGTTGAGGTAACTGCGCCATCTGGTGAGGTTTGGGCTTTTGGTGATGCGAGTAAAACGAATTATGTAAAAGGTGAGGCCACTCATTTTTGTCAGGTTGTGACGCAAGTACGTCATATTGCAGATACATCACTTGAGGTTTTTGGTGATATTGCCATTGACTGGATGTCCAAAGCGCAATGTTTTGCTGGTGCTCCCGAAACGCCGCCTGCACCTGGCAGCCGTTTTACTCAAAAAGTTCGCAATTAGTTTTTTTTAAAGGCCTTAAAATCTTGGACGCTTGGTCGCACTGGACATCTGGCTTAGAGCGATTACATATACATAAGAAGTTAGTGAAAGGTTAGTATCATGGATTTATCTTTGACAGAAAACGATTTGGCATTTCAAAAGGATGTACGTGCTTGGTTAGCAAAAATATTGCCTGAAGGTCATGCTGCGCGCGGAAAAAACTTATTCTCGCAAACCCGTGAAGAAACGTCTTGGTGGCAAAAACAGCTTCATGAGGCTGGATGGGGCGCGTCTGCGTGGCCCGTTGAGTTCGGTGGAACTGGATGGAGTGAGAGCCAGCGTTCAATTTTTAATGATGAATGTGCTCGTTCCGAAGCCCCGATGCAGTCACCATTTGGTGTGACGATGGTTGGTCCTGTCCTCTATACTTTCGGGACTGATGCACAAAAACAGCGTCATCTTCCTGGTATTCTGGATGGTTCAGTTTTTTGGTGCCAAGGTTATTCTGAACCTGGATCTGGCTCAGATTTGGCTTCATTGCGAACATTAGCTATTCGTGATGGTGATGATTATGTCGTGAATGGACAAAAAATTTGGACAACACAGGCACATTGGGCCGATTGGATCTTCTGTCTTGTGCGCACCAGCACAGAAGGTAAACCACAACAAGGCATTTCATTTCTTTTAATTGATATGAAAACGCCTGGTGTCGAGGTTAAACCTATCCATACAATTGATGGCGAACACCATTTAAATGAGGTTTACTTTAGCGATGTTCGCGTTCCCGCTGAAAACCTCGTTGGTGAAGAAAACCAGGGTTGGACATATGCTAAGTTCTTGTTAACGCATGAACGCATTGGCATTGCCAATACTGGTGCTACTCGTGTTGGCATTAAAAACATTGAAACGGTGCACCACTATCTCGCCAACCAAGAAGGTAATGATTACGATAAGAGCAGCATTTCGCGTAAAATTGCGGAGCTAACAATTCGTTTAGATGCTCTTTCAGCACTTGAATCTCGTGCCTTGGCGGCTGAAAAAGATACAATTAACTCAATGGTTTTGCCGTTACCAATGAAGCTTCTTGGCACGCATCTTCAACAAGACGTGGCTGATCTGGCTGTTGAAATGATGGATTATTCAGCTATGCCGGTTCAAAATAAAGGCTTTGGTTCCTTTGGGGGCCAAAATGACGAACACTATAGATCGCGTGGTCCTGGAATCACGTCGGGTATGCTTTCTGGTCGTGCCTCAACTATCTATGGAGGCACTTCTGAAGTGCAACGCGGCATCATGTCGAAATTTGTATTGGGCTTATAACCTGGTCTTTAAAATGTGACGCTATTCAAACACTGCAATGTGTTGGATAGCGTCCATTACCCGCTCCCCAGCTTTATTCCAAATCGTCATATGCTGTGATGAATATCCGTATTGAATATGTTTGGTGATACTTTCCATGAGCCACCATCCATCTTCAGTTTTCGGGTCATCTTGAAGCATGTTGAATGTCCAATTTATGCTGCTTAAAGCCGACAGTGTGGTTGTTGCAGCAAGTGCAGCGGGTGGTGGTGCATCGCCAATCATTAATAATGCGGCAAATTTTGAATGGGCAGCTTTGTCGACGGATCTAAGCCATAATAAAAATTCAGGGTGATGGGTGCCCGATAAAAAAGGGGCGGACTTAACCGTGCGTCGATCAATATGCATGAGAAAGCTTGGGCCGTGTGGAGGCACTTCTGTCATTGTGTCTGTTATCTCGGGAACATCACGGATTGGATATGCCTGGCTCGTCTCAGCCGGAAGGGCGCGCCCAAAAACAAAGAGAGCCTGGGTTGCTAAACCCTTTTCACCATAAAGCTTAGACTCAACGGTTGTCATATTTTTACCAGCCCGCACGATTTCATGGTGCATGGTTAATGTGCCACTAGCGGGGCCCATGAAATTAATTTGTGCTGTTCTCAATGGCGCAAGGTCTGGAAATTGCTGTTTTGCGGTCTCATATAAAAATGCGCAGACAATGCCGCCAAAAGCGGTTCGGCCTTGTGCCCAATCTTGGGGAAGGTCGATGACCCACTCATCTCCTTTTTGTTCTATATTTTTAAGTAGAGTTGTAAAGCTGGTCGATTCCATACTGCGTCCTTTTGGGTATTAGCTATCTAACTGATGCTTTAAAAACTGTGCTATAAGTGCTTGTCGGCGAGGGCGGTTATGTTTTAGCGCATATTCAGCTTTCATTGCTTCACCTCTGGTTTTAAAAGCTTCTGTGAAAATCACAACCCATTTGCGTCCGCGTGTCGCTTTTGCACCTGTTCCGCTATTATGGCGCAAGAGTCTGGCTTCTACATCATGTGTCCAGCCGACATAAGTACGTTGATTGCTGTTGTTTATGCTCGCAATCATGTATACATAACAAGGCTTTATGTGTGGTTCGATGGTTTATACTTCCTTAATCATGCGATTATTGTTGAGCGCTTAAGATATTGTTATTTACACTTAACGTAAAATGACTATTTTGGCGCAGTTTTCACGCCTTCTTTTATGGGAGATGACTATGTCTTCATCTGATGTTGCGTCTGATACCACACCGCTGGAGCGGGATGTTTATGGTATTTCTCGCTGGGGCAGCGGTCTCGTCAAAATTCTCGAGAATGGGAATATTGGGCTTGTGCCACCAGCGCGGCCTGATGCGACCCCTGCCGATCTCGTTAAAATTATCGATGATCTTAATCAGCGCGGTATTACATCCCCTGTTCTGTTGCGGATAACAGATTTTTTGCGATATCGCATCGAGCAAATAAACGTTGCCTTTGGAAATGCAATTGCGGAAAATAATTATCTCGGAAGATATCAGGGCGTTTTTCCTATCAAGGTTAATCAGCAAGCGCAGGTGATTGATCGTATCGTTGATTATGGACGTCCATTTGATTTTGGTTTAGAGGTTGGTTCAAAGGCTGAGCTGTTGATTGCGTTATCGCATGAGCTTACGCCACATGCTGCTGTTATTTGTAATGGCGTGAAAGATGAAGAGTTCATCCAATTAGCTCTTATGTCACAACGTCTAGGGTTTAATACATTCCTTGTTCTAGAATCGCCGCGTGAGATTGATTTGGTCTTGTCAGTAGCTAAAGATTTGGGTATCCGTCCTCAGCTCGGGGTGCGCATAAAGTTAACCAATCAGGTGAGCGGTAATTGGGCAGCATCAAGTGGGGATCGTTCAAGCTTTGGCATGACCATTGCTCAAGTTATGAATTTGATCGAACAATTGCGTCGCGAAGACTATTTAGATTGTTTAATTTTACAACATTCCCATTTGGGCAGCCAAGTGCCAAATATTCTCGAGATACGGATGGCAGCACAGGAAGCTTGTCGCTTTTTTTGCGAAATTAAACGCGAAGGTGCGCCGTTAACATATCTTGACCTAGGGGGCGGGCTTGGCATTGATTATACGGGTGAACATACAGCAACCGAAAATTCGACGAACTATACGCTAGAAGAATATTGCGCCAATATTATAGAGACCGTGAAGTTTGCGATGGATGAAAGCGATATTAGTCATCCAACAATTATTACCGAAAGTGGTCGTGCTAGCGTAGCGCAGTCGTCTTTGCTCATTTTCAATGTTCTCGAGGCGACACAATTTGACAGTGATGTGCCCGTTGAAGCCGCCGAAGATGATCATCATTTGATTGAAAGCATGTTGGGTATTCCATCTTATCTTGATACGAAGCGTGTTCAAGAATGTTGGAATGATTTGGTTTATTACCGAAATGAAGTGCGGGCCTTGTTTCGACGCGGACAGATAAGTTTGCGAGAAACAGCTAAGGCTGAACGCATCTATCTCTATGTTATGAAAATGATTAAATCACTCGTGATTTCTGAGGATTTGCTTAATGATGAGTGGCGAGATGCGTTGGATCAAGTCGCTGATATTTACCACTGTAACTTCTCGCTTTTCCAATCATTGCCTGATGTGTGGGCAATCAATCAATTGCATCCTATTGCGCCTATTCACCGTCATCATGAAGAGCCAACGCGGCGTGCTATTTTGAGCGATATTACCTGCGATAGCGATGGCCGGATCGACCGTTTTGTTTTAGAGGATGGTGTCTCGGCAACATTGCCTGTTCATGAGTTAGATCATGTAAATGATTATTATCTCGGTGTTTTCTTTGTGGGCGCCTATCAAGAAACGTTAGGTGATTTGCACAATTTGTTTGGTGATACGCATATTGCTACGATTGAATTATGTGACGATGGTGATTTCAATTTGCTGCATGAGCAAGAAGGTGACACCGTATCGGAAGTTTTAACCTATGTTGAATATGAGCCAAGGCGTATGCTCGACACATTTAAGGGTATTGTTGATCGCGCAGCTGCAGCTGGACAAATTGATCGTGCGGATCGTCGCGAAATGATCGCAACATTTAAAGAAAGTATTAATGGCTATACTTATTTCGAACACTAGAGTTTTGAAATATAGTCTTTAACTAATTTAGGAGTTTTGAAATGTCAGATATTCTCGTCATTGGCGCGGGTGGGGTTGGTTCGGTCGCAGTTCACAAAATGGCGATGAACCAAGATATTTTCGGTAAAATTACTTTAGCGAGTCGCCGCGTACATAAATGTCAGGAAATTGCAGATAGTGTTCGCGCGCGAACAGGTGTTGAGATTTCTGTAGCTGAAGTAGATGCTGATAATGCTCAGGAAACAACAAAGTTGATTGAGCAGGTTCAGCCGTCGTTAGTCGTCAACCTTGCGCTTCCTTATCAAGATCTAGCGATTATGGATGCATGCTTAAATGTTGGTGTTGATTATTTAGATACAGCAAATTAT
>CBFHLW010000024.1:0-19175 GCA_965656805.1 Alphaproteobacteria bacterium
GGCAGCTTTAGTGACGAAGCAATTGTAACACGAGTAAACGCTGATCTTGCAAATGACTTAGGTAATTTAGCTCAGCGTAGCTTATCCATGATTTTTAAAAATTTGGGCGGGGCCCTTGCAAAACCTAAAGTATTTGCTTCCGAGGACGATGCCATTCTGACAGCCGCATCTCAAATGCTCGACCAAGCGCGTGCGCAAATGGATAAATTTGAAATTCATAATTACCTGGAAACTGTATTTAACGTTGTGTCAGAGGCCAATAAGTATTTTGCTACGCAAGAACCCTGGAGCTTAAAAACGAGCAATCCAGAACGTATGGCGACTATACTATATGTCGCCGCAGAGGTGGTTCGAAAAGCCTCTATTCTATTGCAACCGGTTTGCCCGACAGGCGCAAATGTGCTTCTTGATGCATTACTGGTTGATGAACATGAACGCCAATTTGATAATTTTGCAGATATGCTTAATGATCGAATGCTCATGGCCCCGAATCCTGCTTTCCCACGGCTTGATTTGCCAACGGATATAGACTGATTATTGCAATGAGTGATCATAGGGCAGGGCACTAAACTGTTGCATCTTTGCAACATAGAGATTAGGATTTTACAATTATTCATTAAATATAAGCGCTTATTGCGATATGAACACATTCACCGATATTTCTTCAAAAAAGCCACATTGGCGCGTTATGCTTCTTCGCTTTATTGGTCCTGATGTCATTAATTTTTTATCTGTATTCTTCGCTGCCTGCGGTCTTATTGGTGGCCTTGCGACTTATTTAATCTTATCTGGCTTAACACCGATCGTCCCAAATCGTGACATTGTTTGGTTTTTGTTTGGACTAAATATTTTTATGATTACGGGCTTATTGGCCGTTGTTGGAACACATATTATCCGTCTCATTCGACGCCGCAGGCGCAGAGTTGCCGGTGCTGAACTCCATGCAAGATTGGTATTTTTATTCTCAATCATTGCATCAGTGCCAGCTGTACTTGTCGCAACGTTTGCTATTGTCACACTCGACCGTGGTCTTGATAGCTGGTTTTCTGAACGAACTAAATCAATTATTAGTAATACAACGGCTGTCGCTAATGCTTATTTGACCGAGCATCGGGAAAGCTTACGACGCGAAGTGTTAACAATTGAACGTGATCTTGTGCGTGCATGGACAGCGATCGATCAAGATCCTCGACGACTGAATATTTTTTTAACAGCTCAAGCTGGTTTGAGAAGCATTTCAAAACTGATCGTTCTTGACGCCAGCGGGACAATTCTCTCATCATCTCCCGAACAACCAGGCAGTAAAAATGCAATTCCACCCCCAGAAGTTTTTACGGCAGCGCAAAATGGCAAACCAGTCATTATTACGATTGGCGCTTTAGCTCAGGTACAGGTCCTTCAAAAACTCTCTGTTAATACAAAGACACCACTCTATATGCTCGGAACGCGTTTTGTCTCTCCCAATGTTCTGGAGCATCTTTCAAAAACAGATACAGCCGTGCGCGAATATGGCGAAATGGAAGACCGGCGTTTTGAGGCGCAAATAACGTTTGCCATGATTTATATTGTTATTGCCCTAATAATTTTATTGTCGGCGATTTGGTTTGGTCTTTTGATTGCGGATCGGCTTGTGAAGCCAATTTCAGGATTAATTAGAGCAACACAAAGCATGAGCCAAGGGGATTTAGGTGTGCGCGTCGCCGATAAATCGGACGATGAGATGGGTCGTTTGGGGAAGATGTTTAACACAATGGCAGTTCAACTCGGTAAGCAACAAAAAGAGCTTATTGATGCGCGTGACGACTTGAACGAACGACACAGATTTACAGAAATGGTTTTAAACAGCGCTAGTGCAGGTATTTTAGGTGTTGATGAGAATTGGAATATAAGCCACGCAAATCCAGCAGCGGGAGAGATTTTTCAGTCATCCGCCCATGATTTAATTGGACAGTCGTTTGAAAAATTACTTCCTGAAGTTACACCATTAATCCGTGACGCCAAGGGCCAACCTGGTCGCAATATTCAAATTACAAGGCGTACAAGCGATGGTGAAAACCATTTATTACGTTTATCCATTTCTCAAAACACAATATCTCATGGAACAAATATCGTAATAAGTTTAGATGATGTAACGGATCTCGTTGCCGCACAACGAACAGCCGCTTGGGCAGATATAGCGCAGCGCATTGCCCATGAAATTAAAAATCCGCTTACACCGATCCAGCTCTCCGCTGAACGACTGCATCGTAAATACCGAGATCAGATCCAACCTGACACAGAAACTTTTGATCAATGTACAAACACAATTATTCGCCAAGTAGGTGATATTGGGCGTATGGTTGACGAATTCTCGTCCTTCGCTCGCATGCCAAGCGCCGTTATGGACCTCTTTGACCTGACGGATGTTGTGTTTCAATCCATTTTTTTGCTCCGAATGTCGAATGCAAATATTAGTTTTAAGTTTGAAAATCCAGGTCCTATCGAAGTTGAAGGGGATCATCGTCTCATAAGCCAGGCACTTACGAATACAATCAAAAATGCAATTGAAGCCATCACACGCAATCAAGAAGAGAACCCTCAAATTGTTGAAGTTGAGCTGTCTTTTAAGGATGAGAATTTTATCATATCTATATCAGATACAGGGCCAGGTTGGCCGCGAGGTGACCGTATGAGCCTGCTCGAGCCATATAAAACCAGTCGCGTTGACGGCACCGGCCTTGGCTTAGCAATTGTAAAGAAAATTGTCGAAGACCATGGCGGCCGCATTTTGATGGAAGATGCCGAATGGTTTAAAGAAAAAGGCTATGGCGCTAAATTCATTATAGATATTCCACGATATCAACCAGTTAAAACAATAAGCAACGAGGAGGGTCGAAATGGCGCATGATATTTTAATCGTTGATGACGAGAAAGATATTCGTGAATTGATTGCGGAGATTCTCATCGATGAGGGATATCGCCCACGGCTCGCACATGATAGCGATACGGCCTTTGAGGAAATTAAAAATCGTCGGCCGACGCTTATATTACTCGATATCTGGCTTCAAGGCAGTGAGCTTGATGGGCTTGAAATTTTAACGACAATCAAACAAAACTATAACGATATTCCTGTTGTAATGATTAGCGGTCATGGGAATATTGAAACAGCTGTATCAGCAATTCGTGATGGTGCATTTGACTATATAGAAAAGCCATTCAAAATAGATAAACTATTGCTTACTGTAAGTCATGCCATCGAATCTCGACGTTTGAATAAAGAAATCCAAGATTTGAAGCGAAAAGCAGGGATTACAGATCGTCTTATTGGTAGCTCACCCCTTATCGAAAAGTTAAATATCTCTCTTGAAAAGGTAGGGCCGAGCAATGGTCGCGTTCTGCTGAGTGGTCCACGTGGCTCAGGAAAAGAGATTGCTGCACGTATTATTCATGCACATTCACTTCGCTCGCATATGCCATTTACTCTTTACTCAACCACACATTACAATGACCAAATACTCGCAGACCTTCTTTTTGGCACAGAAGATGGCAAGAACTATCAAATCGGATTACTAGAAGAAAGTCACGGTGGATCGATTTATATTGATGAGATTCACCAATGGCCCATGCAGGTACAGCAAAAATTCTTGCGCTTCTTAATTGAAAATGAATTCACCCGCATGGGAGGAATAAAACCTGTTAAAGTTAATGTGCGTATCATTGCAGGTAGCAGTGACGATCTCAAAACATTGGTGGAGAAGGGCGTCTTCTTATCTGACTTGTATCATAGATTAAATGTTGTTCATCTCACAATCCCCAGCTTATCAGAGCGGCGCGAAGACATACCCGCATTGGTCAATAACTTTATTAATCTTGTCGCCAACCAATTTAACATGCGTTCATTGCCAATGACCCCCGATACAATGGCGATCGTTCAATCGCATAATTGGAAAGGTAATGTCAGACAGCTTAGAAATTGTGTGGAACACATGATGATTAAAGCAAATGATATTGGCGCGGACACTTTAAGCTCGGCACATTTGCCCAAAGAGATATTCTCAGAGAACAACGATGTTGTATCCCCTGCCAGTGGACGCATCGTCACCTTGTCCTTGCGCGATGCACGAGAAGTCTTTGAGAGGGAATATTTAATCGCACAAATTGAACGATTTGGTGGAAATATCTCGCGCACGGCTGAATTTGTTGGTATGGAACGTTCGGCTTTACACCGCAAACTTAAATCACTTGGAGTGCAAACTCTCGAACGAAATGGATCCTAATTGGCTGGTATAAGAATATGTTAAGGAAACTAAGATGAAGGTCATTATTTGTGGCGCTGGTCAAGTTGGCTTTAGTATTGCAAAACACCTAGCGGGTGAAGGCAATGATGTCACCGTAATTGATCGTTCACCAGAGCTTATGGAACGCATTCAGGACACGCTCGATGTAAGACCAATTGTCGGCCATGGATCTCATCCAGATGTTTTGGCTAAGGCCGATGCTGAAAATGCGGATATTTTGATAGCCGTTACGGCAAGTGATGAAGTCAATATGGTCATTTGCCAAGTTGCACGAACATTATTTAATATAACCAAAACGATTGCGCGTGTGAGAGATAGAAATTATTTAGATCGATCGCGATACGAGCTTTTTAACAATCGCGGTATTCCCATCGATATTATTATTTCTCCCGAAAGCGAAGTGGCTGAGAGCGTCTTAAGACGCTTATCACTTCCCGGTGCCTTTGATGCAGCCAATTTTCTGGGAACACGCGTTCAAATGGTCGGCATAAATATTGAAGAAGACTGCCCAGTCATTGATACGCCACTTAACCAACTAACAGACTTATTTCCTGATCTTAATGCTACCGTGGTTGGCATTAATCGGAATGGGAAATTATATGTACCTCGCACCAATGATACATTAGAGGTTGGTGATGAAGCTTTTGTTATCTCCTCAACCAGTGACACGATCAGAACTCTTAAGATTTTCGGGCACGCTGAACAGGAAGCGCGTCGAATTATTGTTATTGGCGGGGGCAATATTGGCTTACAGGTCGCAAAGAAACTTGAAGTCCATGGTAGCCGATATAATGTCAATATTATTGAAGTTGATGATGCCCGATCAGAATTTCTTGCTGATAATCTGACGCGCACAATTGTGCTCAATGGCACAGGTCTTTCGCCACAAATGTTACGCGAAGCAGCCGCTGAGCAATGCGAACTCCTAATAGCGCTCACAAATGATGATCAAGTTAATATACTAACCAGCATGCTGGCCTTACAAGAAGGTTGCTCTCGAACTCTAAGCCTCATTAATGATAATGTGTTTCATCGTTTAGCTGGGCAATTTGGCATGGATACAGCCATTAATCCACGCGCTGTAACGGTTTCATCAATCCTTAGTCATGTTCGCCGCGGGCGCATTTTGAAGGTTCATGCAATTGCCGATGGGCTCGGCGAAATTGTCGAAGCTGAGGTCTTGGATACGTCACCAATTGTTGGGACACGTTTACGCGACATTAAACTTCCGACCGGTATCCGGTTTGGTGCAATCGGTCGCGAGGATCAAGTCATCATGCCGCGCGGAAATACTGAAATTATGATTGGTGATCATATTATCCTGTTTGCAATGGCAAGCGACGTGGATGACATGGAAAAATTATTTCGTGTCAGCCTTGAGTATATTTAATCTATGAGAAATGCGCCTATCATTTTTGTGATCGGTTTGGCAGGAGTTTTCATTTCGCTTGCCATGATATTCCCCGTTATTGTTGCATTATTTGAAGAAGAATATTCTCTCGCAAGAACATTTTTCATTAGCATGATCATTGCATTATTTATGTCCGGCGCACTCATGCTAACGGGTTTTAACAGCCGCAATCAGAAATTACGACCACATGACTTATTACTTTCGGGTCTCGGCATTTGGTTATTTGTTCCTTTCTTAGCAGCAATTCCACTCACAGCATCAATACAGGTCAGTACCTTTGGGGATGCGCTCTTTGAAACCATGTCAGCCTTTACAACGACAGGAGCGACAGTCGTTCTTTACCCTGAGCTTGACCCTATGAGTATAACAGCATGGCGACACATTATTTGTTGGCTAGGTGGTTTTTGGACTTTATTATTTTGTATTACAATTTTGGTGCCAATGAAGATAGGGGCGTTAGCGTTATCAGGAAGCCCTTTACTGCAGCATGACGAGACAGAAAGTGTATATGAACGCCTTGCATGGCCCGCAATAAATATTTTTAAAATCTATCTTGCCGTCAGTTTAGCAATTGTTTTGATAAACGTTTTAATGGGACTTGATCTGTTTACATCAATTATGCTCACAATGTCTGCAATTTCTACAACTGGTTTTGCGCCTTTCTCAGAGACTATTCTCATGGCGATAGATACGCAACACATTGTTATTTTAAGCCTCACAAGCATATTAGGAGCGACAGCTTTTCCACTATGGTTAAGTTTTAGAGCACGAGAAAGTAAAATTTTTCATGATGTTGAGTTTAGAGTATTTATTTTATCTATATTTTTCTTTGCAGGTGCTATGATTGTTTTTCAAGATTCTACCATTTGGGAAACACTTGTAAACGCAACCAGCCTCTTAACAACAACTGCATTTTTGGTTCTTAAACCAGGTGATGCGAGTCAATGGCCTATGTTGTGGAGCATTTTGCCTATTGCAATAGGTGGCATGGCTCTGTCGACATCTGGGGGCATAAAGATATTTCGATGTGTAGCCATGACAAAATTCTTAGAAATTGAGCTCTCAAAACTTGCACATCCTTCTTCAGTTCGAGCCGCACATATAGGCAGCCGGAAATTAAATGATGATGACAGAGAGGCCATATGGACCTATTTTATTGCCTTCTTGTTTATACTTGTTGTTGGTTTAATTGGGTTTGCTATGAGCGGTGTTTCATTTGAAACCGCCTGGACATTCACATTTGGATTTATGAATAATGGTGGAGCTGTTTTTCGTCATTTTGGTATGGATGGAATCATTGCAACGTTTACAGGACCTGAGCAAGGATTATCGATACTGTTAATGTTATTCGGACGCTTAGAACTTATTATTGGTCTTGTACTTTTTAGCCGCATATTTTGGCGTTTCGCGAAATAAGGAGTTTTCCAATGGCACGCATAGCATATGTCGACGGCCAATATGTAAGCTTAGACACACCTGCAATTTATGTAGAAGACAGAGGATATCAATTTTCTGATGGCGTTTATGAAGTTTGTGCATTGCGCGACACAAAGCTTATTGACCAAGACGCACATCTTAAACGACTTGATTACTCACTTCATGAACTTGACATCGCCAAGCCAGTATCGAATGTTGTTTTAAAACACATTATTAAAGAAGTTATTCGCCGCAATCGGCTTTCGAATGGCCTTTTATATATTCAGGTAACGCGCGGGGTGGCAAAGCGGGACCACAATTACACCAATAACATAAGACCTTTTTTAGTTGTTACAGGCAGGCCAATTGCCAAAGGCGCTCGGGAAAAAGCCTTTGCAAAAGGAAAGAGCGTTGTCACACTTCCTGATTTACGATGGAAACGATGCGATATTAAATCAATATCTCTTTTACCAAATGTTCTTGCCCGCAAACAAGCTAGCAACCAGGGATGTGACGAAGCGTGGCTAGTTGATGAGAATGGCTTTATAACTGAGGCGGCCTCAGCAAATGCCTGGATTGTTGATCAAGATGGCGTTCTTCGTTCACGAAAAGAAGACCATGCCATCCTTAACGGAATCACACGACAGGTGCTTTTCCATGTTGCGAATAAGCTTGGATTACCAATTGAATTACGACCATTTACAGTTGAAGAAGCCTTAAATGCAAAAGAGTGTTTTTCAACCGCTTCAACTCTCGTCCTAACACCAGTGTTAAAAATCAATGGCCAAAACATAAACGCTGGAAAACCAGGCCCGTTTAGTAAAGCACTTGCAGATCATTATGATGACGTTTCTCAATTGCTAAGCTAATTTAATTTCAAGCTTCATTTAAACTCACGCTTAAAAAGTGCAATTATATTAATTGTAAACTTCTAATTGTAATTCAGTTAGAATACGTTATTGTTTGCAATTATGCATGCGTGAGTAGAGGACTTACGCATTTGATTTATTAGCCAAGAACCTCGTTGGCAAACATAATAATTGGGAACGCACCCATGTCATCAAATAAAGAAAGCTTAGAAGCTTCATTCCTAAACCATGTTTGTAAAAACAAAATGCCTTTGACTGTCTTTTTAGTTAATGGCGTTAAGCTCCAAGGCGCCGTCACATGGGTTGACGACTCATCTTTGCTTTTAAGCCGCGATGGTCACTCGCAATTAGTTTATAAGCATTCAATCTCAACGATCATGCCGTCGAGCCCAGTTGAAATATTTGAACAATAGTCTTTAGCTTTCTTTTTGACCTTGCTCCTTTGCTTTTTGCCAAAGTGACTCTTGTTCATCCAGCGTTATAGAACTTAAATTTGTTTGGCTTTCCATCCATTGAAATCGCTTTATAAACTTTCGGTTTGTGCTTCGTGTGGATTGTTCTGGATCTAAATTTAGCTTCCGTGCAAGATTAGCAAGGACGAAGAGCATGTCACCAAGTTCATCTTGGAGGCGTGTTTTATTGCTTCCTTGATTAATTTCTACCCTAAGCTCTTCTGTTTCCTCAGCTAGTTTTTCAAAAATTGGATCGATTGTTGGCCAGTCAAAACCAACTTCTGCAGCTCGCTTTTGAATTTTGACGGCCTGCGATAGCGCGGGCATGGAAGTTGGAATATCATCCATTAAGCTCGCATTATCTCTTGACTTTTCAGAGCGTTCCTTAGCCTTTATTGTTTCCCAATTTTGAATGATATCGTCAGTATTTTCTACCTCAACTGAATCAAACACATGTGGATGTCGGCGTTCCATTTTTTGAGATACGGCTTCGGCCACATCATCAAAATTAAAAACGCCCAATTCCTCAGCCAATTGTGTGTGAAAGACCACCTGAAACAAAAGGTCACCAAGCTCATCTTTAAGATCTGCAAAGTTATTTCGAGCAATTGCATCTTCAACCTCGTAAGCTTCCTCAATCGTATATGGGGCAATTGTTGCAAAGCTTTGCTTTAAGTCCCAAGGGCAACCTCTTTCAGGGTGGCGAAGCTGACGCATGATATGACGCAGCTTATCAATCGAACTTGTGTATTTACTTGGGCTATCATTCATAAAGAAGATCCTGCTAAACTAAGTCATAAAAAAACTAAAAATGATGTACAATACTTTAAACGCCAATACATTTTCACTATATAAGATATACATACAACAATAGGATTAATCATGTTTGGTAAACAATCCCTTTACTTGGTTTTAGGTGGTCGACTTAAAACAATTGGCGGCTCTGAGTTTGAGGATTTAACAGCACTTAATTTGGTGGGGATTTTTGAAAGTTTTGACTCAGCTGAGCGTGAATGGCGCGCTCGAGCGCAATCAAGTGTAGATGATGCACAAATGTGTTTCCGCGTTGTCGCGCTCCACAACATTATTTCCCCAACTGATACCGTTGCCGAATTTCTCGCCCTTCATCAAGTGTCACAAGGTTTGCGTGTTGATGAGAGTACAACTGTAACTGAAGTCTGTCGACAAATGACACATGAGCGGGTTTCAGCTGCATTTATCATTCGTGATAATAAGCCAATCGGTATATTCACAGAACGAGATCTCGTCCGTTTAGTCGTCGAAGCGCCTCATGGTTGGCGAGAAGATATTATTGGCCATTACATGACGCCGAGCCTAACAGTCATAGAGGAAGATGCTCTTATTATTAATGCACTTACCACGATGCAACAGGGGCATTTCAGGCATTTACCGGTTGTCGATGCAAAAGGTGCGCTCAAACACGTTATCTCTATCCGAGATTTTGCATTTAAAGACCGTCTTTAATGAAGTTCTATCCCCCTATTATGGTGATTGTGGGTATTGTCACACAGGTTATGATTGCAAAGCTCACCACGCCACCACTTATAGTTGCCCTGCCGATTCACTTATTTGGTACCATTTTCATCTTAGCTGGCCTTTATCCAATCCTTGCTATTAATATAACTTTTAAGAAGCATAAAACGTCAATCATCCCAGATGCAAAACCGTCGGCTTTAGTGGATGAAGGTTTATTTAGATTTTCACGCAATCCCATTTATGTCGGTATGGCGCTTATTTTAACAGGTTCTACACTGATCACTGGTAATATATATGGGTTGGTTGTGGTTGCTCTTTTTTTCTTTGCAGTTCAAACGCTATGGATCAAGAAAGAAGAAGAAAACTTGGAAAATACGTTTGGCGATTTATATCTAGCATATAAATCACGAGTGAGAAGATGGCTTTAATGGAAGATAAAAAAAATGTTTATGAAGCAGCAGCGCAGCTTTACCAACAATATGGCGCTGATGCAGAGATTATAGCAACAATGCGTGCAGCTGAATTTGCAGCCCAAATGGATGTTGAAGCTCTGCACTTATGGGACGCAATCATTGAAGAACTCCAGCGCTTCTCAAGTGATGACGTTCCTTCAGCTGGCACAGCTTTAAATTAACATGACAGCTTTATACACTTCCACTGAGACAGATAATTTGGTCGTCTTTTTTAATGGAGGATGTTCAATATGTGCTCCAGAGGTTCGCTATTACGAACGTTTAGCACTAGATAACAATATCCCAGACATCCTATTTGAAGATGTGTCAGGGCAAGTCGCCTTAGGACAACGCGACCTTATTTATTTGAAACGCTTTCATGTACAAGAAAAGGGAACCCTCTATAGTGGCGTTGATGCTTTTCTTATTTTATGGCGACGTTTACCGCGCTTTTCGTATTTGGCTCGCTTTGTTGCACTGCCAGGCATCTATACGATCGCTAGAATGATCTATGATCATATTCTGGCACCATTATTATTTGCGCGTTATCAGCGCCAAAGAAAAATATAAAAATAAAACCTTTATTGCTGATAACCATCTTCTTCAGGCCACCCAAGTTCGCGCGCACGGAGATAGCCAGCGTAATTTGGCTGATCTATTGATAGTTTTCCCATGGTCGACTTAATCAAATGCGCCCGCACGTCCTCAGCTGAAAGTCGTCCATTTTTAATACGTGCACATAGCTCTTGGTTCAACGCCTCGAGATCACCGTCCATATCGAGCAATAGGCGTAATCGATCCTGCTGAGCAGAAGAAAATTGAGCGCCATAAAGTGCCTCTCGCTCCACAATCGCTAAGACATTTTGAGCCACGCGCGCATGAAACAATGAACGTCCAGAAAGTGCAGGGGAGGCAACATCTTTTATAAAGAGGGAGACAGCATTAATGAGCGTTTCAATTGCTGGTTTATCTTGCATCAGTTTTCTCCATCCAACATACGAAGAAGATCGATCTCCGTTTCTGATGTGCGACGACCGATGGCGGCACGTTCAACTGATCGATCAACTCCGCTTTCAAATAGTTCAATCATAATAATACACATGACCCCCCATTTTAAGGTGCCTAAAATCTCCCAAAACCGAGCCGAATCTCGGTCAACAATGCCACCAGCTTTCTCATATGCTGCATAGAAAGCCTCACGATGCCCAAACCCACCAACAGGTTCATCAATATTGCCAAAGCGCCAAGACGGAACGCAAATCCACCCTAAATCCTCCATAGGATCTCCAAAATGTGTAAGCTCCCAATCAATGATGGCAGCAAGCCCTTTTTCAGGCGAGATAAGTAGATTACCATTCCGGAAATCACCGTGAACCAAGCATTTTGCTCTCGGTGCAGGTAAGTTATCGCGCAACCACTTCAAGGCGAGTTCGAAAACGGGGTGAGGATGCCCATGACGTGCTAAAATATCTCCATAACGCCTTACTTCGCCAGCGGCATCGGATATGCCAAGTTCCGGCAGATCATCAAGGCCTATTGCATGAATTTTCGCAATTGCCTCTCCACACTGAGCAGCCAATTTCGGCCGTATCGCATCATATTCTGGGTCACGCAGAATTTTGCGGGCAATGGTTTCACCTGCAACAAATCGCATCACATAACTTGGGTAAAGAGCGTCACCTTCCTCAAAGACATGAACAACTTCAGGGACTTCAATGCCGCGAGCGTGCACAGATGTCAGAATATCTGCCTCTTGAGCGGAGGAAAGATGACGCGCCCCCAAGGAATCTGATGATTCGTCTAATGTCGGTGCAACACCGCCAGGAGGGCGCCTTAATATATATTTGGCACCATCTTGTGTCTCAAACAGCCATGTCTCCTGACTTGCACCACCTGAAAGTTGCCCAGCACTTTTAAGCTCGGTCTTAAGGACGTGCCTGGCGAAGCTACCAATTTGTGATAAAACATCGGTCATTAATTTTTTTCCTCTGTTTTAGGCATGATATACCTTGAAATAGAAACCTTTAAGGGCAATATGTAAAAGTAGAATATAATTCGTTGTTTAGGAATAGATATTAAAATGGACAAAGACCAACAATCTGGTGAGCCTTTATTAACTGAACTCGAGCAACCTAAGCGCGGAATATTTGCGACTCTTAGGACATATTTCCTAACAGGCATTATTATTAGTGCCCCCATTCTCATCACTTTCTATATTGTCACCATTATTGTTGGCACATTGGACGATATATTTCGTCCATTTATACCAGTTGTCTATAGGCCAGAGACATATTTACCATTTCCGATCCCAGGTGTCGGGGTCGTTTTGTCTCTTATACTCTTAACACTTGTTGGTGGGCTCGCGGCTAACCTCCTTGGACGTTCGATTGTGTCATGGAGTGACGGGCTTATTCGACGCATGCCCGTTGTGGGCTCGGTTTATGCGGCACTTAAACAAATTTTTCAAGCGGCGATGCGGAGCGACTCTAAGTCTTTCAGCAAAGTTGCCCTCATTGAATACCCTCGTAAAGGCGTGTATGCGATTGCTTTCGTTACAAATGAAGCAGATAAACGTATCACAAGTGGCGCTGGTGGACGAAAAATGACGGCAGTCTTTTTACCTACAACACCCAATCCAACATCTGGCTTCTTGCTCTTTATACCCAATGAGGATTTGGTTATTCTTGACATGAGTGTTGAGGAGGGGGCACGTTTGGTTATCTCGGCTGGCTTATCAGATGATGATGAATAACTCTTACCCGGCACTTAAAAACCGCAAAGCCTCATTGCGCTCAAAGATATGAAGTAAATTCCTCAGTGCGAGTCCCCGCCCACTCGTTAACTGTGGGTCTTTTGTCAAAATAAGGCGCGCATCATCGTGAGCGATTGACATTAAATGCGCATGAGCATCTAAATTTGCGACTTTAAACTGCGGCAGACCGCTTTGCCGAACCCCCAGAACTTCGCCACTTCCGCGAAGCTCAAGATCTTTTTCAGCAATCTCAAAACCGTCCTGGCTTTCGCGCATGATTTCAAGTCTTGCGCGCGATGTTTCCCCTAGAGGTCCACGATAGAGCAAAATACAATTAGATTTCTTATGTCCGCGCCCGACACGACCCCGCAATTGATGTAACTGAGCCAAACCAAACCGTTCAGCATGTTCAATCACGATTGTCGTTGCCTCGGGAACATCAACCCCAACTTCAATAACCGTTGTTGCAATGAGAACAGAAATTTCTCCCGATGCAAAGTCTTCCATAATTTTATCTTTTTCTTGGGCTTTCATCTGTCCGTGCACGAGGCCAATTTTGTTCCCATATGTTTCGCTTAAATCTGCAAACCGGGCTTCGGCTGCCGCTAAATCAATTAACTCAGATTCATTGACAAGAGGGCAAACCCAATAAGCGCGCTCACCTTTTGCAATAATACGCGCTAAGCCATCTTTTAACTCCTGGTACCTATCAATACTCATAAGGCGCGTATCAATAGGCTGACGACCCGCAGGCTTATCCATAATTCGCGATACATCCATATCGCCATATGCAGTAAGCGTTAATGTGCGCGGGATTGGGGTCGCCGTCATGACCAAAATATTTGTTCCAAGCCCTCCACCTTTTCCTTTATTACCGAGCTGTAAACGCTGCTTAACACCAAACCGATGCTGCTCATCAATAATGGCTAAACCTAGATTATGGAAATCGACCGTATCCTGAAATATGGCATGTGTGCCAATTATAATTTGGGTCTCACCCGAGGCAATGCTTGCAAGCATTTTTTCACGAGCTTTTCCTTTAATACGGCTTGTTAAAACACAATAACCAATACCCAGTGCCTCAAGATGTGCTCCAATTGATTGTCCATGCTGACGTGCGAGGATTTCTGTTGGAGCCATAAGCGCTGCCTGTTTTCCAGTTTCTACGGCCTGCAACATTGCCATCAACGCTACAAATGTTTTACCACTTCCAACATCCCCTTGAACTAGTCGAAGCATCCTTTTGTCTTGCTCCAAATCGTTTTTTATTTCACCAATCGCCTGTTTCTGTCCTTGCGTTAAAGAAAAGGGCAATCGCGAGAGAAACTTCTCTTGTAATACGCCCGTACCTTTAATGACCTGACCCGACACAACCTGACGATTTTGGCGAACTAATAAAAGTGTAATTTGATTAGCTAGTAATTCATCATAAGCCAAACGTTCTCGAGAAGGATTTAGAATTGAGACATCGTTTTCAACCTCTGGGAAATGCAACCGATGAAGCGCATCATACCAAGATGGCCAATTTTGTTTTTCCAGCCAACTTGTATCTTGCCATTCACGCAATTTAGGCGCGGTCGACAATGCGCCTAGGCAAGCTTTGCGCAGCAATGGAGCTGGTAGTCCCGCTGTTGAAGGATAAACAGGCTCTAACAACGGCACGGCTTCAGCTTTTTCAAGGGCAACAATATGATCAGGGTGCACCATTTGTAATCGATCACGAAACCGCTCGATGCGTCCTGAAATCAATCTCTGAGCACCTTCTGGTGAAGACTTAGCCAACCAATCCCCACGTGCACGGAAAAAAATGAGTTGAATCTCACCTGTATCATCGTAGCAATTGATTTTATAAGGCCCATTGCGATGTCGAGGCTGTTCGTGCGCACCAATGGTAACAGCCGTAGTTGTAATGCGTCCATCCAACGCATTTGATAATGTAGGGCGGTATCGTCTATCGATCAGCTGATAGGGAAGATGAAATAAAGCATCAATCAACCGACGACCAATAAAACTTTCAAATACAATACCATAACGCGGCCCAATTCCTTTGACCGTTGTAATATCTGAAAATAGAGTATCTAAAATAGCTGGGCGCATAGGTCTTTTTAACATGAATCGTTAGACATGCGTCATATTGATGACTTACAATTTTAACGATGAAGCTTATATAAGTGATTAAATTAATCTTAAGTGAGTATATGAATGAAAGTCGAAGAATTATCTCCCCGTCGCAAGAAACTTTATTTCCGTTCATGTCATCGTGGCATTAAGGAAATGGATATTGTTTTTAGCCATTTTGCGGAAGCTGTTTTGGGAGAGATCAGTGATGACGAACTCGACGATTATGAGCGCATCCTTGAATTACCTGATACGGACCTATTTGCATGGGCGACTGGACGACAAACATTGCCTGAAGACATTCGCTCTCCATTGCTCGACCGAATGATGGCTCTTGAATTCATCAAAAATTAATTTTGCTCATAAGCCAATTATTTAGGCAAAGAGATCAAACGTGCTGTTCAAACATCTACTTGCCCCGGCCGGTCAAAAGACCATTGGAAATGTACCTAGAGGTTATGATGCCTGGTTAATTGCTGCTCTCACGCGGGAGCATCAAGACAGGAGCCTTGTCATTGTCCGTGACGCACGGCGTCTTTCTGAAATCAAGAGTGCCTTGTCATTTTTTGGCCCCGACCTTGCTTGTCTAGACTTTCCAGCATGGGACTGCTTGCCCTATGATCGACTATCGCCTCAAACTGGTATCATGTCTAACCGCATGGCAACGCTAGCCGCCTTGCCGCAACTTGCTGGCAAGCCACATATTATCCTCACAACTGTCGCAGCGATTACGCAACGTGTACCGTCGCGAGATATGATTGGCGCCCAGTCATTTAGTGCCAAGCCAGGGCAAGTGGTTGATATTGATAAATTGGTACACTATTTGGTGGAGTCTGGCTTTAGTCGAACGTCAACGGTGCGTGAAGCTGGAGAGTTTGCCCAACGTGGCGGCATTATTGATATATTTCCGCCAGGACGTAGCTTACCGATAAGACTTGATTTTTTTGGTAACACACTAGAATCCATCCGCTTGTTTGATGAGGAAACACAAAAAACTGTCGGAACAGAAACACACTTTGACCTCATCGCCGCAGGAGAAGTACACCTTGACGCTGTTAGCATTAAACGCTTTCGGCAAGCCTATATTCGGATATTTGGTGGTGGTGCTATTTCTGATTCTGTTTATGAAAACGTTAGCAGTGGTGCACGCCACCAGGGCATGGAACATTGGTTGCCATTATTTCATGACAAACTCGAAACACTCTTTGATCACATAAACCCAGAAGCTCTTGTTTTTACTGATCCACAAACTGGGGAGGCCATTGATGAGCGTTGGGAACAAATTGAAGAATATTACCAAGCCAGATTAGAGGCCTTGAACAATGGTAATTTTCTCTCTACCCCAATCCGGCCTCTGCCATGTGATCAGCTATATCTAAACCGTGATGAATATAACGCACTCAGCGAGGCCTTTAAACTTCGTATTCTATCGCCTTTTGCACAAAGCGATGAGCGCCAGAATATGGATGCATCACTTGGATATAATTTTTCTGCCGAACGGGCTCAAGAAGGTATTAATGTGTTCGACTCCTTATTTGAACGCATTCAAGAAATCAAACGCCCTGTCATTATTGATTGTGCCAGCGAAGGTGCTTCGAGCCGAATGGCTGGGCTGTTAAATGACCATGGTATTCAGCAGCAAAAAACCATTAAAGACTATCGTGACCTGAGCAGTTTAAGCCCGCGGGATGTCGGTTTCTCCGTCATAGGTCTGGAGCAAGGGTTTGAAACCAAAGACTACGTGTTTATCGCCGAGCCCGATATTCTGGGTGATCGGATGGTGCGGGCGACCAAACGAAAGAAAGCCGAGAATTTTCTAACCGAAGCCTCAACGCTAAATCATGGAGACATTGTTGTTCACGTAGATCACGGCATTGCCCGTTTTGAAGGTCTTGAGACAGTCGATGTCACAGGCGCCCCTCATGAATGTCTTCGCCTCATCTATCACGATAACGCCCGTCTTTTTTTACCAGTCGAGAATATTGAACTCTTAAGTCGCTTTGGGGGGGATGATGCGACTGTGACACTCGATCGCCTTGGTGGACAGGCATGGCAGAGTCGGAAAGCAAAGCTCAAAGAACGCTTAAACTTGATTGCCGGCACACTGATCAGGATAGCCGCGGAGCGCGCCCTCCATGATGCTCCTAAATATGAACCTATTCATGGCCTTTATGATGAGTTCTGCGCAAGATTTCCTTTTGAAGAAACAGAAGACCAGCTTGATTCTATTGAAGCCGTTCTCGACGACCTTTCACGGGGTCGCCCCATGGATCGGTTAATTTGCGGAGACGTTGGTTTTGGAAAAACAGAAGTAGCTTTGCGCGCAGCACATGTCGTGGCAATGGCAGGTGGGCAGGTGGCTATCGTTGCTCCAACAACACTCCTAGCACGCCAACATGCTAAAAATTTTCAAGCTAGGTTCTCAAACCTCCCAATCAAAGTCGGCACGCTTTCAAGACTGGTCGATACAAAGTCAGCTAAAGAAACCAAAGAAGGGCTAAGCAATGGACAGGTTGATATAGTAATTGGTACGCACGCACTTTTGAGTAAATCAATTGATTTCAAGCGTTTGGGATTGGTTATTGTTGATGAAGAACAACATTTTGGTGTTGCACATAAAGAACGCCTTAAAGACCTTCGTACCAATGTACATGTTCTCACCCTTACCGCGACACCAATACCAAGGACCCTGCAAATGGCACTTTCAGGGGTAAGAGACTTATCTCTGATTGCAACGCCACCAGTCGACCGGCTTGCTATTCGTACCTATATTACACCACATGACGGAGTTATTTTGCGTGAAGCGCTTTTACGTGAAAAATACAGAGCAGGGCAAAGCTTTTATATAGTGCCACGCATTTCCGACTTGTCAGAGATAGAAGCATTTTTAAGTGAGTATATTCCTGAGGTAAAGTTTATCACTGCCCATGGGCAACTTGCTGGCACCGACTTAGAAGATCGTATGACAGCGTTTTATGAAGGACAATATGATGTTCTGGTCTCTACGAGCATTATCGAGTCTGGTCTCGACATTCCCACGGCAAACACAATGATCATTCATCGTGCAGATATGTTTGGCCTTGCTCAATTATACCAAATGCGGGGCAGGGTTGGACGCTCAAAGCAGCGTGCATATGCATACCTGACCTATCAAGAAAACAAACCTTTGACCCCCGCTGCACAAAAAAGGCTTCAAGTCCTCCAGTCTCTAGATAGTCTTGGGGCTGGTTTCACACTAGCTAGCCACGATCTCGATATGCGAGGCGCTGGTAATTTAGTTGGCGATGAACAGTCAGGACATATCCGCGAAGTGGGCTATGAACTTTATCAATCCATGCTTGAAGAGGCGATTGCCGACCGCCAGGGCGTACCAACAAATGAAACGTGGTCACCTCAAATCAATCTGGGGCTCTCTGTTATGATGAATGAGGACTATATTCCCGATCTCGAATTACGTATGGGCCTTTATCGACGTTTATCTTTGCTCGATAGCGATGAACAAGTCGAAGGTTTTGCTGCCGAAATGATTGATCGCTTTGGTCCATTACCTCAAGAAGTTCAAAACCTATTTAGCGTTGTTAAGCTAAAAATCGCTTGTTATCGTGCCGGAATTGAAAAAATAGATGCTGGACCAAAAGGGGCAAGCTTAACATTTCGAAATAATAGTTTTTCTAACCCTCAAGGCCTTGTGCGATTTATTAACGAGTATCAAGATCGCATTAAACTTCGCCCAGATCATACGCTCTTTTTGGCGGGACAATATGACAACATTCAAAACAGGCTTGCCAGTGTTAATAAAGTGATTTCTAAACTTTCAGATATTGCTTCGCAAACCAAATAAGCTTTATTCAATCATGCCACTCGCTGATGGGTTCTCAAGCTTTTCAACTGCCTTAGAAAAAATCATATTTAAATAATCGGGGTCTTGCGC